>JAGQPX010000134.1 GCA_020426505.1 Planctomycetaceae bacterium | reverse complement strand
ACATGGAGTCGACCGGTGCCAGTGGTAAGGGCCGGATCGTGCTGGCCACCGCCAAGGGCGACGTGCACGACATCGGCAAGAACATTGTCGCCGTCGTGCTGCGTTGCAACAACTTCGAGGTGATCGACCTTGGCGTGATGGTGCCGGCTGAGAAAATCCTCGAGACCGTGAGAGAACACAAGGCCGACATCCTCGGTCTGTCAGGGCTCATCACGCCGTCACTGGACGAGATGGTGCACGTCGCCAAGGAAATGCAGCGACAGGAATTCGATATCCCGTTGCTCATCGGTGGAGCAACAACGTCTGCCAAACACACGGCTGTCAAGATCGCCCAACAGTACGACGAACCGGTCGTCCACGTGAAGGATGCGTCGCTTTCGGTACCCGCCGTCGAAAAACTGATCGATCCGGACAGCAAGGCTGCCTATGTCGAGAAAGTGCGTGCGGAACAGCAACGAGACCGCGACGCCTTCGGCCAACGGCAGGAACGCAAACTCGTTCCTTATGCAGAAGCTCTCGAACGCCGCTTCAAAACCGATTGGGAGACAGTCGACATCCCCGAGCCGTCGTTCCTCGGCCTGCGAACGATCGATGACATGGACCTCGCAGTCCTCCGAGACTACATCGACTGGTCGCCGTTCTTCATGACATGGCAGTTGATCGGCAAGTATCCCAAGATCCTTGAGGACGCGTCTGTCGGCGAAGAGGCGAAGAAGCTCTATGCCGATGCCAACACCCTTCTGGACCGCATCATCTCCGAGAAGCAACTGACTGCCAAAGGTGTTTATGGCTTCTGGCCGGCAACTTCCGAGGGCGATGACATTCACATCGACCATCAATGCTCAATGCTCAATGCTCAACTCTCCTTTCGGATGCTTCGTCAGCAGTGGGAGCGAAAGGGTCAATCCGACTTCCGATCGCTCGCTGACTACATTGCCCCTGCGGACAGCGGTCGAACGGACTACATCGGTGCATTCGCGGTCACGACCGGACACGGATGTGATGAACTGGTCGCTGAGTTCGAGGCGGCACACGATGATTACAACTCGATCATGGCCAAAGCGGTCGCTGACCGACTTGCTGAGGCGTTTGCTGAGTATCTGCATCAGCGGGTGCGAGAGGAGTGGGGGTACGGCAAGCACGAAGGGCTGTCGAACGATGATCTGATCGCCGAGAAGTACCGGGGTATCCGACCGGCGTTCGGGTATCCCGCGTGCCCGGATCACACCCCCAAGGCGACGCTGTGGAAGCTCCTTGATGCCGAGAAGCACACTGGCATCAAGTTGACCGAGTCCTATGCCATGTGGCCGGCCGCATCGGTCAGCGGGTTGTACTTCGCCCACCCAGAGGCCCGCTACTTTACAGTCGATCGCATCACGAAGGATCAAGTCGAGAGCTACGCCGAACGGACCGGCATGTCGGTCATCGAAGTTGAACGTTGGCTTGCTCCAAATCTCGGGTATGATTGAACTGACACTCAACGGGCCTGTCACTGGACTCTGGATTTCCCCATGGACACCAATGAACTCAACGACACGCTTGCCAGTCTCCACGAGGAGCTGACGCACGGCCAAGAGCTCGACGAAGAGTCTCGCGAGCGTCTGCGCGTGCTGCTGGACGACATCCGTGTCGCTCTTGACGGTGATCCGGCTGAGCGGGAATCACCCTCCTCGAAAGACGGGTCGCTGGGCGATCGCTTGCAGAGTGCAGTCGTCGAGTTTGAAGCGGCCCATCCTCATACCAGCCAACTCATTGGCCGTATTGCTGACGGGCTCAGTAACATGGGGATCTGAAGGATGTTGCCGAAACGCAACGTCTGCTGTTCTTTCTCTCGAATTGTCGAAGAGCGGTTTGCCTTCGATGAATGCGTGACCTACGGTTCTCCGTCAGGGTGTTCTGCCCCGGTCAATTCACGTTCCTCGCTGTGAAGGTTACTCCGTCGCCAGCTTCGTCTGGCGAACGACTTCACTGAATGAGTCCCGTCACTCTCCGCTGCGCCACTCGCAGCCATATGAAAATGAGACCATGAATAAGTCCTTCGGTGCAGATGTCCTGGCCAGGGTTACGGACTTTAAGAACGCGAAAAGCTACCGCTGGATGGTGCGCATGACCCTCAGTTTCTCGCATCGACAAGTCGCTGAGGACCTCGCCGAACGGCTGTCCGACGATTGTCTCACATGTGAAGTGATCGGCGACGAGTACGACGATGAGTGGTTGTGTCGCGTGGAGCGCAGCTACGTTGAGGATGAGATTCTCCTCTCCGCCTGGGCCGATCGCATTCAGGAACTCACAACACTCGCCGGCGGCGAAGTCGAAGACTGGGAATGCGGAATTCACCTTGGGGATTTCTGCCCCGCCGATCTCTTGGAACAGCTGTCAGAGAAGTCGCCCTGCTTCGCCTGAGTCAGATCGTGCGGTCTTGAGGTGTTCGAGCGTTCTGCAGGCTTCGTCCATCCGCTGGACCACACGCGACATCATTTCTGTTCTGATCCGGTCTTGTAGTCGGCGGTCGATCCACGTCAATCCGCCCAACATCACTCCGCTGACGTGAAGCACCCGTATCAGCCGGTGTTCCGTGATGGAAAGCGGCCGGCCCTGTTCGTATGTCTCCAGTGCATGGCTCCAGCGGCTGTTGCTCTCGCCCAGCAAGCTGCCGAGCAATCGTGACAAATCACTTGCAACGGATTCCGTCCGTGCGGCCGATGGATCGATCACTCCGGTCACATCGTCACCGGTGTACAACACATGATCATGCCAGATATCGCGAAGGCAGGGATGTACCGGGATATGGGTAGTCGAGAGGCTCACCAAACTCGACCGGAGTGAGTCATGTGATTCTCGAATCACCTGAAGGATTCGTGTTGCCACCTCGCCAAACGATCGATCCCGGTCGTTTTGCATGGCCGCCTGTGTGTGACTGATTCTTTCGGGGGACCATCGATCAAGGATGCCGATCCGTTCTCCCACCGCAGGAGACGGCAGCGAGAGACCTGTGCTGAACCATTTTCTCCCGGCCTCTGTCGGCCCGTAGCGCGATGCAATGTTGTGCACCTGTGCAAGGACCCGCATTGTGGACTCAAGCCGAACATCGGATGGAGACTTCCGGAAGTCAGCGACGCCTGGCATCCATGGTTCCAACTGCCACAGTTGGCCACCATTGTCGACCAAGGTGTCTCCCTCTTTCGACGTCACCGGCAGTGGGAAGACGTGCAGCCCTGAATGGTCGATGAAGCGAAGAAACCGATGCAGTTCGCGGATTCGTTGCTCCGCGAGTCCTCCAATTGGCCATCGACGCAGGCAGTACGCCTCGCCATCGATCTGAATGCGGATGATCGTCGCTCCGCTAAACCCCTCCGCGAATGCCGGTTGATCGAGCCGCATCCGAGAATGATCCAAGAGGAATTCAGCCAGAATCGTTCTCGCGATCGATTCAGTTTCGTTCGTGAATGGACGAGTCGACATGGGGATTTATTTCTCACACCGTTGATCCCATACAATTCATACGGGGTTAATGTGACACGGGGCGGCGTTTGATCTGAAGTATGCTATCATGCCAAACAGGTCGTTGGGCCAACATTGGAGTTGTCGCCCTTTCAGAACTTACAATTGTTCATTCGATCTGCAACACAGTTGATGGTTCACGTCGCGCTCCGGTGATCCAACATCAAGCTCGAACGGTGCTTCCGACACCTTGCACCAGTCGCGTCGCCGTGACGTTCAGCCTTCCGGCTGCAATTCACCCACCGCTGTCATTCCAGGGACGAATTCAATTTCCATGATTCAGATCCAAGACTGCGTCGCCGAGTTGCCTCAGAGACTCGCTCCGCTGCGTGAGGAATTCCTGGCAAACCTCGTGATGCTCGGACAGATCCCGTCGCCGACCGGGGAGGAGCAAGGGCGCGTCCGGTATATCCTGGATCGCTTTCTTGAGGCAGGACTTCCCGAGGCGGGAGAGGACGAGGCGGGCAATGCAGTTGGGACAGTTACTGGCGAAACCCGGCAACGCACCATCTTGATGGTGGCTCATCTCGATACAATCGTGCCCAGCAACATTGACCATAATGTTCAGGTGCAGACAGATCGCATTCTGGGACCGGGGATCAGTGACAACTCGCTCGGGGCTGCCGTACTCTCCATGATGCCGGCATGTCTTTCACGGTTGGGCATCAGGCTCAACTCCGACCTCCGACTGCTGGGAACGGTCAACTCGTTGCATCGTGGGAATCATGCCGGATTGAAATTCCATCTCGACCACGCACCCGAATCAGTCGACGTTGGCATCTGCGTCGAAGGCGTTCAATTAGGACGACTGAATTACTTCTCCATCGGCACGATTCGCGGGGATATTGCCTGTGACGTGCGGCCGGACAGTTCTCGCAGTTACGGATCGGAAAGCGCGGTTGCCGTGCTCAACCGGGTCATCAACCGATTCCTGAATCTGGAGATTCCCCAGCGCCCGTTCACACGAATTAACATTGGCAAGTTGCGAGCAGGAGTAGCGTATGACATCGTTCCCGATCATGCTGAGCTTGGGTTTGAGGTGATCAGTCACTCGGATGACATGATCACCCGGCTTCAACGTCAGATCGAAGAGATCGTCGCAGAAGTCTCGGCCCGACACTCGGTCGATGCTGCACTGGATTGCTTCTTTCGGAGAGAAGCCGGCGGCATCCCGTTCAGTCATCCGCTCGTCAAAGCCGTCATTGAAGTCATGCAAACTCTCGGCATCGAACCGGATCAGGGTCATAGCCCTTCGGAACTCTCCGAATTCATCGCGCGTGGAATCCCGGCCGTTACCCTGGGGCTGACATCCGGTGAAAAGAATCTCAAGAAGCCGGATCACGTGATGATCGAACCCCTGATGACGGGTATCGCTCAATTGATCGGGACGCTTTTGGCGATCGATGCTGGTGTGTGTGATGACGACGCTCCGGCATAATCTCGACCGCGGTAATGTGTGTCTGATGTGACGTCCCTTGACCTTCGACCTTCAACAATCGACTCATCCATGAATCGCGACCAGTGGCTCGACGAACGCACGTTTCATCACAGTCAGTTCTGGGATCTCAAACAACTCGTTGAGGTGAAACAGCAAAAAGGCCTGACGATTTCCCTGTGCCTCCCGTCTCTCAATGAGGAGGCCACCATCGGGAAAGAGATCATCATTCTCAAGTCCGAGTTGCTCGATAAATATCCGCTGCTTGATGAGATTGCGGTGATCGACTCGGGCAGCACCGACCAGACACGGGAGATCGCTGCAAAGTTTGGTGCGGACGTCTACCGCGCTGAGGAGCATTTGACGGAATGCGGCAATCATCGCGGCAAGGGAGAAAATCTCTGGAAAGCTCTTCATCTGTTGAAGGGCGACATCATCGTGTATGTCGATTCAGACATCAACAACATTCACCCACGCTTTGTGTACGGACTCGTCGCGCCGCTGATCCACGACGAGAACGTGCACTACGTAAAAGCCTTCTACGATCGGCCACTCGCTTTCTCACAGGGTTTGCGCCCCACGGGTGGCGGACGTGTCACCGAGATCCTCGTACGGCCACTGTTCAGCCTGTTCTATCCCGACCTGACGGCCATCATCCAACCGCTTTCAGGAGAGTATGCCGGCCGTCGTTCGATTCTCGAACAGATCCCTTTCCCCGTGGGCTATGGTGTCGAAACGGCCATGCTCATCGACATCTACGAAAAAATGGGCCTTGATGCGTTCGCGCAGACGGACCTCGATACGCGGGTCCATCGCAATCAGGAGACTATCGACTTGGGGCGAATGGCGTTCGGTATTCTGCGGACTTTCTTCAACCGCCTGTCACGGCAGGAACGCATGCATTTCGAGGAAGAGCTTCCCCGAATCATGAGGCAACACGTCGCCAGCGACGGTCAATTTGACCTGAAAGAGCACCTGATCGAGGAGTTCGAGCGACCACCGATTCTCGAGGTCCAGGCGTACCGAGAGAGATTCCACAAGTGAACTCGGGCTCGATTTGTGGGATCAACGTTGTCAACGAACGCCTGACCTTCATGTCATGAAATCCTGCGGTCGCGGTTGTCGGAGCTGCTCGCCAACCCACAACTCTCAACAAGGCTGGCATTTCTGGCAAAAAACTGACTAGAATTCCAGATCGACGGTGAAATCTCCGTCGGGTCATGAAGGGATTCGGATGGCCGAGACCATTGCTCCAGAACTCACAACACCGTGTCCTTCTGCTCAGGTGCTGACCCGGCATGAGTGGACGGAGCCGACGTCGTGTGCCGTCGCGGCAGGCGAAGCTGCACTCTTCTCGGCCCGTGCACCGGACAAACTCACCTACAACGAAGACTCTGCGGCTGTCATCCCTGTTAACGAGACGTCCGGTGTCCTCGTTGTCGCAGACGGGTTAGGGGGAGAGCGGGCTGGTCATGAGGCGTCGGCACTGGCGGTTCGCACATTGATCGAAACGGTGAGAGCCTTTGCCGTCGATGGCGAATCGACGCAACTGAGGGCCGCTATCCTCGACGGAATCGAGACAGCGAACCGACTGATTCTCGATCTGGGCATCGGTGCTGCAACGACGATCGCTGTCGTCGAGATCAATGATGGTAAGGCTCGCCCATACCACGTCGGAGACTCGATGATTCTTGTTGTGGGCGGCAAGGGGAAGGTTAAACTGCTGACGGTGTCACATGCCCCCGTGGCGATGGCCGTCGAGGCGGGATTGCTCGATGCCGTTGAGGCGATGCACCACGATGAACGACATCTCGTGTCAAACGTCGTCGGCAGCACAGAGATGCGGATCGAAATTGGACCTCCGTTAAAGCTCGCACCACGGGACACGGTCGTCCTCGCCAGTGACGGACTCAGCGACAATCTTCATCTGGACGAGATCATTGCACGGATTCGCAAAGGCAAACTCACGCAATCAATGTCACAACTTGTGGCTGAAGCTGACCAAAGGATGCAGACACCTCTACCGGGATGTCCTCATAAGCCTGATGATTTGACCGTGATCGCTTATCGCCGAAAACCCAAATAAAAGCCGCCGCCGAGCCGAAGGGATCAGACCTCAACTCCGAGTTCCTCAATCTTCCGGTAGAGACTGGATAGTCCGAGTTTCAGGCGTTTGGCCGCCTCCCGTTTATCCGGCCACTGACGAAGCACGCGGGTGATGTGCAGCCGCTCGTAGTGACGCAGGGCCGACCGCAGGTCGTCCGTATCCGGCAACGGCTGGCCAAGGCCGAGCAGATCGGGAGGCAGATCCGTCGGTTCGATCTGAGTCCCGTCGCACATCATCACGGCTCGTTCGATCGCATTGTCGAGTTGACGGACGTTGCCTTTCCACTGCGCGGACATCAACAGTCGAATTGTCTCACTTGTCGCACCTGTGACCTGTTTTCCCATCGCTCTGGAGTGGTGAGCAATGAACGCTTCCACCAACTCGGGGATATCGTCGAGACGCTCTCTCAATGGAGGCACACGCAGCTTCACCCCATCGAGCCGGTAGAACAAATCTTCCTGAAACTCTCCTTCTCCCACGAGTCTCATTAGATCATGCGCCGTCGCAGCAACGATCCGGGCATGCACGGGATACGTTTCTGTTCCACCGATCGGCATGCTCTCACCGTACTCGATTGCTCGCAGCAGCTGGGTTTGAGTTCCGAGTGGAAGGTGAGCGATCTCATCCAGATAGACGGTCCCCTCACCAGCAGCTCTCAGGATGCCGGGTTGCCCCTTGGAGCGACCGTTCCCGGACCCCGATTCACTTCCAAAAATCTGTGCCTCCAGCAGTTCTGGGGGGCGTGTTCCGCAGTTGACGGCGAGGAACTTCTCGTCCTTCTTGGGGCCCGCCGTATGGATGGCCCGGGCAGCCAATTCCTTCCCGGTGCCAGTTTCACCCACGAGAAGCACGTTCGAGTTGGTCACAGCGACCTTCGCGATCGCTCGCTGAAGCTCGACGATCGGTCCGCTGGACCCAATGATCTGCCCAGCGTAGTCCGTTTTGGAGAGTTCTCGGCGCAATCTCTGATTCTCTTGCAACAGAGTGCGATACTCGAACACTCGCCTCAGTTTGTTGTCCACATCGTCGAAGATGACCGGCTTCACCAGATAGTCGAACGCACCGGCCGTGAAGGCTTCAACCGCATTCTCGACGGTGGCATACGCCGTCATGATCAGCACGCTGGTCGCCGAGTTAATCTGCTGGAGACGGCGGAGCAGGTTGAGGCCGTCGCCGTCGGGGAGCTGCACATCGCAGATGGCCGCGTCGAAATCATGCTTTTGAGCTAACTCGAGGGCAGCGGCGACTCGACCGGCATGAGCGACTGCGTATCCCTGACCGGTCAGAAACTCGGTCAGCGTAGTGCGAATGATGTCTTCGTCTTCCACGATTAAGACGGAACGTCGGTATGGCACGGTTTGATCTCTTCTCGGTCAGTCGGTCAGGATTGTGAGATTGGCGGAGATGTCACAGATTGTAGTTCGCCGGAACGATCCGCGTCTTCCGAAATCTGCCCGGGAATCTCGTGCAACGGCAGACTCACTGTGAATGTCGTCCCGTCCTCGCTTGATTCGGTCAACTCGATCCGTCCGCCCGATTGCTCGATAATGCGCCGACAGACGAATAAGCCCAGACCGGTGCCGGTCGACTTCGTGGTGAAGTACGGACGGAACAATCGCGGCTGGTCGCTGCGGTCAATGCCGGCTCCATCGTCACTCACCGTCACTCGCAACACCCCCTCATGCGCCGATGTCTTGATTTCGATGATTCCCCCCTCTGTCGTCGCATCCATTGCATTGAGCACAAGATTGAGGAACACCTGGACCAGCTGATCACGAACTGCCATGACTGGCGCGGACTGCTCGTCATATCGAGTAACGATTCGCTTGCCTTTCTTGCGCTTATAGTACTTTGCAATGCTGAGTGCCGCATCAAGAGCTTCGTGCACGTCGCACAGGGACGTTTCATTCTTGGCCGGACGGCTGAAGTCGACGAGTTCACGCAGCGTCCGTTGAATGCGCCGCAATTGTTCGTCGAGCATGCCCATGCGTTCGTGTGTGTAATCGTCGAGATCACGACGATTCATCATCTGTACAAGCGAGCTGATGGCCGCTAGAGGGTTTCCGACCTCATGTGCAATGCCGGCCGCGAGCAATCCAAATGCGGCCTGTTTCTCCTGCTGAACGACAAGTGCCTGCGACTCCTGAAGTTCGCGGGTTCGTTCATCAATGCGCTCTTCGAGAAGCGCCTGGTTCTCCTTCAATTCGGTGTTGAGTTGAGACAAGCGTCGACTGGCCGTCTTGATGAGCGACGCCAGAGCCGTGCTGGCCCAGGCAACCCAACCCATCAACACGATCATCAACACGACCGTCCGCCAGGGTGACCCATGATCGGCACTCCCCATGACGGCGAGCGTCGAGTAGCTCAACGCATGCAACAGAAACGTGCTGAACGTCACGAGTTGTGCGTATCGAATGGCACAGACGAGCAACGAGAGGAAGTAGTAGAAGCGGAACGGACTCTCGAGGCCTGAGTCGAAATGGCATAACAGGCCGATGAACAGCGCCTCCATCAGTGAGATGAATAGAGGAGCCTTCCTCAGAAACACACGCCCCATGAGGCTGTAGTACGTGTCGACGATGGCGTACACCGCGCCTAATGTCAGAATCGCATTCAGTTCCGATTGGCTTGTGCCCGGGCCAACGAGGTTGACCAGCACATAGCCCATGCAGAGCCCGAACCAGCGGATGCGGACGGTGATCGCCTCCGCCGGCAGTTGCCAGTTGAACTCGTCTCGATTTAGGGGCATGTCAGACATCCACTCTATCCTACCGTCATAGGGATCAGAGGCCACCTGAATGGACCCTGATCTTGCGTTTGACAGCGATCTCGGTGAAATGGATGTTACTCCCCCGATTGACTATTCTCCGTTTCACCAAGTTCAGCTAACTCGGGATTCTGTCCTCGAACATGCGTATTCTCCTCGCCGCCTCTGAAGCTGTTCCGTTTGCCAAAACAGGCGGTTTGGCGGATGTTGCCAGCGGTCTGAGCAAAGCCCTCTCTGCCCGTGGTCATGAGGTGACCCTGGTTCTGCCCTACTATCGGCAGGCCATGTCCGAGGCGATTCCCCGTCAACCAACAGGGCGGTTCCTCGAAACCTCGCTTGGCGACCTGAAAGTGCGAGCTGTCGTGTTGGAAAGTCGGCTGGAAGGCTCCGATGCTCGGGTCCTCTTGATCGACCACCCGCACTACTTCGACCGGTCGGGACTGTACGTGCAACAAGGCTCGGATTACCCCGACAACTGCGAGCGGTTCTGTGCCTTCAGCCGACTCGTGATGGAGACGGCCAGAGCATTTCATCTACAGCCGGACATCGTTCACGCCAATGACTGGCAAACAGGCCTGATCCCCGCCCTTCAGCAGATCGAGTATCGCCGACAGTCCGGTTTTGAGCGGACGGCAGCAGTCCTGACCATTCACAACATGGCCTATCAAGGCACATTCTGGCAACAGGACATGCATCTCACCGGCCTTGGTCATGAATATTTCAACTGGAATCAAATGGAGCACTACGGACAGCTGAACCTGCTCAAGACAGGGATCGTCTTCTCGGATGCGGTGACGACCGTCAGTCCCACATACGCACGTGAGATCCAGACCGATCGCTTCGGTTGTGGACTCGAAGGAGTCCTCCAGCACCACGGCAGCAAGTTGACCGGCATCTTGAACGGGATCGATATCGACGTGTGGAACCCGGAGTCCGACCCTGCCATCCCGATGCCCTACTCGAAAGAGAACGTCAAGCCGGGCAAGGCGGCCTGCAAGAAAAAACTGCAACGTCGCTTCAACTTGTCCGAGAATCCGTTCACTCCTTTGTGCGGGATGATCTCACGGATGAGTGAGCAGAAGGGCTTCGATCTCATTCAGGGATGCATCAACGACTTGCTTCGCGAGGACATTCAGCTCGTCTTCCTCGGCACGGGAGACTCCCATTACGAGGACTTCATTCGCGACCTCGCCAGCAAACGACCCGACAAGGTCGCTGCGATGATCGGCTTTGATGAGACTTTGGCACATCAGATTGAAGCAGGGTCGGACATCTACCTGATGCCCAGCCGTTTTGAGCCGTGCGGACTGAATCAGATGTACTCGCAAGCCTACGGCACGGTTCCTGTCGTGCATGCGGTGGGTGGCTTGGTGGACTCGGTCATTGATTGCACCCCGGAGACACTCGCAGATCGGATCGCCACCGGCTTCCACTTTCAGGAGTACACGTCAGACGCATTCCTGGCTCGACTGAAAGACGCACTCGCTGCCTACCGGGACGATGACGTGTGGGACGTCCTCATCGACAATGGCATGTCGTGCGACTGGTCCTGGAATCGCAGTGCAGAAGTGTACGAGCAGACATACGAACGCGCGCTCGCCAGTCTCCCCAACAATCCCCCTTCGACACCTGAGTAGCCGCCGCATCAACTCACATCGGCTCTCTGAGTGCACGCATCCTATGCAACCCGTCTCCCTCGCTTTGTTCTGGCACCAGCATCAACCTTACTACCCGGATGATGTATCCGGAGAGTGCTTGATGCCGTGGGTCCGTCTTCACGGGACGAAGGACTATTACGGGATGGCAATGCACCTGATGGAGGTGCCCGAGTTCCTTTGCACGATCAATCTGGTCCCCAGTCTGCTTGTGCAGATTCTGCGGTACACGGACCACCACGGGAGCGACCGTCATCTTGATGTGTCTCGTATGCCGGCAGACGGGTTGAACGAGGCGGATGGGGCCTATCTGCTGGACAACTTTTTCATGGCGAATGTCGACAACATGATTCGCCCTTATCCTCGCTACTTCGAGCTGTACCAGAAGCGGGGTTCATTAATCGAGGATGCTCAATCGGCTCTCTCGCGATTCACTGAACAGGACTTTCGCGACCTGCAGGTCTGGAACAACCTCACATGGTTTCACCCCATCGCCTTCGAGGAGAACAAAGAGCTTCGGGCATTCTTGAACAAAGGGGGGCAATGGTCTGAGGACGAGAAACTGTGGTTGCTCGAACAACAACTGGAGCTCCTCAGGCAGATCATCCCGCTCCATAAGAAGTTGTCGGATCGCGGGCAGGTCGAGCTGACCACAACGCCTTTCTATCACCCGATTCTGCCTCTGTTGTGGGACAAGAAGTCGGCCCGACAGGCGATGCCCGGCTGTGATCTCCCGCGACATCTCGACTCGTACCGAGAAGATGCCATCGTGCATCTTGAGCGAGCTGTCGCATTCCATGAAGAGTTGTTTGGCGAGAAGCCGCAGGGAATGTGGCCTTCGGAAGGCTCGGTGTCTCAAGACATCATCGCGGCGATCGCCGATGTGGGGATCAAATGGATCGCCACCGACGAAGAGATCCTTGCCCATTCGACCGACGGGTTCGTGTCACGAGACCCAAGCGGCCATCTCAGGCATCCGGAGATGCTGTACCGTCCGTGGGAAGCTGCCGACGGGGAAAAGGCGCTCCAGATGATCTTCCGCGATCATGGCCTGAGTGATCTCATCGGCTTTCACTATCAGCGAAGCGAGCCAGTCCGGGCTGCCGATGATCTCCTCGGGCGACTGGAGGGCATTGGTCGAGCGGTCGAAGGACGGAACTCGGGTCGCCCGGCACTTGTGCCTGTCATCCTTGATGGAGAGAACTGCTGGGAATACTACCCCGATGGAGGTGTGTCGTTCCTGCGGCACTTCTATGAACAAGCCGTCTCTCGGGAAGACATCAACCCGGTTCGAGTCCGGGATCATTTGGAGGCGTATCCCGCAACGGATCACATCAAGCAGCTCTTTGCAGGGAGTTGGATCTCGCACAATTTCGCCATCTGGATCGGCCATCACGAGGACAACGCGGCATGGGACTGCGTCCACATGACCCGTGAGCACCTCAAGGCTGCCGAATCACGAGACGACCTCGCCCCGAAGTCCCTCGCCAGTGCGTGGGAGGAGTTGTACATCGCAGAGGGGAGCGACTGGTATTGGTGGTACGGCGATGATCACTCATCCGATCTTGATGCGCTGTTCGATCAACTCTGTCGCAAGCATCTGCAGAACGTGTACACAATCCTCGGCGACCCGGTGCCATCGATTCTGTTTCAGCCAATCACGCAATCCGAACGAAAACTGATCCACACACAGCCTCGCGGGTTCTCGAACGTCAAGGTCGATGGCCGCCAGACTTACTTCGAGTGGATCGACGCAGGGCACTATGTACCGGGGAGCGAGCGAGGCACGATGTCGCTCGTGAGCGAGGGAGTCATCAAGGACCTTTTCTTCGGCTTTAACGCAACACATGTGTACATCCGCGTCGACGCGAATGCACTACTCACGTCAACCGATGAAGTACACGTTCGGTTTGCATCGCCCGAGGGGATCGACATCCACATCACTGGATTGGGTGGAACGCCGCAGGCCCAGCTCCTGCGTAAGAAGCGGTCTCTCAACAGCGCGGGAATAGAAGTGGCGATGGACACCATTCTCGAAGTCGGTGTCCCCTTCTCGGCCCTCAAGCTTTCGCCGGGCGACGCCATGCACTTCTCGATCGAAATCACACGGAACAAGAACAGCCTTGATCGAGCCCCCAGCGAAGGGTCCATCGAACTGGTCGTCCCTGCATTAGATTTCGAACAACGGCTATGGCACGTTTGAATCCGACACCTGAACACGTTGGCAATTCCTATCGCCTGCAGATCAGCAATCCCGGAGACTTATGAGTTCCACCAACTCCACCATGCCCGAACTGCGGAAGGACCCGATTGTCGGTCGCTGGGTGATTATTGCCCCCGATCGACTCACCCGTCCGCAGAACATCAGCGACGCCGGCGATGAACTCGACCCGGATGCCTTCGACCCGTTTCTGGAGGGTAACGAGGACACGACCACTCCTGAGATTCTCGCTTACCGTGAACCGCACACCGAGCCCAACGGACCCGGCTGGCGGGTGCGTGTCATCCCCAACAAGTATCCAGCTCTCCGCGTCGAGGGCGAACTGACAAATCGGGGTGACGGCATGTATGACGTCATGAGCGGCGTCGGCGCTCACGAGGTCATCATTGAATGCCCCCATCGTGAGACCAACATGTCCCGACTAACGGTCGACAACATTCGCGAGGTCCTCTGGGTCTATCGCGACCGCTTGGTTGACCTCAAAAAAGATCGGCGACTGGTCCACGGACTGATCTTCAAGAACAAAGGAGCCCTCGCCGGCGCATCGCTCGACCACAGTCACTCGCAACTGATCGTCAATCCAATCATCCCCATCAGCATTCAAGAGGAAATGCAGGGAGCCGACGCCTACTTCCGCTACCGCGGCCGATCGATCTTCGCGGACATGGTGCAACAAGAACTAGCGACCGGCGATCGCATCGTGATCGACTCACCTGACTTCGTTGTGTTCTGCCCTTATGCCAGTCGCTTCCCGTTCGAGACCTGCATCGTCCCCAAGAACCACACCAGCCACTTCGAAAATATCACGCGACCGTGCATCGAGGAGATGGGCAGCGTCCTCAAGGAGACTCTTTGCAAACTGGAACTGGCCCTTGATGACCCGCCGTATAATTACGTGATTCACACAGCTCCGTTTGATGTGCAGGAGGTCCCGCACTACTGCTGGCATCTGGAGATCTTCCCACGTCTCGCTCGCGTCGCCGGCTTTGAATGGGGCAGCGGCTTCTACATCAACCCGGTCGCACCTGAGAAAGCAGCGAGATTCCTGCGGGAGACGGTCGTTGAGTGACGGGCCAGAACATCTGGAGGCAGACACAACCGTCTGGTAGACTGTGTAGACGGTTCCTTTTCTCAGAATCTCACCAGGTGGCCCATGTCAACCGGCTTCGCAGAACCGACGACGACGACCAGCCCGCCAGCTTCTCCTGAAGAGCCGCTGTACGAGGTCGTCAACGGAGTGAAAGTGGAGCTGCCGCCGATGAGTATTCAGTCCAATTTAATCGCAGGAGACGTTTACTTCGCCTTGAGGTCATTCCTTGTTGATCACCCGATCGGCACTCCCGTAATGGAAGCGCTGTTGATCATCGACCCCGAGGCGAACCTGCGACGGCGACCGGACGTCGCGTTTGTCTCAGCAAATCGCTGGCCACTCGATCGCGAAGTCCCGGAGACGGGTGACTGGGAGGTCGTCCCCACAATCGCCATTGAAGTCACTAGCACTCACGATTTGGCGAGGGACGTTGAGGAGAAGACGATTGAATACTTCGCTCACGGTGTCGAAGCAGTATGGGTGGTCCATCCCGAACACAGGCGGATCTACTGCTACTCTTCCCCGACAGAGACGATGATCCTCGACGAAAAAGCCACGCTGGACGGCGGCGACATCCTGCCCGGCTTCAAGCTTCCGCTCAATGAACTCTTCCGTCGCTCAACTGCAACTGCCTAAACGGTACGCGAGACTGCTTGACGTCCTGCCTTGCGGTCATCGAGAGACCCGAATCAGCCTTGAGCGATTGACCTGAATTACGCTATCACTTGGCGGGCAACCGCTTGCGCCGAGCGAACCCGCCGTTTCCTTCTTTCGGTCAACCTGCTGCCATGTCTCATCTTCGACTCGTCCTCGCTCTGCATAATCATCAGCCGGTCGGCAACTTTGACGGCGTGTTCGAGGCGGCGGCGGCGGACAGTTACCGACCGTTTCTGGAGGTGCTCGAAGACTATCCCGATCTGCCGATCAGTCTGCACACCTCTGGAAGCCTGCTGGAATGGATCGTCGAGCATGATCCCGAGTACGTCGAGCGGCTGAGAAGGTTCGTCGAGCGCGGGCAGATCGAGATTCTCGGTGGACCATTCTTCGAGCCAATCCTCGCGTGCATCCCACGACGGGACCGCATCGGACAGATTCGTGCCTACACGCAGTTCCTGGAGCAGGCGTTTGGCTGCCATGTGCGCGGCATGTGGGTCCCGGAGCGTGTGTGGGAACAGACCTTCACCGGCGACATCACCGACGCGGGGATCGAGTACACGATCGTCGATGACTTCCACTTCCGAGGAGCCGGGTTGTCGGATGAGAAACTGCACGGCTACTACCTGACCGAGGACGAAGGCCGACTGCTCAAGATATTCCCAGGCAGCGAGAGGCTCCGATACACGATCCCGTTTCAGGATCCGCAGGCGACCATCGATTACCTGCGGCACATCTACGAGACACAGGCGACGCCCGTCGTATCCTTCGGAGACGACGGCGAGAAATTCGGCACATGGCCCGGGACCAAAGAGCATGTCTACGACGACGGCTGGCTGCGCCGCTTCTTCGATTCCCTGATGGCGAATCAGGAGTGGCTAAAGGTCGCGACACTGGCAGAGGCGGTCGACAACGTGGCTCCGTTAGGACGCATCTACCTGCCTGACTCGAGTTACCGGGAGATGACCGAGTGGGCGTTGCCGACGCAGCAGCAAGTCACCTATCACCATCTGGTGCACGCTCACGAACACGACCATGATTGGGGCGAGCTGCGTCAGTTCGTGCGTGCCGGATTCTGGCGAAACTTCCTCGTGAAGTATCCCGAATCCAACGAGATGTACTGCCGCATGCGTGAGGTTAGCGAAAAGCTCGATCGCGTTGCTGGCTCCGAGGTCGGGCGACTACAACCCGAACGGCTGCATCGGGCACAGACGGAACTCCATCGTGGCCAATGCAACTGTCCCTACTGGCATGGAGCCTTCGGAGGCCTCTACCTACCTCACTTGAGGAATGCCATCTACAAACATCTCATCGTGGCCGATACGGCCCTCGAAGCAATTAACGGTCGTGAAGGCAAATGGGTAGAGATCGAAGCTGAGGACTTCAACCTCGATGCCCGCAAGGAAATTCGCCTGTCGAGCGATCGACTGGTCGGCTATCTCGCCCCGGCACGAGGGGGACATCTCTACGAACTGGATTTGCGCGGACCCGGCGTCAACCTGCTGGCGACTCTCAATCGGCGTCCGGAGCCGTATCACCAGAAGGTACGTGATCATGCCGCCCATCAGGACAATGGTGACGGCGGTGGAACGGTCAGCATTCACGATTTGGTGCATTTCAAACAGCCGGACCTTGATCAAAAACTGACATACGACCGCTGGCCTCGCAAGAGTCTTGTCGATCACTTCCTTCGACCCGGATTGACGCTTGAAGAGTTCGACCAGGGTGAGGGAGAAATCGGCGACTTTCTGACGGGCGTCTACGACTCTCGCCTGCGCCGCTCAGATCGACGCGTCGAAGCCGTACTGACTCGTGTTGGCCACGCGGACGAACATGCGGTGTCCGTTACCAAGACCGTTTCGCTCGACACATCCACCGGCGGACTGTTGCAGGTCGATTATCTGCTGGAGAATCTGCCCGTCGGCCAGCCACTGCACTTCGCCGTCGAGTTCAACTTCGCCTCGATGGCCGCAGGTGCTGATGATCGCTATTTCTACGGAGCCGATGGCGGTCAACTCGGCCAGCTGCAAAGCGTCCTAGGCATCGATGAGACCGACCGCATCGGACTCGTCGACGAATGGCTGGGCGTCGACGCGTCTCTCGATCTTTCAACTGCCGGGGGAATCTGGACGCTCCCCGTTCAAACCGTCAGCCAGTCCGAAGGCGGATTCGAACTCGTGCACCAGAGCGCAGCGGTCATCCCTCACTGGGAGTTCACACCAGATGAAAGTGGCCGCTGGAGCGTGACGATCAAACTCACCCTCGACACATCCGCCGCTCAAGCCCGACAACTTTCAAACGTCGTCTCCGGGGTCTGAACACAATGCCCGAATATTCGAAATACCAGCAGAAGGTGATCTCCCGTTTCTATGAGAATCGGGACCAGATTGACGAGCAGCGGCTCGCCGAATTGGTGACCAATCTGTTTCTCGCAACAACGGTCAAGCAGCGAGCCAAGCATTGGGAGACGGCTGAGAATGTCATGACGCGACTCGGTATTCCGGAGAGTCGCGTTGAGCATGTCGTGGGCAGCAAGGACCCTTCTGTGTTAGCTGCGGTCGTCGACGAGATTCAGCGAGGCGTGATCAAGCTCAAGAAGCCCAAAAAGTCGACCGGTGATTCGTGACCCATGCACGGTCACTCCATGAGGCCCGCCTCGTCCGCACAGACGAGCACCGGTTCGGGTGACGACTCGGTCTCTGCAGCAATGGATGGCTGTACCGGTCGATCGAGTGTAACTGAGTCGCTGTCCGCGTCGGTCAGCCCGAAGGTCCTGACAGCGTAGAACAAACCGATCGCAATTGCGGTCCCCGCCGACGTCAGAAACATGGCATTGAAACCGTAAGTGTCAATCACGCGCCCGAGGATCGGAGCGGAAATGAACACCCCCAGATCCATGAAGCCCAACGTGATCGTCGTCCCACTGCCTCGGTACTCAGGCGGAAAGGCACCCGCTCCGAGCGAAACGACGCACGGGAACAACAGGGCGTGTCCGAATCCGCAGCCGATGGCGGGGATGATCAAGTCCCATTCGGTCGTCACTCGGCAAAGCCAAAGATGCCCAAGCGCGTGCCCGGCGAGTCCGAGCAGAATCATGCGATGTCGACCCATCGATCGACTCCAGGTGCGTGAGATCATGCGGACCACGAACGCACTGGCCGGGTAAGCGGTGAAGAATGTCCGGATACCGGGTAACCCCAACTCAGTTGCATGCCGAGTGAGAAACACGGTCGTCACGACGAATCCCACGCCCATCATCAGGGCGACGAATACGACGGGGCCCGGCCAATACCGGAATATCAGTTTGTGAGCAGCCGGCGTCTCGTGTGGTCGTGTGTGCTCATCGCGCTGCGTGATGATGAGTACCAGCATGAGGTACAACAGGCCGCAAAAGGTTGTGCCTCCGAACAGTGCAATGAAAACCGCGCGGCTCATGGGGATCGACAGAAAGATCAGGTCACCCATCTGTGCGCCGAGAATCATGCCGACAAACCCGCTGGAGCCAAGACTGCCCAAGACCTCGGTCCGACGATGAGGCGGCACTTGCGCCTGAATGTGCGAGATCGAACAGGCAAACATGCTCGCGAGGCCAACGGTGAACGCTGCTCGTGCTGCATAAATCTGCCAGTCGAGAGACTGTGTAATCGTCATCAGACCGGCTCCGAGGATGAAGAGCGTCGAGCAACCGATCCACATGCGTCTCACGCCGTGCCCGTCGATGTCTCGTCCCAACGTGAACCGCACAATCAACGAACCGACGATGCCCACGCTGACGATCTGCCCGGTCAGCGACTCCGTCCCCCCCAGCCATTTGACGAACTCGGCAAAGCGAAACGTCAGCGCATTGGCCGTCACCAGCAGGACGTTCGCGAGATACGCCAGCCAGAAGGTCTTGTTGTAGATGGTCTTCGGTCGTTCACCGGCGACCACGGGGGGTTGCAGGGATGTCACAGGTTTTCGGATTCGCGAATTAGCGACGCATCGCAGATGCATTCAGCAAAGCACGGCCGGCTCGAGCGAGGGAGCCGAGGCGGGTCATTCACAGGGGAGATCATAGCAGATGGAATCGGGCGACAAGCCCCTTCTTTCCTTTTTCACAGATCGGCTGTCGCTTACTCTTGAGAGGCAGACATTCTCACTCCAACGATTGGCCAGACATGCGAAACGATCCGGAGGTTCGGCAGGTCGTCAACACGTACGCGCTCGGTCTGCCCCGCATGCCGACTGCCGGGCGGTCTGGCGAGTTGTTGGGTCGCGGCACCGGGAGCTCGCTGGAGTTTCAGGAGTATCGGGAGTACCTGCCGGGTGACGATATCCGGCATGTCGACTGGGCCGCCTACGCTCGGTCTGACGCTCTGATGGTCCGCATGTATCGCGAGGAGATCAGCCCTCGGACCGAGATTCTCTTCGATGCCAGCCGCTCGATGACCACCGGCGAAGGAGTGAAGGCTCGCGTGACCCGTCAGCTGGCCGCGTCGTTTGCTCAGATGTGTGGCCGAATCGGCGGACGTCCGACGCTGATCCCGCTCAACGATCATCGGCCGATTCGTCCCCTTGGGATCGAAGCCCTTGATCAGATCGAGACGATGCCGTTCGACGGAGTGACTACGCTGACAGAACTCCTCAATGAACAAGCCGTGCCACTCAAACCGCAGGCGGTGCGGATCTTCGTCAGCGACTTTCTGTTCCCCCACGATCCGGGATCACTCATCCGCCGACTGGCCGCCGGCGCCAGTGCCTTGTGGGTCATTCAGTTACTGACCGCGTGGGAGGCTGACCCAACGGAACTCGGCGGTCGGCGACTGGTGGACATCGAAGGAGGTGCCGAAACCGACATGCTCGTCAATCGACAGGCGATCGCCGGATACACCGAGCGTCTCAGTCGCTTACAGACCGAACTCTCCCGCGCCTGTCGCCGCGTGCACGCCCCCTTCGTGACCCTGATCGCCGACCGGGGCGTACTCAACCTCTGCCGTGAAGACCTGTGCGCGTCGGGTATCCTGCGCATATCGTAGTTGGGAAGCACTCTCTCAAGTCCAACAGAATCAATGACAGACAAGTGGACTGACGACGACTTCGATTCGCTGGGATGGCACGATTGCCACTTTCACGGTTTTCAAATCGTCCAGGGTGAGTGTGGAGCAGCCTCACTTTGGTTCGACCTGGACTACATCATCGATTGGTTATGTCCGACTAATGAAACGGGCCCCGTGGAGTTCCGAATCGCGCCCGCACTTCTTAAGTTCCGGGACGTATCTGATCTGCGAATCAAGCTCGATTACCGAAAGTCGGGAGCTGCGGTCATGCCATTCTCGATCGCCGGAATCGAACGGGAACTGTTGCCATCCCCACAAAATAGCCATTCCTATCGCTGGGCCATCGAGGTGAATTGGCCGACAGGAAGCATCTCGTTCGATTCACCGGGTTTCGCCATGAACTTAACTGGACCTGTCACTGAAACAGATCAGCAATGCTTGTCCCCATCGGAACGCAACCAGAAGCCAGATAAGCACATCAATACTGATTAGCGTTCATACGCGTCCGCGTTGTTAAAGCCACAACTCTACGCGGTCTTGCAGCTCCTTCGGCATGCGGCGGTCGACAGCTCGCTTGATCTGTTGTTCGTGGTAGCGTGTGCTGAAATGTGTGAGGATGATCAGTTCGTTCTGGAACTTCTCCGCTCGTTGAATGATGTCATCCAGATGGGTGTGGCCGAACTTGTGGATCTTTTCCTTGCGATGCTCGGGACGAAAGAACGTCATCTCGGTGATCAGCACCTTTGACTCGTACACCGCCGGGAAGTTGTCGAGACCAACCGGAGCAGTATCGCCCGCGTAGCAGACGAGGGGCATCCGGATCTCCTCGCTGACTTCCTTGCCGCTCATGCGCAGGTCGCGAATCTCGTGGCCTTCGAGGCCCTGGTACTCGGCCTTGAGCTTCTTGCGTCGTTCCCAGATAACGTAGCCCATCGAGGGGACGGTGTGCTTGGTCGGAAACGGAGTCACCACGTGTTCGCGGGAGAGTTCATACTCTTCTCCCTCGCTGACGCCGATGATGTCGCACAACATGCGGCCCCGATCGAGGCGTTGCCAGCTGCGGAGCATCCGTTCGACCGGCTCAACAACTTCCGCCGGCATGTACAGCGTTGGCGGGTCCATCTTCATCATGCGTCGACGGGCGACATACGCCGGCAGTGCGACCATGTGATCGAGATGGGCGTGCGAGATGAAGAACGTCTGTGTCCCCATGAATGACCACGGCGACCCGCCCATGTCGAAGCCGACTTTGAGTTCGGGAATCCGCCAGTAACTCTGCACAGCCGCGCGCGAGTACCCCTCGATGGTCAGTCCATCGTGAGTGAGCGTCTTGAGCGGCAGGTTGTCAATCATTGTTGGAAATTGCAGAAAGATTCCGAGTGTCGGAGCGTATCGGATCGGCCCATGAAGTTCGACAGTACGACGATCGCCATTGTGATACGGGGTTCATCGTTCGATAATGTCCGTTAGCCGCGAGGCAACGCCGAGCGCCACCAGCCTCCGCCGTCTCCTCCCGAAAGGAACGAGTCATGACCCGAAGACATTCTTTTGCTTCCGCTTTGACGATCGCCGTTCTTGTCGGACAAACCTGGCTCTCCAGCGGTTCGGCTCATGCGATCGACAATGACCCGGTCGCAGCGGACCTCGTCGATCTGGCACTCGCGATCCCCGAAGCCGTCACGGCGATTGAGGATGCGGACACGGCTCTGAAACGCATTGCTCGTATGGAGCAAGAGAAACTGATCGACAAGAAAGAGGGAGAAAAATACCGGGTGCAAAAGAGACTCGCAAGTCGAAGACTGGAGCTGTTGAGATTCCTCTTGGATGCTGAACTTGAGGCGACTGAAATGCGGCTGGGGTTTCTCAAGGCTCGCCAGAAGGACCTTGGGATCGACGCCCCTGTGAGAATCACCGCGGCCGAGCAAAGACGGCATGTTTTGACTCTCCTAAAGGAGGCCAGCCATGTGTCCGAGGAAAATGCGGATGACACGACCCTGAAGCAACCTCAGAACTCGACGACCGTCACCGGCATCGTTCGTGTCGTCGGAGAAGTCCCTGATTTGCCAGATCTCTCCACGAAGCGATTTGTCAGAAGCATGAGGCAGGCCGAACGCGGAGAAGCCGGTCAACCATGGCCCTCTCCGTGTGGAGCAGACAGCATCCCTGACGAATCTCTTCTCGTCGGTCCAGACGGCGGTTTAGCAAATGCCTTCGTCTATCTGAAGGAAACACCCGATGATATTCATGCACCGATTCCAGAGGAAATCGCTCTGGTCACGGCTCACAACTGTCGGTTTGAACCTCGTTGCTCCATCGTACGAGTGGGACAGAAGGTACAGTGCAACAACCTCGAACGAGACGTTGTGCCCTTCAGGATTCGACCATTTGAAAACTCGCCATGGCTCGAGGTTGTTGCTCCACGGGATGACGTGGGTTTCACATTTGAGTATACGCGTCGCGAACCCATTCCGTTCTTCATCCGCAGTGATTTTCATTCCTGGATGTCGGCATGCCGGCTTGTTGTTGACCATCCCTTCGCGGCTTTGACGGACGAAGGTGGACGCTTCCAGATTAATGGTTTACCGGAAGGCGAACATGATTTCCGCGTCTGGCACGAGCGGGTCGGGTACCTTGAGAAGGCGCTCAAGATCACTGTTGGAGAGTCCGAGCCAACGGAGGTTGAGGTCACAGTGAAAGCGGAGCGATTGATTGAGGACAAACGGAAGAATCTGCCTTGACGGTCACAGCATCGGCTGCACTCGTTTGACGAGTTGCAGGCAGAGGCCCCAGGGGTCGCGGAGGAACGTCATCTCATCGCCGCCCGGGAGTGGCGTGATGTTGCCCTCTGGAGTGCATCCGGCCTTCAGCAGACGATCACGATCAGCGGCGAGGTCGTTCGAGACAAGAGCGAGATGCAGCGTGCCGGGGTGAGTGGCTGCATAGTCAGGCAGCGCGATGTCCGTGCGACTGTAGATCTCCAGCATGACCTTGCCGGTCTCGTCAGTGAGGAAGTGCGCCCATGGCGGCTCCATCACGCGTCGTTGGACAATGAAGCCCAGATGCTCGACATACCAGCGAGCCATTTCGAGAGGGTCTGCGACATTCAGGGCCAGATGTTCGATACGCATCGGAATCACCAGTCGTCTGGGGTGTGGTGTTGAGGCTTTCCAGCCGGATACATTCGCCCAATCTCTTGCGAATCACTGGATATTTGGACAACGTCGCCGTGACAAAAGTGTTTCCTCTAAGATAGGATGGGATGTATCGAATTGCGATGGACGTGTTCGTCGATCGTCCCGTGGGGCGACTGTCGGACGCCTTCATTCAGTCGGTTTCTCTCTCAACAGCCATGCATCTCTGAGTCGGTGGGCGATGAGTACGGGCGGTGTGATTACGCATCGCGTTCTGGTGGTCGATGACGATCGGGACGAGTGTGAATTTCTCAAGACGTTCTTGAGTTCCAAGGGCTTCCGGGTGGAGATTGCGCGTGACGGGGGACAGGCACACTCCGCGTTCCTGATGCACCGACCGGACTTTGTGCTGATGGACATTATCCTGCCCCGCGAGAGCGGATACGAGATCTGTGAACGACTCAAAGGCATGGACGCGGAAGTGCCCATCATGATGTTGACAGCCATCGACTTTGACGATGCCCGACGTCTTGCCGACCGGGTTCGAGCGGACGCCTACCTCACCAAACCGTACGATCCGGATGAGTTGGTCGAAAAGATCCATGCGGTGTCCGAACGGATGTGGAAACAGACTCATTCCACCGAAGACACACCGATGCCTGAGGATCGCGTCCATTTCACGTGCGGCGACTGTGGTAAGCGAATGAAGGTGAAAGCCGTCCATCGTGGTCGCACCTTGAATTGTGTGAATTGTGGTCAACCCGTCATTGTTCCTCGTCACGACTGAAACTGACTTCCAGCGGAGAGCCCGAGAATTCCATGTGGACGCTCGTCATCGACACCGGCAAGCATCGCGGCCGCGAGGTTAAACTGAGGGCGAAAGAGATCGTCATCGGCCGTGCGGAGGAAGCGCAGATCCGCATCGGGTCGGGGGAAGTCAGCCGTCAGCACTGCACCCTGCAACCCTTCAAGGAGGGAGTGCACGTGACCGATCACGGCAGCCGTAATGGCACGCTGATCAATGATGTCCGCATTGAATCGGAGTCGTTGCTGACTGCTGGCAACACGCTGACCGTCGGTCCGATGCGATTTCGGCTTGTGGAGATCCCCGACATCGAAAAATCGGTCGCACCCAGGCCGGGTGGAGATCAAAAACTGACGGACGACGACATTGCCGACTGGCTAACGGATAGCGGCCATCCCGCAACGGGGGACACGACCATCGTCGGTGGATTGGGGCCTGCTTCGACGGAAGAGCAAGACGAAGAACAGATCGCGGAACAGGAGCCGCCCGTCCCCAAACGCTGGGTTCCCCCTGCCAGCAAGATGCGGTTTGACAGCATCGCGGAGGAAGCGGCTGACATCATTCGACGGCATCGCGAGATGCTGAAAGCCGAAGAGGAAGCCGGATAGCGAACATGTGCGTTTCGTGACATCCACTTGCCACGAACCGCGACTGTTGATCTCCTTCAACCCATGAGAATCATTGCGGGAAAGTATCGGCGACGCAAACTGCTGTCCAACACAGGGCTGACCACGCGTCCCCTCACCGACCGGGTGAAGGAACCTCTTTTTGAACGGCTGACGAGTCGGCTGGAAGACGCCCGCGTCGCGGATGTCTTTTCCGGCACGGGCACTCTCGGACTGGAGGCGCTCAGCCGCGGCGCGAGAAGCACCGTCTTCATTGAACAGGACTCTAAGGCCGTCGAGCTCTTGAAGCGGAACGTCAATGCAATCGGATGTGCTGATGATTGCCTCTGTTGGCGAACCGACGTCATGCGATCGTCATTTCGGCCTAAGAACGTGCCGGACTTCGTGCCGTTCGACCTGATCTTCTTCGATCCACCTTATCGAATGATCGAAGGCTTGCTCGCTGGTTCGCCGCTCTATCGCTCACTGGAACGATTGGCGCGCTCGACAGTCTCTGCGAACAATGCCATGCTCTGTCTGCGGACTCCGGAACATTCTCAGTTCGAACTTCCTCCCGTTTGGGTCAAAGAGCGGGGAATGACCATGTCAAACATGGACATCCACCTTTGTCGGCTGGAACGAGATGATGCGGATTATGAGTCGGAGTGTCGAGACGAGACTCATCAACAATCAGAGGAGCCGGTCGACAACGATGCCTGAGGTGACACCAACGCTCAGATGGATCGGCACAGCAAGAGACGGTTATCTGAGGATGATCGATCAGACGCGGCTTCCGGTCGAGCTGATCGAAATCGATTGCCGTACCGTTGAGGATGTTTGGGAGGCGATCAAGTCGCTGCGGGTACGCGGAGCTCCAGCGATCGGAGTCACGGCGGCCTATGGAGTCGTCGTCGGCCTGCAGACGTTGCCGGGGGACGTCGATCGGGCTGATCTCGACTCACGTCTCGAAGAGGTATGCACAGATCTCGCGTCCAGCCGACCGACTGCCGTCAACCTCTTCTGGTCGTTGGAGCGAATGCGTCAAACGGCAATGAACGCTGCAGATCTCAACGCGACCATGATGCACGAACGACTCCTCGTCGAGGCTCGCCGGATCGAAACAGAAGACCGAGAAATGTGTTCGGCGATCGGTCGTCATGGAGCCGAGCTGTTGAACGATGGGCAGGGAGTGCTGACCCATTGCAATGCGGGAGCACTCGCAACGGCAGGTGACGGCACAGCACTGTCGGTCATCTTCGCCGCCGCTGCTCAAGGGAGGTCGTTGCATGTCTATGCTGACGAAACTCGACCGCTCCTCCAAGGAGCGCGGCTGACGACCTGGGAACTTCGGCAACGCAACATTCCGGTCACGCTGATCTGCGACTCGATGGCCGGCTGGGTCATGCAGGAAGGGAAGATCGATGCAGTCATTACGGGGGCGGACCGTATCGCTGCCGATGGTGACGTGTGCAACAAGATCGGCACGTACTCAGTCGCTCTGCTGGCGAAGGCTCACAACATTCCGTTCTACGTGGCTGCACCTTCAAGCACGTTCGATCTCTCGCTCGACTCTGGGACCGAGATTCCCATCGAGCAACGTGCGGCCGAGGAGATCACGGAGGGATTCGGACGCACGACGGCACCGACAGGTATCGAGGTCTACAACCCGGCTTTCGACGTCACTCCTGCAAAATATGTGAGCGCGATCGTGACCGAACGAGGGGTGATCCAACCTGTGAACAGAGAGACGGTCACCGCAATGCTGGCTCCCACCGCAAAGTCACAGGCGGTGCCATGACTGCGACAATCGGACCGAGACGATTTGCCCTGCTGGGGAACGAAAACCTTTCGTTGCTGACGATTGCCATCCATCAGAGCGATGCACACAGGATCGTGGCACTTGCTCTCACGGATCGATCAGCAGAGAAGGCGGGGCAGATGCGTCTTTACAATGACTGGGAGTCACTGCTCGAAGACGATGAGGTGGAAGCCGTCATTGTGAGCGATGAGAGACCAGAGGTGCTGGAGTTTGCCAGGCAATTGGCCGCGCACGGAATGCCGCTCATTGTGCCCATGCGTGTACCGATTTCGCCAGAGTTCGTCGCCGAAATGTCCTTGCTCGACGCGGAAGGCACATCGAAACTCATTCCCTGTTTCTATGATCGGCAGGGGATTGACTGCCTGTGCGAGCTCATCCGTGATGGGCGTTTGGGAACGGTGAAAAGTATCCAGGTGGATCGCAGCAACGCAGAATTCACCGGTTTCGGGAGGGAGTATCCGTGGTTCTCCTGTGTTCATTTCGATGATATTGATTGGTTGCGAGTCTTGGGTGGGGATTACTCACAAGTGACTCTTATCCGGTCGGGAGGCGACGACGCAAACTCGTTTGTCACACAGACGCTGCAACTCGCGGGATCCGGGCTGCCTGATGCAACATGCACTTACCGTCGTTCCAACTCACCAACGGGGTGTCGTATTCGAGTCGATGGTTCCAAAGGAACAGCTGATCTTCAACTTGAAGGCGATGACAAGGATGGCGAGGTCGTGTTGCGAGTCAATGGCGTTGAGACAAGTCGAGTATCACATCGGCGAGATTTCTCGAAACTTCTCACCGGCATTGATCGCTCATGGCGGCGGGAGCCGGGGAGCGCCCAGTGGCGGGACTTTGTGCGGGTGCATGAGATCAGCGAGGCCATGCAGCGGTCTCTCCGCAGGCGACGTACGATCGACCTGCACTTTGAGACGGCTTCGGAACGGAGTCAGTTCAAGACACAGATGGCCACGGTGGGCTGTTTTGTGCTCGTCTACACATTCTTCGCATCGGTGGCGATGCTCTTCGCGGGAGCCGTCCTCGATCCAAGGGATGACCTGCAGCGGAAGGCAGAGTCTGCGGGCTTTGTGATTCTGCAGGAAGAGTTTGAAACAAATGCCGATCAACTCACGACTGCGGGAGATCGCCATCTCATCGACATTGCACAACGATGGCAGTCGGCGTCCGATGCCGTCGTGATCGTCGAAACGAAATCGCCGGTCGAGGATGACGCAACGGCGTCGCCGAGAAGGGACCAAGACCGGTTGGAAGTCGTACGGCATCGTCTGGCGGAATCTGCACTGGACCGGGTGACGGAACGCACGACGATGCGACCACTTGTCGGTTCGGGATTTCGTGTCCTGATGATGGTGGGACGCGTCTTTGCCTTCGCACCTCTGGGTGTGTTTCTCCTGATGCAGCTTTTGCTGTTTGTCGCACGACCGCCTCGCGATCGTCGCAGAGAAGCAGCTCCTTCAGTGGCCGAATAGAGTTTTTTCGCCGCGTGAGAACGCAGAAGCCCGGCTCTGCTCTCAGGGCCGGGCTTCTCAAGATTTCTCCTTTGTCACGTCAACCGATTATCGGCGTGACTGCTCCAGCAGGTACTGCATTCGGGCACTTGTATCGTTGATTCGCTGGTACTCAGGACCCGCTGCCGGTTGTGCATGAATGTTCTGGAAGTTGGCAGTCTCGATCGCCGGGTAAGTGCCGGTTGGTGGAACTCCTTCGAGACCATAAGTTGACGGGACACTCACGACCGGTTGAGTCTGCTGAAGCTGACCCCACTGTGGCTGGTACCCGACAGACGGATGCGGACCATACTCGCCATTCTGAATGGCCGACATGGGGACGCCGGCACCCGTGATGCTCTCGTAACGATGGTAGAACTGCTGGGAGTAAGGAGCTGTCGGCGACATGCCCCACGCGGCAGACTGAGCAGACTGAGAGAATACGTTCTTGTAGTTGTACGGCCGGTAGCTGTGGTAGCCCCCATAGTACGGCATGATTTGAATCCAGCCGTGCTTCCAGACTTCCAAATCGTCGTATTGATAGAGTGGCTCACTCGCACTCTGGACCGGGCCGCCGATGGAGAAGTCCTGTGCAAGACCGTTCCCCGCCATGACCGAGACCGCGATAATCGTCCAGACACACCGACTCATGATTTGCCTCCCTGCATGCTCCGGACCGGAGCGAGTTCGCCGTCAATGGCGTTGGAACCTACGTGTGTGGTGGAACCGAACCGTTGGACGGGCCAACGATGCATAAAGTCCCTTGATCATCTCATCGGCCGCGACGGAAGAACGCGACAGGCAAAAGGGTTCAATCAACCTGTACATCCCGCACAGACGGCTCAAAGTTCACCTGACAGGCACGTTTTATCATGGTGACCCAACTCGCACGCTGGGGCCGCGATTATCATCGCAGGTCGCACTTGCGGTTCGCCCCTCAGTCATTTGTATGTGAAACTTGAGGACGAACATATGCAGATTCCCGCAGCACATTCGATTTCCCCGAGGTTTCACCCATGCGTGCCTTCGTCGCTTCGACATTCTTGATCGTCGGACTTGTCATTGTCAGTTCCTCCGCGAAGGCTGGCGAACCGACGCTTTCTTCACCGATACCCTCAACAACAGACTCTTACCCGGATTCGTCGTTTGAAACTCCGCCCCCCGTTTCGCAGGACTTCGATCCGGCCATCCCACAGGTGATTCCGTCGTACGAATCCACACCCTCGATGAAGTATGCTGCGCCGTCGACGTCACCTGCGTACAAGGAGATGCCCCGTCCGTCTTATGAGGACGTCGCTTCGGGATATCTGCCTCCTTCACATTCACTGGTGCCGTCGGCGCTATCTGCCGGACCCCGATTCGTAGGATTAGGAAACTACGGAGGTGCGTATGCAGGGGGCACGCACATCCGTTACCCGTACTACAACTACCGAAGCCCCTGGACATACGGCGGTCCTGCGAGCATCAATCACACGATCGTTTGGTGAGCATTGGTCGCCGCCGAATGACGAATGTTCGGCTGCGAGATGTTGGGAATAAGTTGCGAGCCTGACCAATACTGGCCGGGCTCTTTTTTGTGCCATGACCTGCGAGTTCACATCGGTGTCGCGAAGAGGCCACAGTCCAAAAGAGCTACCTGAAGATACCATTGGTGATTTGAATCGCGACTACATCGGTTGTTGCGACGCTATCAAATCGGGGTCGCCCGAGCTGTTCACCGTACTGCATTCCCGAGCGGCTACCCCAACGCGATGTCACGCGTCACATGTCCTCCCCGGAAAAGACCCCCTGGTCGCCCTAGACCCCCATCGGTAAGGACGGGAGGACCAGCGAGTTGCGGGAAAGACTGATTATGCGGGTGAATTGGTTTCAACTCCGCTTCCCCGCTCCGCCGATATTGCAGAGGACCAGCGCGAGTTTGTTTCGTCTCAATGTGACAGGACGCGCGGTCAGCGAACCGTTGATGGATCAACGGACTTCGAGGGGGAACTAAAGCCGCATCACTTGAACGTTTGACCCAACGTTTCAGAGGGGCACTGCGCGGCATGACTGTCAGGGAAGACTGGGAGCAACACCGGATGTTGAGCTCGCCGAATTTCGCATGGGGCCTGGGACGCGCATTGTCTTGGCCGGGATTCTCGTCCGCCATGAATGCACGCCACTTGACGAAGGTCGCGTGGTGCAGCCTTTTGGTCTTATCTGGAACGTCCGTCCAGGCGACCTACGCACAATCGAATGCCACGGGACCACAGCTGGCCCCACCGGCCACCTATGCGGCGCCCATGACCGTCGCAGCTGCTCCCGGAGTGCCCTTGTCGGGCGCACAAACGGTGCAATACCAGCTGCCGAGCACATTTTCGGCACATGATTCTCGCATCAACGTGGTGCCGAAAGGTGAGCAGGAACTGGAGCTTATCCAGCACCGCAGTCAATTGATCACGACGACCGAGCGCGTCCGGCGTATTCACATCGCAGATCCGTCGGTTGTGGAAATCATCCAATTCAGTGAGACCGAGTTCTCTCTGATCGGACTCAACCTCGGCACGACGGACCTGACGTTCTGGTTCGAGGATAGTGAAACACCTCTGCTGTACCTCGCAACCGTGATTCCCGATCCGTCGCTCGAAGAGCAACGACGTCTCGACTACGGCAAGATTGAGCGCAAGCTGGCCCTGCTGTATCCGAATAGCAAGGTCTATCTGATTCCAATGTCGCAAAAGATTATCGTTCGCGGACAAGCGAAGGATCCCGAAGAAGCGGCCCGGATCATGCAGGTCGTTCGCGGTGAAGTCCTCACACAAGAGGGAGACATTTACGGCGGTGGTTATGGTGGCGTGCGAGGAACTCCCGCCGTTGAAAACACCGGCGGAAGAGGGGCCGGTGGAATCGGCGGGTTCGGCGGTGGCTATGGGGGCATAACTGGTGGCGACCTCCTTTCATCGCTCATCGTGAACGAGCTACAGGTTCCTGGTGAATTCCAAGTGATGCTTCGCGTGCGAATCGCCGAACTCAGTCGTTCACAACTTCGTCGTTATGGACTGGACTGGAACGTCATCTTCGCCGACGCCAGACATGTGGTCGGTCAAACCTTAGGGGCCGCCCCCATTCTGACGGGTCTGTTTGAGAACGGTGAGATTTCAGTTGTCCTCGATGCTCTTGCCTCAAACGGATATGCCAAGATTCTCGAAGACTCGGTCGTCGTGACGATGAGCGGTAACCCTGCCAGCTTCCTGTCCGGTGGTGAATTTGCCGTCCCGAACACGGTTGGCACCGGGGGCGTACTTGTGGGGACAACCACTTTCCGAGGTTTCGGGACATCCATCATCGCCACGCCGACGGTGATTGATGATGACCTGATTCGTCTGCAGATCATTCCCGAACTCTCTGCAATCAACGGTGGTAACGCTGTGGGAGGAGTGCCGGGCGTCGATGTCCGCCGTGTCCAGACCGTCGTCGAGTTGCGAGAAGGCCAGACGATCGTGCTGGGTGGATTGTTCTCACGTCAACAACAGGCTGAAGTCTCTCGGATCCCACTACTGGGTGAAATCCCCGTCGTTGGTTCCTTCCTGTTCAATACAAAGCGGGCAACCGAGGACGAGACGGAAATGCTGATCGTCGTGACGCCTGAGATCGTGCGACCGATGGATGCCGAAGAAGTTCCACCGCTGCCCGGCTTCTACGTCACGCACCCCGACGACTTCGACTTCTACAAGCTGAATCGTACCGAAGGCAATCCAGACCTCAGCCACTATCGCCTGCTGCCTTATGGCAATGGTAACGGCTACGGTGAGAATGTCGGGTTCGGCTTCCACAATCCGGACTACAACCAGGGTGGTGCTGTGATGCAGGACTACGGTCAGCCGATGATGGATGGGGGGCAAATCAACTCCTACCCGGCTCCGCAGATGCAACCGAATCCCCAGATGCAACCCGCTCCAGTGATGGGCGCGAATGGTCAGCCGCGGGGATCGATCCAGCAAACCAGTGGACGTCAGCCAACCGGCAAGAAGGGACTGTTCAGCCGTTAATTCACAGGCGATTACTGTAGCGACAAACCCGGACCCGCATCCGGGCAAGGACCCAGGACCGCAGACATCGTAGGGGTCTGCGGCCAACAACAACGAAGACATCGGTTCTTCCTCGCAAGGCCGATTCAACAAAAGATAGGGGACAGCAAATGTCCAGCAAATTGCGAATGATTCCTGCCGGCGTGCTCGCGATGGCCGTCGTCTCCACGACTGTCGGGTGCTGCCACCTCGGCGGCCGACGTACCTGCAACGATGCCTGCGGTACCGCCTGTGAGGCTCCCTGCGGGCCTTCTTGCGAAGCTCCTTGTGGGCCATCGTGCGATGTCGCCGGCGGGTGTGAAACATGTGGAGGGTGTGAACCTTGTGGATGCGCGGGATGCGGTCCTTGCAGCTGGCTGACCGGGGCATTCCATCGTCGCTCCAATGCGATTCCCGAAGTCTTGCCGCTGGGAAGCACCGTACGTGCTCACTATCAAGCGATGGAGACCAATGCAGAAGCTGCTGACTTCATCTTCCATCGGCACGATTTCGTCGGCCAGACGGCGGAGTTAACACCGGACGGGAAAGACAAGATCCTGGAGATTGCTGTCCGTATGAAGTCGGCACCTTTCCCAGTGCTCATCGAGCGAAGCACGAACAACTCTGACACAGAGTTGGATCTCGTCCGCCGTAACCTTGTCGCACAGATCCTGACCGAGTTCGGCACGCCTGATGCAGATCGTCGCACGATCATCGCGACACCCTACAGCCCCGGCTTCAACGCGATTCAGGCCGAGCCCACCTATTACCGCTACCTTCTCCAAAATGGCCAAGGTGGATTCGGTGGCGGATTTGGAGGAGGATTCGGAGGCGGGTTTGGCGGCGGATTCGGCGGGGGTGGATTCTAGCCATAACTTGATTCCCTGCCGAGGTTTTCAGCTTCTCGACTTGAACGACAGGCACCGCACTCGAGGCGGTGCCTGTTTTCTCTTGCGCAGATTCCGCCGATCCGCGCATGAACGGCAGGATCATGCCGAAAGTTGCACTCGACTCAGATGTTATGCCTTCGTAGACTTCCCAGCCCTATCTTGGGAAATCTCGCTTCTGAGAGTCCCGGTTGATCCCTCCGATTCAACTCGTTTGAGCGACCTTCTGGTCAACTCAACGAGAACCTCGCCTTCCACCCAGGTGGGCTGCCTTATGAAATTGCAACTTCTCACAGCGGCTCTCCTTGTCACCACCGGCGTTGGCTGCCAGTCATCGACGCCTCTTTTGGGATGGTTGGGGCACGATGGCGCAAAGAGCCTCGCGAGCACCGCATCCGACAACCCGATCAGCGAGGCGAAGCTCCCGCCACCCACAAACCAGATCTCACACAACTCCCGCGCTTCGGTCAGCTCCGTGGATGAACATCTTCAGCTGGGTGAAGCCGAACTCAATCTCGGTCGCTACGCACAGGCACGATCCCATTTCGAGAGTGTTCTCAAGGAACAACCGCAACACGGCAAAGCTAATCACCGCATGGGCGTGTTGTGTGACAAGCTTGGCGAATACGAAAGTGCAGAACGATACTACCGCCTTGCCATCCTGCAGGACCCACGAGACGCCGCGATCCTGAGCGATCTTGGTTACTCGTACTGGCTCCAAGGTCGCTACGACGATAGTGAACGCACCCTGCTTCAGGCACGACAAGTCGATCCCCAGTACAAGAACGCCATCGCTAACCTAGGCATGCTCTACGGCACGACTGGTCGCGAAACAGATGCCCTCTCGATGTTTCGCCAAATCGGCGACGAGGCAACCGCGAGGGACTTTATGAATCAAGTCACCGCACTGGCACAGAATCCGGGTACGCCCGCCTCAGTGGGTGACGCGATGCCGCCGATCGTCCAGACAAGTCACCAGGCAACCACGCCATCTGACGTCTCTCATGGCAACCTCGAAGACGCAAGCGAGGAAACCCGAAGGATTCTCGAAGCGATGGAAGAGGGTCGACGTCAGCGTGAACTGGCAGAGCAGGCCCGCGCGCAGCAACAAGCCGTCCGGACCGCTGCCACTCAACAACGTCCCACCCCTCCCTTCGTGCAAAACCGCCCGAATCCACAACAAGGTTTCGTGCCGCAAATGGCCGGTGTGGATCCATTCCAAGATCAACTGAACGTGCAATTGAGCCGACCGCAGGCGCAACCGCGGATTCCCGACGCCTATTTAAACGACGCACTCGCCAAGATTGACCAAAGCGATCGTCGGCCATCGACCGAAGGCCCCATCACACTCGGACCGAACCGCAGCGGCCCGTACGATTCGACGGCGCAAGCGTTGCCAAACACCTCATTTTCACCGACACAAATCACCTCGGGCGTAATCTCGCAGCAATATGCTTCGCAGAACTTGCCGTCCGCAGTACAGCCACAGAATGGCTACCCGATGGTGACGCAGAACGGTTTGGCCAGCATGCCGCCGATGGCGAACAATCAGCCGATCCAATCGCACACGATGGCACAAGGCGACCCGACCAGTTCGATGCAGTCGACCGAATCGCAACCGGCTCAACAGCAGGGAGAGCCGACAGTCATCACCTACGGCACCCCACGACGAGACCCATCGTATGCTCCTGGTTCGATGACACGTCAACCATCGACAACCTATCCGTCGATGAACCCGCCCGCGAACAACACTGGCGTTCGACTGGCGTCGGGCTTCACGCAAGGGTCTGCGGCACCTCTCCCGAATGGACAAGATGGTTACAGTCAGCAACCGGTGGAACACGCACACCATCAACAGCAGCAGGGAGTGCAACCCTCGATCAATCTCCTCGCTGATACATCGAATCCGTTTGGCGCTCCTCCGATGCATACGGAGACGACCTCACCTCAAGTCACGACCCCGGTGATGCCTCAGACTCCCGGTAGTCAGTGGCCATTGGTCCCGTCAGCAACGGTCGATCCGAACGACCCGTATCAGCAAGCCCGACGACAAGCGGCCATCATGGGACTGGGAGCCGGTCCTGAGCAACTCTTTCCTTACGTTCAACAAACTCAACGAGCTGTGCCAGGATCGGGGTCAATGTGGAATGGGGCTCAGTATCCGCCTCCTCAACGTCAACTGCCAACAGACCGGAACCCCGCAGACCTCCCCCCCGCCTTCGCTCCACCTCAGGCAACGAATCTGACGCCGGGTCCAAACTACCTCGGCCATCAACTGCCACCGGTCGCAGCTCCTGTCAACGCCCCGACACAATACGGTGCACCCACATCGGCTGCGTTTCAGCAATACCAGCAGTCCGAGTATCAAGGTCCGATGGCGACGTCGTACACTCAGGCCTATGAGAACATTCGTGAGCAGAGCAATCAGCAGCTCAGTCAGCTGATCAATCAAACGTACGGGCAACCCATTCAGACGCCGCCGTCAGGAGTCGCGACTCTCCCTTCACAAAACTATCACGCTCCTCAGACTGAGGAACTGTCACACTACAACAGCCCGCAGGCAAACAGCCCTGTTCCGCAATTGTCACCGCCTCAATTCGCTGCGCCAGCGGCACAGACCAACCAGATTGAACAGTACGGTTCACCCCAAGCTGTTTCACCCGGCCAGCAGATACAGTCATCATCAACGCAAGGGATTGTCATCCCTGAGCAATACCAACCGGCAACGAATGTCGGCTACCAACCAAGTCGATCTTCTCATCAATCGACATTCACTTCACCGGCGACATCATCGGTCAACACGCTCCCGGTTATCGTTCCCGGCGAACGTTGATCGCTGACTCTCACTCTGCGGGCAACGGCACGACTTGCACCCACGCTGGACTCTTTCCGACAGTCAGCGTTTGCAACGGGGCAAGTCCGCCATCGTCGTTCAAACGATAGGCGATCAGTTCCCCCGACCCCTGACCGGCCGCGTAGACCCATTGGCCGTTGGGATGAATGTTGAACGATCGGGGCGTCTGCGCTGTCGGAGTTGTCGGCGGATTAAGACTCCGCGTCCTTCCCGACTTCTGATCGATCTCAAACCCCGCCAGACTATCGTGACCGCGATTCGAGACGAACGCGTATCGGCCATCGGGGGTGACTTCCACGTCTGCGGTCGAGTTGTTCTCACCAAATCCCATTGGCAACGTACTCACATTTTCCGACAACGGCGTGAGTGTCCCTTCCTCCGAATCGAATCCAAACGCCCCGATCTCGCTGCCTGCCTCCATACTGACGTACGCGAAGTCTTCCGTCGGATGGAACCAAAGGTGTCTCGGTTCATGCTTGGTGCCAGCTTCGGACGTGTCGACGTTTCCGGCTGGATTCTGCGTCAACCGTCCGCTGCCCACATCGAACACAAATTGGTAGATCGCCTCAGGCCCCGTGTGTGGAACGAACACAAACCGGTTCGACCGATCGATCACGATGCAGTGAGCGTTCTTCGCTGTGCCGATTGACTGGACCTGATCACCCAATGACCCATCCTCTTTAATCTCATGCACGGCAACACGTCCGTCACCATAGTAGGCCGAGAACAGAAACCGGCCAGTCCGGTCTGTCGCCAAGAATGTTCCGCTGCCACCGACGTCAATCTCGTTCAACGGCGTGAACGTATGCGGTTCGATGCGATAGCTCGCCACCCGATGAGTTGACCGCAGCGACACATACAGCGTCCGTCCATCCGGCGAGATCGCCATCGGCCCCGCAGCACCGTTCACCGTAAAACCCTCAATCGGAGTGAGTTCCCCGGACGTCTCGTCGATGGCAAACTGAGCCACTCGATCCTCGCCGGAGACCGAGACCAACAGCACCGACTTCGCATCAAGTGACGACGTCATGCACACAACTCCAAGGAGCGTCCCCAGAACACATCGCATCTCTCACCTCCGATTGGTGATTGGCAGACCAACATTCGCTACAGATTGAACGAAGCCGATCAGATTTGCAATGCGATCAATTGGTTTACGGCCAACGCAGCAACCGGGTCGTGACAACGGCCATTGGAGAGACGCGGGACGTCGTGAAACAACCGAAGCGATTCACGCAGACTTCTTGACGACCTGTTGGGACTCATCAACCAACTGCTCAAGGGTCTCGATGTAGAGATCGAGGAATGCGCGCGCATCCTTGTTCGAGAAGGTGTACGGATCGCAGTTAGCGTTGATGAACAGGTGTCCGCCGTACGTCCCCAATGCGATGGCGACAGCTGTCTGCGGTCGAACGGGAGCCGTCCCCAGCAGGGCTTCGAGCGTGACGCTGCCCGCAACACAATGACCTTTCCTGAGTGGGAAACGATTCCCCACGGCACGTCGGACCTCGCCAATGTTGGTGAGGACTGCGGTCGTGAAACAGTAATTCGGATGGTTGCTGCAATAGCGACCAAACCAGGGCAAGTGGGTCATCACACCACCTACGCCGAGCGTGAAGACCGGCCCGTCGACTCCGCCGACAGTCTGTGCAGCTCGCCGACTGATCCGCTTGAGCAGCTGATCCGGATCATCATCCGCGAACGACGTCAGCGCCATGTAGCTGAGGATGTTCGCTGCAGGCGAGTCCTCGTGGTGCGGCGTCCTCAGCGTCACCGGGACGCCGACTCTCATGGTCGATGGTCGTCCATCGATATCATGCAGTTGGTTCCATCGCCGCATCGTCTGGAACAACACCAGCGAATAGAGGTCATTCGCTGAGACCAGTCGTTTGGCTGCTTCACGTTTGATGGCCTTGGTCGTTTCCTTGTCGACCTTTCGCGATGCCATATTGGGCATGGACGGTTCGCTTGCCTCATGCAAACGAGCGCGGGGCGGAGTAGCAAGCGGTTTGGGAACCTGAGTGACGAACTCCCACGTGCATTCGAGCACTCGCCGCATGCTTGCGATGCGGGACTGTCCCTCGGTCCAGAGTTGTCCACGGTCTCGCAGTTTCCCGAAGGTGACGGGCAGCAGCTCAGGTGATTCCTCGCCCTCGGGTGTCGTCAATTGACCGTAGATGGCCAGCAGGTCGCCGATAAACTTAACCGCTCCCAGACCATCAGTAGCAGCATGATGAAACTGGAAGCCAACCCGCGACTGATCGGGTTGATGTTCCACCCAGGTTCTCAGACCGGTTTCTAACTGCAGGTCGATGTGGCTTTGTCCCTCAGCCGGTCGAGCATTGCTATCCGAGGCCCATTTCACCGGTTTGATCAGATGACATGCCGGAGTCCAGTGCCAGCGTCGTCTGATCTTCCGAACGACACATTGCAAAAGCGGATGCCTATCCAGCGACTTCTGATAGGCCTGCTCGAATGCGTCACGCTTGAGATCACCGGAAAGCCGGATGTCGACGAAGATCGACATCGGATGTGTCGGCCGGTCATCGACCAACATGTAGTTCTCGAAGTACGTCAACGGCAACGGGAACAAGGTATCCGGCCACGGGTGGGTTGCATCCTGGTCGGACAATCGGGTCGTCGTGGGGCCTGCTTTCGCCTTGAGGCAGAGGCGGCCGTCCTTGGCCAGTTCCGGTTTCAAGTTGACGGCCCCTGCTCAATTGGCGGTGTGGTCAGTACCGATAGTAGTCAGGCTTGAACGGCCCATCGACAGGGACGTTGATGTACTTCGCCTGCTCGGGAGTGAGCTTGGTCAACTTCACCCCCAGTTTGTCGAGGTGGAGCCGGGCGACTTCCTCGTCGAGATGCTTCGGCAGCACATGCACGCCGATCTCGTACTCATCACCGCGAGTCCACAGCTCGATTTGCCCGATCGTCTGGTTGGTAAAACTGTTTGACATCACAAACGACGGATGTCCGGTCGCGCATCCCAGATTCACCAATCGACCCTCAGCAAGAACCAACAGGCTCTTGCCATCGGGATAGGTATATTTATCGACCGGACCGCCGACGTCGGAGTCCTTTTTTATTGATTCTTTTTCGACATCCGACCGTCCGTTCAAGTACGCGATGTCGATCTCGAGATCAAAGTGGCCGATATTGCAGACAATCGCGTTGTGCTTCATGGCATCCAGATGTTCACCGCGAATGACGTCACGACAGCCGGTCGTGGTCACGAAGATGTCCCCGGCATTGGCCACTTCCTCAACCGTGGTGACCTCGTAGCCCTCCATGGCAGCCTGGAGCGCACAGATCGGGTCAATCTCGGTGATGATCACCCGCGCACCCAGACCCTTCATCGCGTCGGCGCAACCCTTGCCAACATCGCCGTATCCGCAGATCACCACAACTTTGCCGGCAACCATCACGTCGGTTGCACGCTTGATGCCGTCTGCCAGTGACTCACGGCAGCCGTAAAGGTTGTCAAACTTGCTCTTCGTCACAGAGTCGTTGACATTGATTGCGGGCATGCCCAATTTTCCCTCTTCGTGCATCTGATGCAGGCGATGCACGCCTGTTGTCGTCTCTTCGGTAAGACCTTTGATCCCCTCCATGAGCTCGGGATACTTCTGGTGCACCATGTAGGTGAGGTCGCCGCCGTCATCGAGAATCAGGTTGAGCGGCTTGCCATCCGGCCAAAACAGCGTCTGCTCGATGCACCAGTCGAATTCCTCCTCATTCATGCCCTTCCACGCGAAAACGGCGATGCCGGCTGCTGCCATCGCTGCGGCTGCATGATCCTGGGTTGAGAAGATGTTGCAGCTCGACCAACGGACTTCGGCACCCAACTCGACCAGCGTTTCCATCAGGACGGCTGTCTGGATCGTCATATGCAGACAACCGGCGATCCGTGCTCCCTTGAGGGGCTTGCTTTCCCCATACTTCTCGCGAAGTGCCATCAGACCGGGCATTTCGATCTCAGCAAGTTCGATCTCCTTACGGCCAAAATCGGCGAGTGAGATATCCTTCACGCGATAGGGGAGAGTTTCTGTCGTCGACATCGTGCTTTGCCTTTGTTCTCTGAATGAGAATGAATGCGTGTGTAGTCCAAAAGACGGATCTGTTGAAGACGGCTCTGTGAGGACCAGAGGAGACCCTCAGAGGAAGTCGGATCGAGCTCCGAGCGTCAATCGACTGGTGAATTCAGGCGAATCTTGCCGAATTCGTGGTTTGTGCCGCCATTGTCTTGAAGGAAGATAGTCAGTCCGCCGCCCTCCAACAACGTCTCTTCTCCCTTGTATCACAGGATTTCGGAGAATTCGCCGCTCATGAATCACCCTTCAGAGCAATGAGGGGCTCGAGAATCTCGACTTGCGCGATGGGGGAACTCCGGCTAAAAGTACCGCTCCTCTCTCACGGACGATGACTTGACTTCGCCGTCCGCTCAATCATCTCCTCACATCCGAAAGTCGCTTGAGACCGCCAGCCGGTCTTGGATCGACGTTCGCCCTCCTCTTGGACCTCGCCCCATGCCTATGTCCACATCTCTGCATGATCTGCTTCCGCATCTCAGTTGTCCGGAATGCCAAGAGCCTCATCGCTTGTCAATTGAGTCCGCCTCCGACGCACGTGCTGACGAGTGGCGAATCGCGCTTCGTGAGGAGTCTCGGCCGGACCATCAGATCGTCTGCAACAGCTGTCGTCGGATGTTTCCCATCTCGGCTGACGGTATCCCGATCCTCTGGTCCCGAGTGCTGGAGCAGACGTTCGGCGAACTCGACCAGGACGTCAGTCAGGTCGACCCGACGGAACAGGACGTCAAAGCAGCCAACATCCATGTGTATGACGAGATCTCTGATGCCTATGACACCGAAGGAGTCCATGCGGACGAAGTGACGCGATCACGTCTTGTCAATGCGTACCGCGAAGCGACGAACTCGCGGACCGGCACTCACGTCGATGTCGGATGTGGCGCAGGAAATGTGCTCGAGTTCTTCTCGGCTGTCCTCGACGGTCCGAAGATCGGCATGGATGTCAGTCTGTCCGGTTTACGAGCCGTCCGCCGCAAGGGTTATCACGCCGTGCTTGGCGACGCGGAGAGACTGCCCTTCGCGGAATCGTCGCTTGGACTGGTCACGGCCTCGTCCGTCCTGCATCACCTGTACCGTCCTGATCGGCTGATCCAGCAGGCCCATCGTGCGCTCAGCACGGGCGGCGTGTTCCTGACCGACTTTGATCCGAATGGCCGGGCCGCTCAGTGGGGATGGCTGGCGCTGCAACTCTACGCACTCCGGCGACCGGTCTACCAGATGCTGTCTCTTGGACGGCGTCGCGTGTTCCACGGTTCCGAGCAAGTGCAGACATGGAACGCCGTCGCCGAATTCCATAACAAGCCGGGTGAAGGGTTCGATATGGGTCAACTGCAGGCCGCTCTGGTGACCGCCGGTTTTGAGCTACATCGGATCTTCCCTCACAACTGCCGAGACGCGTCGGTTAACCGAGGCCCCTTTGTGAAACCGTCACCCCGTCATCTGCTGGTGCAGGCACTTTCGGGTCGAAACCCCTTTGCCCGGCACAACTCGGACACGCTTTTGACCGCTTCCGTCAAGCCCGCGTCATCGCCTGTCGTCCACAGGGATGGGCGGGTTTCGGAATCCGCCAAACAGCGAATTCGGGAGTTGTTTGCAGAAAGTCAACCCGGTCTGCAAGAATCGGATGCATCGGTTGAATCGCCCAAAGGCACGACCGTTCGCGCTGCCTGACCCATTTGGAATCGGGCAAGTGCATTGCTGAACACGACAAACCAATCCCACATGCAAACCATGCGTGACCTGTATCAGCCGAATTCGCTCGATCTTTCCATCGAGATCTTCCCGCCGAAGACCTCCCAGGGAGACGATGCCCTCTTCGAACACCTTCAGCGGCTTAAGGCATTTGCTCCTGCATTCGTGTCCTGCACCTATGGAGCGGGTGGGTCCACCCAGACACGGACGGTCGAACTCTGCCACCGAATTCAGAGTGAACTCAACACCCCTGCGACGGCTCACTTCACCTGTGTCGGCTCAACGGTTGATGAGTTGAAGGACTGGCTGACATACGCGCACGCCAATGGTATCCGCAACATCATGGCCTTGCGGGGTGATCCACCGCTGGGCGAAGAGACCTTTCAGGCGGTCGAGGGCGGACTCCGTCATGCGAACGAACTCGTCGAACTCATTCGCGCGCATACCCCTGACATGGGCATCGGAGTCGCGGGCTATCCAGAGAAACATCCGGAGGCTCCCGACGCCAAAACCGATCTCGACAACCTCAAACGCAAGGTTGATGCGGGAGCCAATGCTGTGTTCACTCAGTTGTTCTACAACAACAGCAACTTCTTTCGCTTTCGCGATGCTTACTCGGCTGCAGGGATCTCTGTTCCGCTCGTACCGGGGATCATGCCGATCACCTCGTTCGCCCGCATTAAGCGTATCACCAGTATGTGTCAGGCGTTTTTCCCTAAGGATCTCTCTCAACGCCTTGAAGCTGTGCAGGATGACGATCGAGCCCAGTTCGACATTGGCGTGGAATATGCCATCGACCAATGTCGCGAACTGATCGACTCCGGTGTGCCCGGCATGCACTTCTACGTGCTCAATCAGTCCCAAGCCTGCGAGCGCATTCTCGACGCACTCGGCCTCTGCCCGACAGCCTGATCCGCTCGCTATTTCGCCTTCCGGATGTCCAACCCGAGCAGCGGACAAGAAGTGCTACTATGCTTCAACGACGGAAGCGGTATCTGAATCGTCGAACTCGTCGCCCAAGACTCAAGGGGGCCATGTGGCATGGGGTTGAGCAAATGGGAGGAGCATAGGACTGAAATTGACAGCATCCACCTTGGTCTGTCCTCTGGGCGATAGGTGCTGGAGTCACTTCAATCGACGGAACTGGTGAATGATCGTCTGCTGCCAACAAGTTGTCAGGACCTCGATAAGTGGCCAACATCTGCTCGAATACCTCACGCTGTTCGATCAGCGCCGCGACTTTGTCCTCGGGATTCGTGCGTGCTTCCAGCAGAATCCACCCGCTGTAATCCATGTCAGCGAACAGATTCATCAGTTGCTGATACGGATAGTCTCCCATGTTCAACTCTCGCACATGGACGGTGTCACCGAAACGGTCCTTGACGAGGTTGAAGTTGTGCTCAAGGCCTTCACCATTCAGGTCGACGTCGTTCGAGTTCCAGCAGATGGTTGAGTTGGGATGATCGGCGACATCGAAGATGGCCTTCATGATGGGGAGTTCGCTTGTTTGCCGGCCGTGCACTTCGACGCGAATCTGTTGTCCGAATCCTTCTCCGTAGGCCGCAACCTGATTGAGAGCCTTGCCGATCTGTTCGATCGTCTGATCATGAGGCACATCATCCGGTAAAGCGTTGGGTTTGACCTTCACGCCACTGCCGCCGCAGTCGTGCATGAGATCGATGTACTTCTTGGTGAGTTCGATATTCGCCTGCAATTTTTCGGGGTCGGCTTCGTGGTACTGCGCATTGGAGCCATAGCCCACGAGTGTGACGGGGCTGTCGGCGAAGCGTTTGCGAATCTCCGTTCGCTCGGCTTTGGACAACATCGGCTCGACACCATGCGCATGCTCGGTTCGAAGCTCGACTCCGAGAATGCCTGCCTTCTCGCACGTGTCCAGCAATGTGGGCAGGTCCATTTCCTTGCCCCAGAGATAAGTCACCAGCCCGAACTGCATCCCTTGCCCGCCCGTAAACGCTTCAGCCGGATTGGCAAGTGTTCCCAAGCCCAAACTCGCTAGGCCGGCGGCGGCCATGCCCTGCACAAAGTCTCGGCGAGTGATGGCTGTCATGATGTCGTCTCCTATCGCAGTTGTGAGCGTTGCTAGATGTCCAGATCCTTCACTTCCAATGCGTGCTTCTCGATAAACTCGCGGCGAGGTTCGACGTGATCGCCCATGAGGACTCGGAAAATCTCCTCAGCAGCCGCGGCATCCTCCAGTGTGACCTGTTTGAGAACCCGTGTCTCCGGATCCATGGCCGTTTCAAACAATTCGTTGGGATTCATTTCGCCCAACCCTTTGAAACGGGTGTAGATCAACCCGCGCCCACCCGTGTCCCGCAGCGTCGGAACAAGTTCACGAAGACTCGTCAGACGCTTGGGAGTCTCTTCGGCTTCGATCGTGTAGGGATACACAGCTTCCGCATTTCGGGGAGGGGCGGGAATCAGGTCGTTCAGTGATAATCCAAAATCTGCTTGTAGCGTTTTCAAGACATTGTTGATGCTTCGCACCTCGTGCAGATCGGTCACCTGCAACTCAGTTTGCTCTTCCTCGACTTTTGCTCCTTCCGACTCATCTCCATTCTGATCGGCTTGGGGGATCTCATCAGCAACTTTGATCTCTGAACCGATCTTCTGTTTCTCCGTTGCCAGAAAATCATCCATCTGCGACTTACTGGCAAACCAGTGCTCATCGACTCCGAGAAAGACACGATATCGAGGGAGCATGCCTGCTTCGGTCGTGTGATCGATGGCCAAACGACGCAGGCTGATTCCTCGACGTTCGAGTGTTTCCAGCGGTTCCTCGATTTGCGACATCAACTCTGCCAGTTGGCGAAGTTGCTCATTGCTCAACGACTGCTCGTCGGCACGAGTCCCGCGTTCGAGATGACCTAACGCCTCCGAGAGCAGACTCTCACGGGGGTGCAGGGTGAGTGTCGTCTCACCCATTCCCAACTCCAGCAGTTCCGTCATCATTTCTTCATGGGTCTGCACGTACCGAGGATCCTGCTTCCGCTTCCCCTTGGGCAGCACGCGGTAGAGCGGTGGTTGGGCGACGTAAACACAACCCTGCTTGACCAGTTCCCGCATATGGCGGAAGAGGAAGGTCAACAACAGCGTGCGAATATGGGACCCGTCGACGTCGGCATCAGTCATCAGAATGATCTTGCCATATCGTCGCTTGTTGACATCGATCTCTTCGGCCATCGGGGGGATGCCAATCGCCTTGAACATCGCGGCAACTTCCTTGTTCCCCAGCACCTTGACGATCTGCGCTTTCTCAACGTTCAGAATCTTGCCCCGTAGCGGGAGGATCGCCTGCGTTGCCGAGTCACGACCCGTATCGGCAGATCCACCGGCGGAGTCACCTTCCACCAAATACAACTCGGAAACGTCGAGCGAGTGATTGCGACAGTCTCGAAGTTTCTCAGGGAGTCCGCCACCGCTGACCTTGTTCTTGTCACGGGCCAAATCGCGAGCCTTGCGAGCCGCTTCGCGGGCTTCTGCTGCTCGAAGTCCCTTGTTGCAGATCGTCTTCGCGATCGTGGGATTTTCTTCCAGAAACTTCGTGAGCCCTTCTCCGACGACAGACGCCACGATGCCGTCAACTTCCGGATTTGTGAGCTTGATCTTGGTTTGAGCTTCAAAGCTGGGGTCCGGATGCCGCACGGTGATTACCGCCGCGATCCCTTCTCGAAAATCCTCTCCCTGCGGTGCGGCATCCTTAAAGATGTTGGCTTTCTTTCCGTAGGCGTTCAGCACGCGCGTCAGGGCTGAACGAAACCCACTGAGATGCGAGCCACCCTCGGAGTTGTAGATGCCGTTGGCATAACAGCGGATGTTCTCGGAAAACCCATCATTGTATTGCAGTGCCACATCGACGCCGACCGGACCCTTGTCTCCTTCCTGCTCACCCTGGATGTGAATCACTGTGGGAAAGATAGCGTTCTCGGTCCGGTTGAGATGCTCCACGAAAGCGACCAAACCATCTTCGTAGTAGAACTCATCAGATTGTCCGGTTCGCTCGTCAGCAATCTTGAGTCGCAGTCCCGCATTGAGGAATGCCGCATCCTGGAGCGTCTTGTGTAAAACGTCATAGGAAAACGTTGGGTTAGGAAAGATCGTGGCATCCGGCTTGAAAGTGATCTTCGTCCCTGTTTGATCCGTCGCTCCCAGTTTGGTGAGTTCGGCTGACATCTCTCCCTTGACGAACTCCATCGTCCAAACATGTCCTTCGCGGCGAATTTCAGCTTCCAGCCATTCGCTACATGCGTTGACGGCGGTGATTCCGACGCCATGCAAGCCGCCCGTGCCGACCGTGTACCCACTGGTGCGATCAAACTTTCCACCCGCATGAATCTCCGTAAAAACCACTTCCAACGCCGAGCGGTTATCCATGTCGGCCATTTGACCAACCGGAATGCCGCGCCCGTCGTCCATGACCGTACAAGACCCATCGCCGTGGACGGTGACCGAGATATAGGTCGCATGACCATTGACGGCTTCGTCGATCGAGTTGGCCACCAACTCGTAAATCAGGTGATGGAGTCCGTGCAGATCACGACCGCCAATATACATCTCGGGTCGCAGGCGGATGCCTTCCACCCCCTCGAGTGCACGAATCTGTTCTGAACCGTAAGCGGATGATGACTCGTCTGTCTCTTTGGAATTCGCCACCGTGGGTGACTCCTCAATCTCGATGAACTGTTGATACTTGGAATTGTCTATTCGCGGATTCGATTATCGTGTCGCTGAATTCAGGCGGAATCGGATGTCGCTGATCGACAGATCGCTGTGTTCAGTGACCAGACGCTCGCGGAGTGAGAACTTGTGGAATGACTCCAGTTCCTGGAGCGTTGCTGAATTGTTGACAGTCACTTGCAGCACACCATTCTTGATTCCCTGGGCTTTCGTCCGACTGGCGAGTGACTCACCGGCCACTTCTCTCCAGACATTCTGCAATTGCCGGTTCGTCTGCACCCGGTCGTACCCTCGCAATGTGAACAACTGTGAGAGCACATCGCCCAGTGCCTGCGGTTCTTCGGATCGTCGTTTCGAGGTTGACTTCATCCGGCCTCATTCTCCATCGGAACGTCTGTCTGCAAAATGACGCCTGTCAAGTCATCCTCGATCGCGGGAAAGAGGCATGACCACGTACGAGTAGTTGTCATCCGCCGTGAAAACCGCTGCACTGTTGCCGTCGATAAGCTTGAGAGTGACCTGGGCAGACGGATCCAACACCTTCAGGAAGTCGCTGACGAACCTGGGATCGAACGTCACGACGATTTCGTCGCCGTCATATCCGATCGGCATCTCGATCTTGGAGGCTCCGACGTCCGCGACTTGGCTGCTGAGCTTGAGCGTGCCGTTGCCAAAGGTGAAATCAACGCCGCGACTTTCATCATCGGTGACGATCATTGCCTGACGCACAGCCGAGTGAAACGGTCCCACGACCATCTCGATCTGTGCATTGGAGTCAGAGGGAATGACATCCTGGTATCGCGGGAACCGGCCTTCGACCAGTCGGCTGTAGATCGTGGAGTGCCCCGACTTCACCAACACATCGTTGTTACGGACGGTAATCCAGACTTCCTGATCGTCATCGGCGACGCTGCGTTCGATGAGTGACATCGCCTTGGCGGGCACCACTGGTTCCCCCTGCTCTTCGGTGACGTTGCCTTTCGCTGAACAACCAGCATGCGTGACCGCCAATCGACGACTGTCTGTGGCAGCTAAAGTGATCGTGTCGGGTGTCAGCACGAGTCGGACGCCGCCCAATGCGTACCGCGTGCTTTCGACATCGGTGGCGAAAATCGTCCGGTGAATGAGTTGCTTGAGAACTTTTCCAGGTACGGCGTGGTAATTCTCCCCGGTGAAGCCTTCCACGTCTGGAAACTCTGCGGGGTCTTCCGTGGACAGTCGAAATTCGCTCGCTCCGGCTCTCACCCAAAGGGTGCCATCATCAACCTCCAGCGAAAGAGCATCATCCTGGATTTCCCGAAGAATCGCGGTCATTCGATGTGCGGGAATGAGAGCTTCCCCCGATGAGTCGGTTTCCACTTCCGGTAGTGTATAACGAATGCCAACTTCCTGGTCCGTGCCAACAACCGTTGCTTGCCGATTCGCAACGATCAATTTGACGTTCTTGAGAATCTCTTTAGGCGTGCGAGTCGGAACAACGCCTCCAACCGAGTGAAAGGCGGAGGCCAATATGCTGCGGGAACATTGGAGTTTCATGATTCGGTCTCTTGATGGTCATGCGGCTTCTTCACCGCCAGATGGATGTCTGGCAAGTCCCTTTGCCAATCAAAGAATTTTTTTAGTCGTCGTTGTATTGTAGCGTAGTTAGATGGTGACATCCTCTGGGCACATTGCCCCAAGTCTCACAGACGGTTTGTTTTCCGGTTCCTTATTTTTGATTTCGTAATGTCGATATTCAGTTAAACAGTGTTGGAAAAGTTGTCAGTGCACTGTCTACGAGAGGGCCAGTTATCAAGGTTGTCATGTTTGGGTCGGAAACTGTTGTGTTGATGGCTTCACGTTATTGCGAGGTTCATCGCAAGTTGTCGACAGTGGGTGTGAAAAACTACTGGGTTTTCAGGCGGCTTCTCAGCCCGTCGACTTGTTGTCGGAGAGCAGTGTCCCTATCCAATCGTTCGCGAACGCGATGACATGCGTGGACGATTGTACTGTGACTGCGATGACCGAAGTAATGACCCACGTCTGCATAAGGACGCTTGCCCCATTCGTGTGCAGCAAACATCGCAATTTGTCGCGGCAGAACGATCGCTTGGACGCGACCGGTTGCTCGAAGGGCACTCACAGTCACATCGAACTCGGAAGCAACAAGTTTGGCAATTTGCGAGATCGAAGGTTTTTCTTTCTGTGTCGATTCGTGAACCACTTCCAATATGGCATCGCGGTCGATCAGTTTGTGCTTATTTCGTGCTACGGCTTGAAGCTGCGTCACGATCCCCCGCAACTCTCGTGAAGAGACTGCCATCGCGTCAGCAATGAACTCGCAGTGAGAGTCATCAAGACACATGCCATTCATCGATGCAAAGTGGGCGATCAGCTTCTTACGGGACTGGACTTCCAAGAGAGGCATCTCTGCACAGATGCCTCCGAGACAACGACTCCGGAACTTCGAGGAGAATTTCCGCAAGTCGCCCGGCGACTTGCGGCATGTGAGTAGGACACGCCCTCCTTTGGCGGTCACATCATCAAGAATTGCCAGCAGTTGCTGCTGTGACTCACGACGTCCTTCGAGTGAATGAATGTCTTCGCACACAAACAGATCCGATCGTCGCAGTGACTCCTGCAGTTCGGGGACGGCACTAGCATGTGAAGCCTTGGTAAACTCTGCCGTCAACTCAGCGCCGGTCAGATGGATCAATTGGCAGCTTGTTTCATGGTGTAGAAACTCACCAATTGTCTGACAAACGAGGTGCGACTTGCCGACCCCTGCCGGACCAAAGAGGGTCACAATCGGTGGGGCTGGTTCCTTGAGTCGTCCCACGGCGCAGTACGCAAAACTGTGCTCCGGAAGAAGCACAAAGCGACCGCAAGTTTCGTCACTCCGTTGTCGCATGAACCCGCCATTTTCCATAGAAAAACGAGCGGAAACTACCGAACCGCTCAATGCTCGAAGTTTACCAAAACTGAACCAAAAAAACGATCGGCAAGCCGTATCTGATGCAGGATTTGCTACTCTTTCGTGAGTGGGATCGACCGGAGACAATCTCACGAGATTTGCAGGCGGCTTGACCCCAACCGGGACGACATCCATGATGGCATAAGTCGACTTTATACTCCTTGCTTTTACCGGTATCGGGCATGCATCGTTCTCATTCTTGGCTTCGATACATTTTTGTCTTACTGACTGGTGCGCTCTCATCGACTTTCGCTTTTCATCCGAATCCGTGCCGTGCGGCAAGCCAGGGTGACATCAAACAGGCCGTAACACGGGCGGCCGGTTACCTCCGTGACAACATCTCAAGTTTCCGCAGCGACAAACGTGTCCTGGCAGCCTACGCCCTCTACAAAGCGGGGGATCCAGCAACAAGCCCAGCAATCGCTGGCGTGCTGAACGAAATCGTCAACAAGTTTCCGGACGGAAACTACAATCCAGACATCGGCAATGCGTCTATGTACGAAGCTGGTGTGACGGCCATGTTTCTGGCGGACGTCGATCCGGAAAAGTATCGCCCCCAACTTCAGAAGATCGCCGACTACCTGATTGAAGCACAACTCGAAAACGGCAGTTGGGACTATCGTTTTGCGGCTGGGGACACGAGTGTGACGCAATACGGCTGCCTGGGGCTCTGGGCGGCTGCCCGGGTTGGAATCGCAATTCCCGACAATGCCTGGGATGGTGTCCTCGCCTGGCATCTCAACAATCAGCAAGAGGACGGTGGTTTTCCATACGTGCCCGGGTCAAAGTCAGGACCGGGGAACGGAGGTTCAACGCTGAATATGTCCGGAGCAGCAGTCGCAAGTTCGCTGATCGCTGCCATGCATTTGTACCCAACGGAGTCGAAGCAGACATTCGGATTCTCCGGTAACCGGAGCGTCACAAAAACGACAAAGGGATCCGATCAACGCTTTGGTGTGCTCGAACGTCGAGAACCGCAGGATGAAACCGAGGAGAATGGCCAAGCACCATCTCCATTCCCCACGCGAACGGAAGAACCGTACGACGTTCAATCGTCTTTCGCAAACGCCAGACAGGTCGCCACCAAAGCATTGAATTGGGTCAACGGACGTTTTGAGGTCGAGAACTCCGTGGGGCCCAAGATGTACTACTACTACACTATTGAGCGAATGGCCGCGTTAACAGGGGTCGAGGAACTGGGTGGGCAAGACTGGTTCGAGGTGTGCAGCAACCTCCTTGTAGAACGCCAGGAGGCAAACGGGAGTTGGACGCTCGACCTCCACGATCGAGAAGGACCATTTCCCGTCGGGACAAGTTTCGGAATACTCTTCCTGACACGTTCGACGGCGAAGTTGCTGAATCGGTTGCCTCGCCCGCAGGCGATCGGGGGCGGGCTCCTCGCCGGCGGAAGAGGGTTACCTGATGATCTGAAACAAGTCGATCTGGACCACGGCGACGTCAAGGCCCGGGAACCAAGTGGACCATTGGACGAACTACTCAGGGACTTGGCTCGCGCCGGTGGAGATGACATCTTCGAGGTTCAGCAGAAAATCGTCGAGAAGATCCAACTCGGCGATCGCTCCGAGTTGATCGGACAGACCGACCGACTGGTGCAGTTGCTCGATCACCCACTGCCAGAGATCCGCAAGACGGCCATGTGGGCACTCGGTCGTTCCGATGACCTCAAACTGGTGCGGTACGCCATCGCTGCGATTGTCGAAGACCCGGACGTTGATGTCCTGATCGAAGCCCATGCGGCCCTTTGCTGGTTTTCGCGACGACCTGACGGGTTCGGACTTGCAGATAACCCGGTCGCTGCTCTGCCTCCTGAAGCGACTGACGACGAACGACGGGCAGCCATCAACCAGTGGCGAAAAGATGCCGTGAAAGCTTGGGGAACATGGTACCTCCGTGTTTGTCCCTACGAAGAGCGGGATGATCCGTTCGTGATCAAAATCGCTCGACGAGTCAACTCGCGTCGATGAGGTGATTGCCGTCCTCTCGAAGGATTCAGTCCACCGAGTCATCAGGGCAAAACGTTTCTAAGTATCTGCTCATCTTCAGCTTGCGGCGAGTGCTGTCGCTCGTCATGTACCGAATCTTGCCGTAGATCGGGCGCTCCGGACCCCAGGCTCGATCATATCGGCCCATCACCCAGAAGATGCCCGAATAGGAGTTCGGGTTTCGGCCGTCGACAGCATACTTGTTGTTGAGGTGGATCATGGTCTGCAATGCCTCCTGCGGCGACGCCGACCATTCCAGTATTTTCTTGCCCCACAACATGCGGAGGTAATTGTGCATGCGTCCTTCGATCACGAGTTGCCGCTGAGCCGCGTTCCAGATGTCATCGTGAGTGTCACCCGCTTCAAAATCGTTCAGTGAGTAGACGTGCTCACGAGCATCTGCCGCATGTGCTGCCAGCGTCTCTTTCGCCCAGCCGGGAAGAGACTCGTACTGGTCATAGTCATCGGTCTGCCAAGTTCGGTTGTAGCCGAGCTCCCGCCAGGTGATCAGTTCGTCCAGAAAGTTCTCCGCTTCGGGCGACATGCCCCACCAGCCTTCGCGGGAGCCCTTTGTCTGGTCACCGAGTGACGCGGGAGACCACCCTTCCCGTTCTGCAATGCGAGCGAACACCTCATGGGCGGACAGATGACCGAAATGCAAGTAGGGCGAAAATCCGCTCGATGCACCCTCGTCCGGATGATTGCGTCCCTCCGCATATCGAGGCAGACGCTCGTCGATGAATTGATCCAGCTGACGGCCAGCCGCAATCGACCCTCCGTCGAATGCAGCTGGGCCAACGTCGTGGTCAATCGGCAGACCAGCGAGTTCCGGGACATCGCCAGTCAACAGCGAGTCCGACGCTTCCGGCCAGCGATGCAGAATGGACTTGGGAATCGACGGAGGTTCTGGGAGGTCAGAACCTTGAAACGGAGCCGACTTGGGAAGCTCTGAAAGATGCGGTTCGAGGTTCTTCTGCAGAAACCGACGAAAGTCATGAGCCCGTGCAAAGACCTTGTCAGCCGCTCTGAGCGGCAGCAAACCGTTGGAGTCGACGGCCTCCAGTCGGACAGAGAGTCGCCTCGCCGTCGCTGCGATCATCCTGGGAAGGAAGAAGCAGGGGAAATCGTCCGTGACGACCACGCAGGCCCGCTCAGCGAGTGCTTCCAGCAGGCCCTGCCCGGCACCCTGCTCCGGTTCGACATAGGCGTAATACCTCACAGGCAAGTTGCTCAATGCCGCCCGATTGTCAGCCATGCCCTGCAGAATGAAGCGATGCAAACGATCACTGGCCCATTGGTAGTCGCATCGCAGAGCTTCCAGCACGATCAGGGGCTTGCCCAGTTCGGAGGCATACTCGATCGCTCGTTCCAGAGAGAAGTTCCAACGACTGCGGCGGTTGGCGATTATCCAGTAGAGCACACAGTCATGCTCATCGCGGACCGGTTGATCGTTGACGATTCGCAATCGAGTTTCCGGGACACAGCTCATGCCAAATCGTCCTCGATCGAATGTGAGCGAACGTCCCCGCGCGAAAACCTCTTCGCGAGCACATCGTGTCGGTACGCAAAGATGCGTTGGAGGTCAGGGCCGACCAGCCAGTCATGCACCAACCGGCCTCCCGGAACGGAATAGGTCACGTCGTCGCGAACGAGTGTGCCGCCGTCCTTCGCCTCGAAGGTGTGCAAGTGTGTCCACTCGCGGTAAGGCCCCCGAATCTGGCGATCGACGAAACGGTGCGGTGGGTTCCAATCGGAAATCTCCGATCGCCAGCGGATCGGCACGAACCGAAGCCTCAAGCGGTAGTCGATCAGCGATCCTTCCCCAATCTCGAACGGTTGAGGAGTGAGGATCCGGAAGTGAAGCCAGGGGGGCGTCAAGATCTGCAGATTGGTCGCGTCGGCAAAGAAGTCGAACACAGACTCAACACTCTGCGGCAGCCAAATCTCTGAACGCAGCTTCCAGTGATCGGGTTCTCGCTCAATCGGGGAGATATCGATAGCGGTCATGATCGGCGCCATTCGGACGTTTTGGTTGTATTATGGACAGGGCCTCAGCGGACGTCCACTGTGTCGCGCCCCCAAGTATCCGAGTTTTGGAGACAAGTTCCGTTATTATTACGCCTGAATGCCGGTTGACGCCCCGTGCAGCGGATTCTATCATGAGAACGTTTTGAACGAATATAGGGGGCATGATATGCCGGTCCTTCATAAAAACAGCAATCAAACGACGGGAGCCCTCGGTGACCGGGCACGTGTACTCGTCGACACGGATTTCTCGGGTATCGAGAACGATGAATTCGAATACCTCGATTCGGAGGAAGATGCTGACGCCGTCGAACGGCTGATCGGCGAAGATGCAGCTTCGGAGTCAGAGCCGGATCATCAGCTGACATTCTTCGGACGTCGTGCGATGCCGCTTCTTTCTGCCGAGGAGGAATGCATGCTGTTCCGGCGATTGAATTATCTCCGTTTTCAATTGCGTCGGGAACAGGCTCTGCTGAAAGTCAACCGCCCTTCCCGCCGACGGGTCGAACAGATGGAGCGAAACGTTCGAGAGTGCGAAGCAATCCGTAGTCGCCTCGTCGAATCAAATCTTCGATTGGTCCTCTCGATCGCCCGCCGACTTTCCAAATCATCCGACCAGTTTGAAGAATTCGTGAGTGAAGGGTTGATGGTCCTGCTTGGTGCCATCAACAAGTTCGACTACTCACGGGGCTTTCGCTTTAGCACGTATGCCACGCATTCGGTCCAGCGTCATATCTTTCGTTGCTGGAAGAAGTCACAGAGGTCTCGCGAACGGTTTCCGCGGCTTCCGGTCGAAATGCTTCAAGAGGTAGCGGCCGAACAAACAAGCGAGCGTGACGTGATCGAGAGTCAACGGGCATTGAGTCATCTGATGACCAACGCGGATCAGTGCCTTGATGCGAGAGAGCGACAGATTTTGCGTGCCCGTTTCGGGTTCGACGGACCGATCCAGACACTTCGTGACGTTGCTCAAGAGATGGGACTATCGAAGGAACGTGTCAGGCAATTACAGGTTCGGGCAGTACAGAAACTGCATGAGCTGGCGTTAGAGCTTCGATTGGCACCCGCGTGAGACTAATCATTGCCGTCTTGCGATCGGCGATAACAGACCAGCCCATTCAATTCACGAAGGAAGAGATTGTTCGTGGTCATGCCAAGGTAGCTCCAAGTTGGTGACTCGCTGATCTGTCGACGTTGAAGAAGCTCAAACGCCGTCGGATTTGCCTGAAAGAGCAGAAGCTCGCCACGTTCGTCCAGGGCAAGAATCTCATCATCATGCACCAGCATGCTCAAATACTTCCCGAACGGTTTGGACCTCCATTGTTCTTTTCCTGTTTCTGCATCCAGACAGGTGAGTCGTTGATTTCTGAGGTGAAGGTAAATGAAACCGTTTCTGACGATCGGTGAGGACATGTAACCTTCAATTTTGTTCTCCCACAGCAGTTCAGCCGTCCAGTTGTTTCCATCCGTCTTTACATCAACCATGAACGACCCGCCGCCATAACTGCTCGTGAAGATGCGATCGTCCAGCACCGTCGGCGTCAAGATGTTCATGCCTCGAAACGCGGGAATGTCGATTGACCAGAGAAGATTCCCGCTTTGCACATCACGCCCCTGAAGTTGCTCACGCGTCTGCACGACCAGTTGTCGTTTGCCTTGGAGTGTTGCGGTGACGGGGGAAGAAAATGCTCCGCCGGACATCCCGCCATCATCTGTTTCGACTCGCCATTGGATTACTCCCGTCCGCTTTTCGAGACGCACGATCCCGGCTCCGGTTTGTACGATCACCCCATCGCCGTCAATGAGGGGCGAGCAGACAAATCCGAATGATTCCAGCGATCCTCCGGGGATCGTGGTGATATCCGTCCGCCAAAGTTCCTGACCAGTATCGACCCGCAAACAGACGAGGACGTCTCTCATCCCGGCGACAAAGATGTGTTCGCCGTCGCAGGCAGGAGTCGAGCGAAACCAGTCGCCATTGGCCTTGGCGAAAAACGGAACCGACATGGCTCCGGGCCAACTGACGCGCCAGACTCCCTCACCTGTCCGACGATCGAAGGCACGGACCGATTCTGATTTCTTGTCAACCGTCTCCGTCACAATCACATGTTCCGATGTCACGATCGGACCCGAGTAGCTTGGTCCGAGTTCGACTCGCCAGGCTTCATGCAGTGCCTCCTCCGACAACGAATCCGGCCAACACGACCCACTCACGATGCCGTCACGAGTCGGCCCTCGCCACTGAGGCCACGGGCATGCGGAGTCCTCCTCCGCTCTTGCAATTCCACAAGTGCTCCACGACCCGAATATGACCGACAACAGCGCCACGCTCGTTACCGTCGTCCTGAGAGATGGAGTCAGCATGCAGACGTTCCAGAGAGTTTTCAGGGGACTTGGGCGAATTCAGCCGGGTGAAGTCGTTGATCGCCGGAGTGACGACGCGAACCCATCAAGGTGTTCCATCAAATCACAGAACGACGTGTATCGAATGTTCTGTCGGATTTCGCTTTCGATCGCCCGCCCGCCAATTGCCAAAGCTGTGCCCGATGATCTCGCAGTTTCGAAAAGTTGATTCATCCCGTTCACGAAACACGGAGCATCGTCAATGACGGAGACGCTCAGCCAAAAGAGCTGCGGACGATGCCTCTCAATCGCTGATTGCATACTGTCAAACGGCAGTCCGCAGCCCAGCGACGTTGCGTTCCAGCCGACCTCTCGGAGGACGAGTTCGACCATACCGTTCGCCAGCGTGTATGGGTCGCCATTGGTTGTCCCCCCCATTGCTGACGGAGCGGACTTGTCCGGCGACGGAATGAGACGTTTTAATTCATGGAGGACGCTGACGCAGATCTCGCACGCCCGACGTTCCTCAAAAACTTCAACGTCGCCGCAACTCCACAGGTTTCCGATCGACTGAAACGCTCGACAGATGACCTGATCACAGATCGTGCTGAGACGATGATTCGCGAGATAAGCGTCCAACACGATGCCCCGGCAGAGGTCCTCGTCTCCGTTGACCAGAGCTTCGGTCAGCTGCTCTTGGGCGCGGTCGATCGTCCTCTCCGAACGGCCTGTCGTGACCGGCAGGCCGAGGATTTCGGGATGCTTGATGTCGTGACCCCGCTCTCGCAGGAACAGCACGACTGCGTCGACAGGCATGCGGCGGTGTCCCCCCGCAGTTCGCTCGGTGCGAATGTGTCCCTGATCGCACCATCGTTTCAGGGAAGATTCACTCACTCCGATGGCTCTTGCCACCTGTTTGGGGGACAGCAGTTCTTTCACGTTCGACCGACCACGAGAGGTGCATGTTTCAGCGGATCAATACGCTCGACCCTTACATCACATGACGGATCGACCATGGAAAGTTTATAGACCACCTTCGGGGACCCGCCCACCGATCTGCAGGGAATTTCGGGTGAACAGGTGTCAATCCCAGCGAAATACTCGAAGTGCGAGGGCGAATGTGACGACGCCCCAAACGAGAATGATGCCCATTTCCGTGCCGATGGCTGTGATTCCAACCCCTTCGAGCATGACTCTTCGAAGGGCACTGATGAGGGGAGTGAGCGGCAATAACCTGATGAACGGCTGTGCCATCTCAGGAAAGCGATCAGGGGAAAAGAAGATTCCGGAACCGATCCACATCGGAATCATCACGAGATTCATCAGCCCGGAGACGGCCTCCAGCGTCTTCGCTCGGCTCGCGACCAACAGGCCGATTCCCGCAAACTCGAAGCCGCCCAACACGACCAAAAGCCCCACAAGTCCATAGCTCCCCAGGTTCTCGACCCCGAAGAGCAGACTTGAGAAGACCAGCAGCACCACGATCTCCGGGACGGTGAACAGCAAGCGGCTCGTCATCATTGCGGTGAGGAAATGACTCTTCTTCATCGGGGTGCCGAGGAATCGCTTGAGCAGCTGACGAATCCGCATGTCGACGATAGCAAAGCCGACTCCCCACATCCCGCCCCCCATCAGCCCCATGCCGATGAGACCGGGGATGAGAAAGTCGATATACCGGCTACCAGGATCACGCACTTCCGTATCGGTCGTGGCGACAACATCCACTCGCCCTGCTGCCCTTTGCAGCACGTCATCGGTTGCATTCCGTGCGAGCATGCTCCCCGGTCGTGTCGGATCGAACAGATACCGATATTTCGCATCGGCCGACTCATCAGCGACGACGATCAACTCCGCCTTGCCAACGCGTAAACGTCGTCGCGCCTCCTGTTCACTGCTGAGCGTCACGCGAAACCGAGGATCGGTCTCCAGAGATTGCTTGATCGCCTGTGCTTCCGGTCCTTCCTGAATGTCGACCGCCATCGATTCGACCGGCTCGCTGCGGAAGGCCAATCCCAACGCGACCACCATGATCAGCGGAAAGACATATACCCAGAAAATGGCCTCCGGCTGTCGAGCGAATTCGAGCACGCGGACCTTCAGCAACTGAAAGAGCGGATGCATCGTCACTGGACGGCTCATGACGGGTCCTCCTCATCGTCCAGGCGTCGACCGGTCAAATGCACGAACACGTCTTCGAGAGTCGCCTGCCGTGTGCTCAGCGAAGTAAGTTCATGACCATCCGTCTGTAACTTCGAGAGAAGTGCCGGAATCACAACGTGCGGCTCAGCGACTGACAAGCAATGATGTTCTGCATCCCTCCGCGCGGCCGAGACACCCGGCAGATCGGCACCGTAATCATCCGGCAGCGATTCGTCTCCTTCCGAACGAACCTGAAAGTCAATCATGTGATCGGCTCCCAGACCAGCGATCAGGTTCCGAGGTGTGTCCAGTTTGAGGATGCGACCATGGTCGAATATCGCGACACGATCACACAATCGCTCGGCCTCATCCATGTAGTGCGTTGTGATCAGGATCGTTCCTCCTTTGGAGCGGAAGTCGGTGATGATGCCCCACAGTTCACGCCGCGATTGCGGATCGAGACCTGTTGTCGGCTCATCCAGGAACAAGAGTTTCGGGTCGCCCACGAGTGCAGTCGCGACGGCGACGCGTTGTTTCTGTCCCCCGGAGAGGTTCTTGATCCAGCTGTCGGCCTTCTCCTCCAGCGACACACGTCGAATGGCCGCCTCGGGGGTGATGCCGTCTTGATAATAACTGCGAAACAACCTCAACGTTTCCAGGACGGACAGTTTCTCTGAGAGCCGTGTCTCCTGCAACGAGATGCCGATCTGCTGACGGATCGCGTCGCCATCGCTGTTCCAGCTGTGTCCCAACACTCGGGCCTCGCCACTGGTCGCGGTCAGCAGGCCCTCCAAGATTTCGATCGTCGTCGTTTTGCCGGCTCCGTTCGGCCCCAACACGCCGAAACACTCACCCTCCTCGACCAACAGGTCAACGCCGCGCACAGCCTCAACGGGTGGGTTGCCCGGGTAGGTCTTCGTCAGTTCTCGGCACTCGATGGCGTACGGCATCTGCGATGGAAACAGTTGGGCGCGAAAGGGGAAGCCGATCTTAAAGGGACATCGTCAAAAATGCTTGTCCTCGCTGGCACCGTCTGAGCACTGCTCGTGGCGAACCCTCACGTCGCGGGGTAAGATCGATTCATTCTTTTGATCCTGTGCACAATTCACTGTCGGGCAGCATGGTCGAGCATTCGGAAACACGGTGGCTGAAGCAGCTCAAGGCCGGTGATCTGGAGGCGGCGACGCCACTTTGGACCGCGTATTTCTGTCGGTTGATGGGACTCGCACGTCAGAAGCTGAGTGGGAACCCGCAGCGAGTTGCGGATGCTGAGGACGTCGCCCTCAGCGCCTTTCATAGTTTTTGCAAAGGCGTTCTCGACGATCGATTTCAGAAACTCAACGACAGGAATGACTTGTGGCAAGTTCTCGCCATGATCACAACTCGCAAGGCGCTTCGTCAAATCGAGCGGGAGCGAGCTCTCAAACGAGGCGGCGGTGCCGTGCGGGGCGAGTCCGTGTTCCTCAAGGCGGATGGTTCGTTCATCACTTCCGGGATGTCTCAGGTTGTGGCGGAGGGACCGGCACCCGATTTTCAGGTCGCTGCCGAGGAGCAATTCGACCGGCTGCTCGACTATTTGGACCAACCTCTGCTGCGGGAGATCGCCCTGCTGCGGTTGGAAGGTCACTCGAACGAAGAGATCGCCGAGCAGATCGGTCGCAACGTACGGACCGTGGAACGGAAGCTCAACCTCATCCGCAGTCTCTGGTCGCAGGAGACGGGTGATGACCAGTCGTGAACAATTATCAGGTCGGTTGACGCCACTCGCGGCGGCGAGACAGATCGACTCTCTCTGCGATGATTTCGAGGAAGCCCTGCTCGCCGGCGATGAACCAAGCCTGGAGGATTTTCTCACACTCATTGACCCGGAGCATCGCTCGACCCTGTTGCGAGAGCTCTTGCCACTCGAACTCGATGCGCGTGCTGTTCATGGAAGCGAGCTCACTCAACGCGATTGTGAACGTCGCTTTCCCGAAGCAAGTGAAGTGATCGCGAACACGTTCCTCGAACGAGAGTCTCAGGTCTCGGTTGACGACTTCTTGAGCAAAGTCGGGGAGACCGGTCTGATCGACACCGACGAATTGAAGGATCACATCACTGCTGACCAGACGAACTCCTACCGACTCAGTCAACAACTGATCGAACAGGGTTTGCTCACGGACTATCAGACGCGCGTACTGTTGCAGGCGGGGTCACAGCCACTCGTGCTGGGGGACTATGACATTCTCGAAGAGATCGGCAAGGGAGGCATGGGGCAGGTCTACAAGGCGCGCCATCGTCGGATGGAGCGGCTGGTCGCCATCAAGACGCTGCCGCACACGGACGATTTTGATGAACAGTGGCGGGTCAGGTTTCGACGTGAGGTGAAGGCTGCTGCGAGGCTGAGCCACCCGCACATTGTCACCGCCTACGATGCTCGCGAAGACGACGGGATCGATTACCTCGTGATGGAGTTCGTCGACGGCGAGGACCTCGGTCAACTCGTCAGAGCGGGCGGACCACTCCCATTGTCGGAGGCGCTCGAATGTATTCTGCAGGCCGCCCGCGGACTGGAGTATGCCCACGAGCAGGGAGTCGTGCATCGCGACATCAAACCGACCAACTTGCTGCTCGACCCGAACGGCACCGTCAAGGTCCTCGACATGGGCCTCGCCCGCATCGAGCCAGCCGAGGGTCTGTCATCAGACTCAGCGACCGATCTGACAGGCACCGGAACCGTGATGGGGACCGTCGATTACATGGCCCCCGAACAGGCTCAAAACACCAAACTGGCCGATCAACGCAGCGACATCTACAGCCTCGGCATCACGTTGTTCTACCTGCTGACCGGCAAGCCCGCCTACTCCGGCTCGACCGCGATGGAACGCCTGCTTGCCCACCGCGACCAACCGATTCCCTCAGTCCGAGAAGCCGTGCAAGAACGCGACGACTTTTCCACCGACAAATGGCAAACGCTCGAAGGCATCTTCCAACGCATGATCGCCAAGAAACCCGAAGACCGGTACCAATCCATGACCGACCTCATCCGCGACCTCGACCCCCTTGTCCAGCAGGTTCGATCTTTCTCGGGTTCCTCGACAGCGACAACCTCGCCGATCGAGAAGTCTGAGCAACGTTCTCAGCGCGATCTTGCGAACTTCGACAGGGACACGCATCCAAATCGACCTTCGACTTCATCGAGAACGGCAGCACCCTCTCGTCTTCGTACAACGGAGGGAGATACCGATCCGGTGACGTTGGCCGAGACTCGGTTAGCCCCCACATCGACCACAGCAGCAGCCCCTCACCATAGAAATGGAAAGTACTGGTTGATTGGAGCCGTCGCTGTGGGCCTGCTCGCACTCATGTCCGGCCTCGTCCTGCGTCTCAACACACCTGCGGGTGAGGTCGTGCTGACGGTCAAGGATCCACACGCAGCCGGGGCAGAAATCCGAGTGAATGACAAGCACGTGATTACGATCGATGGAGTGGGAGAACAGACGATCACAATCACGCCCAGCGAGGAAGAGCAAACCCTCACCATCCGTCATCCGGACTTCGAGACCCAAACGGAATCGTTCACCCTGAAGGACGATGGCGGTGAGATAGCCATCACTGTTTCGCTGAACCCCAAACAACCAACTGCGGGCTCAACGTCAGGAACGGAGTCGAACAGGCAGATGTCACGGTCCGACTCCGACGATGTCGACCGAGAAGTCGCCGAGTGGGTGCTGGAAGCGGGCGGGCAAGTGAGTCTCAACAATGGAGATGATAAGCCGACGAATCCCTTGGAACTCCCGAACGAGCCATTTGAGATCTTTTCAATCAATCTGCAATCGATTGGCAGGCTGAGTGATGAGGACCTAAGACAATTCAACGGACTTCAACATGTCGAAACCTTGACGCTGAATGATACACCGATCAGCGATGGCGGATTGCGTCATCTCAACCGAATGAAAAGTTTGAAGTACCTGTACTTGGCCGACTGCAAACAGATAGATGGTTCAGGACTTCAATTTCTCAAGGATTTTGACGGATTGGTGGCACTTAGTTTACAGGGGACCGGTTGCACAGATGACAACCTGCGGTACCTCGACAATTTCAAGAATCTTCAAAACATTGGGTTGAGTCCGGAGACCACAGGAAAGGGACTGGACCATGTTCTCCGTTGCTCGAACCTGCGTCTGCTCTACGTTAACGGAACATCAATTTCACCTCAGGAATTGTTGGAAGTGAAGCAGCTCCCCTTGCTGGAATTTCTAATCATCGATGAGCAGCATCTGACCGCGACCTTGGCGGGTCTATTGGGGAGACAGGAACACTTTTCGAGGTTGAACATTGAAGGTTCTGTCGCACATCGTGACTTGTCGGTACTGCGACCCCTCGACAACCTGGAACGGCTGAGTCTTCAAGAGTGTACGGACTGGGTGATCTCTACGCTGCCGGACCTTCCCAATCTCAAAACTCTGCAGATCCCAGGAGGATACCTCTCTGACGGGAGTGTTGACCGCCTGTCTTCATATCAATCGCTGCAGCACCTTGATGTCAAGGCGAACAAGTTCTCATTGAACGGAATCGAGCAGTTGCGGGAGCAGTTAGGCCAATGTCACATTGTCTCTGATTATGGATTCTTTGAACCAGTTGATAACGACCGACAAGCAGCGGAATGGGTGCTCTCGTCCGGAGGCAGCGTCACCGTCTACGTTCATCCGGACGGACAGACTAATGTGGAAAAACTTGAGGACCTGCCCGATGAGCGGTTCGTGATCTTCAACGTTTTCCTTGACGGACAGAAGGGCGTCAGCGATGCAGTTGCACGACACCTGAAAGATGCGAACCAACTCCAGATGCTTGATTTGGAGAACACGTTCGTGAGCGATGAGTTTCTTTCACATCTCGGCACCTGGCCGATGTTGAGACAGCTGAGTTTCAACGACACGCAAGTGACCGACGCGGGGATCGCTCATGTCGCACCGCTCGACAAACTGATCGTTCTCCAACTCATCCGGACATCGATCACTGATGCCGGGCTGGAATCCATCGTCAAGGTGAAGTCTCTCACGACCCTTGATCTACAATCCACAAACGTCAGTAACGACGGGCTCGCGCTGTTGGGAGCGCTGCCTCAGCTCACCTCTCTCTCACTCCGGTTCACGAAAGTGACCGATGCCGGACTTCATCACGTTGCCAAGCTCGATCAGCTCACGCATCTCGGCCTTGAAGGGACCAGAATCACGGATACCGGACTGGCAAATTTGAGCAACCTCAAGCAGTTGGAGTTTCTCGACGTCCGCTCGACGGATGTGACGGCAGCCGGTGTCGCTGCTTTGCAGAAGTCGTTGCCGAACTGCACCATCCAACTCGATCGCGAGTAAAGCTCGGTCGATCGCGCGTGACGGTCTTACTCCGCCTTCGCCGGTGCAGGTCCCTCGCCGACGGGCCAGAGTTCCCAGCGGCGGACGAAGATTTCTGCAAGTTCGGTTTGCAGTTGCAGGCGACCGAAGGTGGGTGAACAGTCGAACGCTTCGTTGACCTTCACGCCATTGACGTACACGCGGATATGTCCACCTTCGGCGAACGTGTCGATACGGGTCCATTCGCCGTCCGGGCTCTCGACGTCTTCCCGGCCACGGAAGCCGATCGTGTCAGCCCAGTCGGGGTCACGGCCGTACCAGTTGATCCGCTTGCGGTTGTTCTCATCAAACCGTTCGCGTGGATGACCATCCTGCCAGATCACCTCGCCGTCCCGATCACGACCGACCTCACACGTCGCCGCGAGGGTCACATCCTTGCCTGCAGTGTCCTGACCGCTGACGAGAATGAAATCACCGAAGCCCCCTTCAATGATCTGCACTTCGATCGATGGCATCCAGATGCCGCCGTATGAGCCATCCGCTCCTTGTGCATGGATGAGCAGGCCCGAGTCCTTCGTCCGGTCGACCCGGTTCTCCCACGTCTTCTCTCCCCACTTACATTCCAGCACACAGTGATAGTCGCGGTACTCCTGCTTCGTGAGGATGCCTCCTAGTCCATCCCCCGTGACGTGTAACATCCCGTCCGTCACGCGGAACACATTACGAGGGTCCTCGTACTGCGTGTCCTTCATCCACGTGTAAAAGCCGTCGAGTGACTCGCCGTCGAACAGGCGGATGACCTCCGTCGGCTGTATCGCCTGCTCGCGACGAGCTGGATCGTAAGTCGTTCCTCCTGGCTTATCGGCCAGCAGCCAAGTTGAACTCGTGGCAAGGGACACAGCAGCAAGAAGGGCACACAGTCGGTCGATCATCAGTTCACTCCGGTCAACAATCTAGGTGAGATCCCAGTATGACGGGTCCGGGGACGGTTGCCTACGCAGCATGCGTCGACCAGACAGGATCGTACTGCCTTCGCTTGCGAGTTGTCCGCCGGTGGCCAACAATCAAGACTTCTCACCTGCGATCCACAGTCAGTCCCACCTTTGGAGCACACCAAGATGCTACTTCGAACACTCACTCTTCTCCCACTTCTTGCAACAGTCCTTCTCGTTAGTCCCCCCCATGTCGCTCAGGCAGAGCCGCCCGAAGGGTTCGTCTCACTCTTCAACGGCAAGGATCTCACCGGTTGGAAGGGACTCGTCGGCAATCCGAAGTCGCGAGCCGAGATGTCTCCCGAGGAGCTGGCAACGGCTCAGGAGAAGGCCGACGATGAGATGCGGGCTCACTGGTCAGTTGTGGACGGCGAACTCGTGTTCGATGGCAAAGGGCAAAGCCTCTGCACAGCCAAGGACTATGGTGACTTCGAGATGTACGTCGACTGGAAGATTCTCGAAGGAGGCGACAGCGGCATCTACCTGCGAGGCACGCCTCAGGTGCAGATCTGGGATACCGAGTACAAGGACTATGAAAGACACGGTGCCCACAAAGGAAGTGGCTCACTCTGGAACAACAAGGACAACCCCCGCTTCCCGCTGGTCAAAGCGGACAACCCGGTCGGCGAGTGGAACACGTTCTACATCAAGATGGTCGGCGACAAAGTTACGATCAAGCTGAACGATCAACTTGTCGTCGACAACACGGTCCTTGAGAACTTCTGGGAGCGCGACAAACCGCTCTACTCGACCGGCCAGATCGAACTCCAGAACCACGGCAACACCCTCTGGTTCCGCAATCTGTACATCCGGGAACTTGATTGATGCACCGACGACATGTGTTGTTGACTCTGCTGATCTCGTGTATCGGCGCCACGACCACAATCGCTGCGGATCAGGCAGTAACGATCGTCACGCTGGGCGACTCGATCACGAAGGGGGTCCGCACGGGGGTCACGGCTGACGAGACGTTCGCCTCCTTGACCGAGACATCTCTCACTGAAAAGGGTGTCGAATGCCAGGTCGTCAACGTGGGCATCGGCGGCGAGCGGACGGATCAGGCGCTCAATCGACTGGACGAGATCATCGAGTTGAAGCCCCGTGTCGTCACCGTGATGTATGGGACGAATGACAGTTACGTCGATCCGGGAAAGGTCTCCAGCCGCATCACGGTCGAGGAGTACACGTCGAATCTACAGGAGATCGTCACGCAACTTCTGCTGGCAGACATCCAGCCTGTGTTGATGACGGAGCCACGTTGGGCCGCGGATGCCAGTCCCAACGGTCTCGGCGAGCACCCGAACCTGCGACTCGCGCATTACGTCGATGCCTGTCGCAACGTCGCAGATCAACTCGGCGTGCCACTGGTCGATCACTTCGCTCACTGGACGTCAGCTGAGTCAAGAGGACAGACGCTGCGTGACTGGACGACTGATGGATGTCACCCGAACCCGGCTGGTCACCGGGAACTGACTCAGGTCATGCTGCCCGATCTGGAGCAGGTTGTCTCGCATTCCGCAGGTCAAGAATCGGCCGTCTCTGAATTGCCGAAGCGGCTTCTTTCCGGCAGTGAGCCAGTCCGCGTCGTTTGCTTCGGCGACAGCGTGACTGGGCTGTACTATCACACTGGAGGACGGCGGGCCTACACCGATCTTCTTGGCATCGCCCTGCGTCGCCTCTGTCCGCGAGCCGATGTCACGACCATCAACGCGGGCATCAGCGGTCATACGACCCGCGACGCATTAGCGCGCATCGACAAGGACGTGTTGGCACATGACCCATCGCTGGTGACAGTCATGTTCGGTCTCAACGACATGAC
>JAGQPX010000133.1 GCA_020426505.1 Planctomycetaceae bacterium | reverse complement strand
ACCGCTACACTTAAACCGGCGCCGCACTAATGACAAACGCCCGACTGTTGAGCCGGGCGATTGCGTGATCGTGATTTCGATCTCTGACGTGTCTCACTCGCCGTAGAACTTTGTGAGTTCTTCGGTGAACAACGGCTGCGACAGTGCGTCGCTGGTGAGACGGCACCGGAATCGCTTGTCGCCCGCAACGTCACCCTTCACGAAGACCTGGTAGGTGAGTGACTGTCCGGCCTTGACCTCGGGGATCGCCTGGAAGGTCACTTCACCCTGCTCGGTCCGGTGCTGCGAGGGGCCGTTGGCCTTGAGGAACGCAAGTCCACCCGGCAGTTCGCAGGAGAGTGCCACTTGATTTGCACTCGCGGTGCCTTCATTCGTGATGGTGATCTCATATGCGGTCTCCGAACCGACTTCAACCGGATCGTCGAGGTCGGAGACTTCCACGACCAGCGAGGCGGTCCCTTCGACGCGGGTGAGCATCTGGGCATCGCTGTAGGCACCATGCTCCGATGTGGCCCGAACGGCCTGCGTGAATTCGCCCGACTTGGTCGCGACGAGCGTCACATTCAGTTGTTGAGGTTGATCGGACGAGAGGCGTCCCACGAACCAGTTCAGCATCCGCGTGGCACGGTCGTACTTGGCACCACGGTCGGAACGGACGAATTCGAACCCTTCGGGAATCCGATGCATCAACTGGACGTTATCGGTCGCTGCGGCTCCGTCGTTCATGACGGTGATAGTATAGACGGCTTCGCGTCCCAGGTAACGAAGTCCCGGCCCGTCGATGGATGCCTGCAGGCTGGGAGCGATGACATTGATTTCAGCAGACGCATTATCCACCAAACCGGCTTCCGCTTCGGCTCGGACTTGAATGATTTGTGGTCCACCAGAAACAGCTGCCAGTGCGAGTCGCAGCCGACGGGTCTCGCCCGGGTTTAATGACCCGATATCCATCAGCAGTCGCTCTCCGCGGACGTGTTCGAGTCCAGCGGGGATGATTGCTTCGAGCTTAATGTTGCTGGTGACGCCTGTACCAGGGTTACGAACGGTGACCGTTTGCGTGGCCGGCTCGCCGACAGAGATTTCGGTCGGACCGCTCACAGCGATGTTCAGCTGCGGCTCGGCGACCGTCAATGACTGGACGTTGGACGATGTGTAGCGCACGTGAGCCGAGGCGTCGACCGGGCCCGGTTGAGTCGGGACGATGGTGACTTTGATTGTTCTCGTTTCCTGAGGCTGAAGATTGTCCAATCGCCAACCGAGGAATGCCTTCTGCTCGACCGGAACGGGGTTGCTTTCGGCAATGCGGACGGACTCGGGCAGTCGTGCTTCGATGCTGACACGCTCCGCGATGGATTTGCCTTCGTTGGTGACCACGAGTTCGCAGGGACATTCCTGCCCCACGTTCAGCGGTCCGAGCGGCTTCCAGACGGCAGTGACTGCTGGTGCGGCGTCAGAGTGAGTGTGACGGGAGGCGCTACTCGTCAAGTGTGAATGCGTGGCACTCGCCAATGGCAAGGACGGCGTACTGGTCGTTGGCTTGTCGACGGGGCGATGGCCGAATCCGAGCTTGTTGACGGAACCGGTGGACACGGACTCGCGGGGCGGAGCCGATGGCTTCTCTCGAACGGGAACGTCTGCAATTTCAAACGGATTGACGTCTTCGGACGGAGTGCTCGTCGAGAATGATGACTCTTCAGTCTTACGGTCGTATGACTCCGGCAACTCACGGGACGTCGAGATCGGATCGGTCAAACGTGAACGCGTGCCGTTCGGTGTCGGTTCCTTGTCTTGGATGAATGAAAAGCGGCTTGTGGTGGATGCTGCTCGGTCTGTCTCACGATTGGTTTCAAACGGGTTCTCCGATTCGTCGGTGCTCGGACGATCCTTCAGCAAGGAATTCAAGTCCCAGAGTGAGCCCGGATCGCGCTCGCCGGCGACGGTTTGAATTGAGGAATCCGTGGACGGTTCGTCGTCAGCGACATAGGCTGCCTGCGATACCTGCCGTGCTTCGAGAAACTCATTAAAACGTTCCAGGGTGTCGCCCGAATCGTTGGTGTCCTGTACGTACAGGTCGTCCTTCGTGATGTGACGTTTCGCCTGTGGTGGAAGCGGAAGATTAGCATCATCAGCCAGTGAGTTGGTCGGGCGGAATCGACTCGTCGTCGACTGGGTGACTCGCTCCTGAGCTTCGCCTTCGGCATTCTCGCCGAACAGCTGAGAGGAGTAATTCTTGATGTTGGAGTTTGGACGACGTCGAGTCGTCTCCGACTGTTTCGATGCGGCTGCCGCATCAGAGTCCCCCTCTGACTGCCAACTCTTGTTGTCGGGAGTGCTCGGTCGGTCGCCGAAGTCAAACGGATCGGCGGCTTGAGTCCGAACGGGTCCGGCGAGCATGGCACTAATGGCGAGAATCGTCAGCACGCGACGCATGGTGGTCTCCTTACCGTTGACATCCGGGCTCACCCTTCCGCAGCTTCCAACTGTCGGTTTGAGGATGCGACCCCGTGTTTCAGATGCCGCTGATATCCTTCGATGTTTTCTGGGGTTTGTGACGTCCGATTTCGGCACAACTCGCCGAGCGCGCTGCCGAGCGGTGGGCACTTCACCGATCGTATCGGTCCGGGAAGCTGGGAAACATGAACCGATTTTGCCAGTTGTAGGGCTATGGCAGAATCTGCTGAAAAACTCTCGCAGTCAAAGCCGTTTCAGCGCCTCAAGCGAAGTGATGCTGGAAGTCGCGAGGACGGTGAGGTCGATCTGGGCCTGCACGTCTCGCAAGTCGAACATCTCAACGGCGGAGTGGGCGTAGCGTCGCGCGATGCCGATCACCATCGCAGCAATGTCACCACTCGCCTGCTGAGCCGACGTGGCATCTGTAATGCCCGCCGTGTCGACGATCCATTGGTTGGGAATGTCGTGCTCGTCTGCGACAGCACGGACAAGTTCTCTCAGCGGTCGCTGGGTCGACAGGCCCTTGACCTCTCGCACCTTGAGCAAGGCGCCTTTGCCAATGTCCCACGGTAACGCGTCAGCTCGCAAGTCTGGAGTCCCGCCGGAGGGGACCGTGTCGAGGACGAAGAGCACATCCGGCTGGACATGCTTCGTGGCGACCTCTGCGCCGCGGAGGCCGATCTCCTCCTCGACTGCGATGACGTACACGACTGAGGCAGCACACGGCTCGTCCCGGAGACGCTTGGCGATCTCCAGGAGTGCAACGACTCCGGTTCGGTTGTCGACGCATTTGCCGAAACATCGATGATCGTTATCGGTCTGAATCAGTTCACCCACAAACGTTACCGGCGTCCCCGCGTCGATCCCCCACGATTTCGCTTGCTCTAATGAGTCGGCACCAATGTCGATGTAGAGGTCAGTCAATGCCGGAACCTGCCGAGCCTCTTCAGCCGACAGGATATGGGCCGGCTTGACGCCGATGACACCTTCGATGCCGCGACCGCCGACGTGCAGACGCACTCGCTGACCGGGGAGCACCATGTCAGTTGGGAATCCAAGCTTGGTGAAACGGAGAAAGCCGCCTTCGATGATCGAGGTGACCATGAACCCGATCTCGTCCGCGTGAGCCGTGATCATCACTCTCGGTGCATTGGGTTCAGTCCCCGTCTGATAGGCGTACAGGTTCCCGCGCATGTCTGTCTCAACCCGCTCGCAACATTCTGCCAGCTCCTCTCTCGCAGCCGCTAGCACGGGCTCCTCGAAGCCGACGGGCGCATCGAGCGATGTGTAGTGAGCAACGCGATCGCGAAGTGAGTACGGCATGGTTGAGAGTTGAGAGTTGAGAGTTGAGAGTTGAGAGTTGAGAGTTGAGAGTTGAGAGTGTCGGTCGCGATCAGCCATCAGCCATCAGCCATCAGCCATCAGCCAATCGCCATGAGCCAACCGCCAACCAACAAAAAATGGACGGCTGACACTTGCGTGCGCAGCCGTCCGATGTCCTTCTCAGACGAGAGATATCCTCTCGCGTTTTGGGTCAGGCTTCAAGGTTCGGCACTGGAGCTGATTCCGGAGTTGTCTCCTGCGGAGTTGCCGGAGTCGGTGAGTCCGAAGAATCGCCACTTTCCGGAGCAGCTTCCGGCACAATCGGGCGAGCCGACTCGTGAGGCACCACGCCGGAGCCACAGTTGCCGTCAGCACAGGTTGAGCAACCGCCGATTGAGTCACAGCAATTCTGGACCGGCACCATGCGGCAGACTTCGTACGTCTCGACCGTGGGGACCACCTTGCAAACCATGCGGGTGCAAGTGACCGGTTCCTGTCGACAGACGACACGGTTCACGCGTTGTGTGTAGGTGTAAGGCACTTGCTTCTGCACGCAGTAAGGCACCTTGCGGGTGTGAGTCTCACAGACGGTGCGGCATGTTTCGTAAGGAATGCGGCAGGTCTTGGTCTCGCAAACCATCTTGCAGGTGCGGAACGGGATGCGACAGGTCTTCGTCTCGCAGACCCAGCGGCATGTTCGCGTGGGAATCTGAGTCACGACTTCCTGCGGCACCATGCGGCACACCTGATAAGGAATCTTCTCAACAATTCGCTCGGGCACCATCCGGCAAACCTGCACCGGGCAATTCTGTCGGACGACCTCGGGGCAATATGTGGTGCAGGGCACCTGGCACTCGACCACCTGTGGGCACCAGACGCGGTTGCAGGTTGTGATGCCGGGGCAGCGAACCATGCAGAGTCGGGGCCAGCCGCACTGATCCGTGACCAAACGTGGCACCACCGGTCCCGGGACGTAATTCGTACGAGTCTGCCAGCTGCCGGAGAGGCGACGTACCGTGCGGGTCGTCGTCACCGGACGCATGACGGTGTAGCAGCGTTCCTGGTTGATCGTCTCCGTGACCTGTCGCATGACGGTCCGGCAGACTTCCCGCTCACACGTTTCGGTGACAGGTCGGTAAACGACATTGCGACACTCGCGGGTCGACTCTTCCCAAACCGGGCGCTGCACCTGATAGCAATGCTCACGGTAGGCAGTCTCCCAGACGGGTCGCTGCACTTGGTATGAGTGCTCGCGATAAGCGGTCTCGGTTACAAGTCGCTGGACCTGATACTGCTCTTCACGGCACGCCTGTTCGACGACTGTGCGATAGCAGGTCACCGGCTGTTCTTCGCAAACCGTCTCATAGACGTTGCGATAGGTCGTGTACTGCTGCGGCTCGTAACAGGTCTTGTAGACTGTTCGCTGACAGGTCTGCCGTTCGACCCGACAGGCGGTGTAACACGCAGTCGGTCGGCAACAGGTTGTCGGGCAGTTGTTGTAGCACGCCGTTCCACAGAAGGCGGCTTCCGCGGTGTTCGCGGAGAGTGCGATGAGACTCAGCACTGCTCCAAGCATTGCGGCTCTCATGGTCTCGTTCCTCCAAATCGATTCATCTAGTGGGATACTCAAGGTGGCCTGCAGAATCCATTCGATCATTCATGCTGCCAGAGTTTGTCAGCGGCATCAAATGTCAAAGGGACGAAATCTCACTTGAGATGAAGATTCGATCCGGTCCCGGAATCTGCCTCACAAACATAGCGCTGGAAAGATGAATCGCGTGGGCAATTTACGTCCCCTAAGGCAACTCTCACGAAGACGTTTCGCAACATGTCGTTACGATACGACGCCTTCAAAGCGGTTGTGAGAGGGCCAACCATCGAGGCAAATCTGGCGAAAGAGGCGGTTTTGCAGAGACGTTGCCGGAATGCAACGAAAGGAAGTGAAAGCTGCCCCTCGGTGTTCAGGCCGGATCGGACAGCTGATTCAGCAATGACTTGGCCTCGACACGTGTCGCGGTGTCGGCATGGTCCTCGGCGATTGGCGTCAGCAACTCGGTGATTCGTGATCGCTGGGTGGCATCAAGCTCGCCGCTGAGTTCGGAGAGCGCTCGAATCGTGTTCTGCAGTGCGACGGTTCCCTCAAATTGAGCGGCATCAATTTCAGAGTCACCTTCGGCTTTCGTCGACGCTGGCGGATCGGCCATTCGATCAACCGCATCCTGTAACACGGATTCAAACACGGGAAGCCCGTCGAGCGAACCTTGCCGGGCCAGGGCGATCGCGGCGTTCTCACGGGTCAGCCGGTCTTCATGCTCCAGCAGAACGGCCAATCGATCTCGTGCATCGGGCGAATCGAAAAGGCCCAGAGTAAACGTGGAGAGATGACGGATGACACTGTCGGTCTCTTCGCTGGCTGAGATAATCGCAGGAACGACCTCGGTAGTGTCGAACGTCTTGCCCTGCTCATGAAATCGATTGGCTGTTGTGGCCACCGCAGCGATTGCATTCTTGCGGACATCGCGATCCTCGCTGGGAGCCATCGCGTCCAGAAGCACGGGCATCGTGACATCAGGGACGTCGATCAGACCGAGAGTCCTCGCGAGAAACTCCTGCTGTTTGTAGTCATCTTCCGATGACGTTCCGTGGGCCAGGGCATCCCGCATCAACTGGGTCAACTCGCTTGCAACATCGCGGTTCTCCGAAAGTGGCACTCCGTCAGCGGTCGCATTCGCCTCCAACATCTGAGCGAGTCCCAAGGCACCACGCCAGCGGATGTGGGCGTTGTCGTGTCTTACGTCCGACAACTGCTTTCGCCAGTCCTGCTCGCTGGAGGCCAACTTGCCGAACAGAAGATAGACTCCAATGACGACCGTGACGATCAACGCCGGCACGAGGAACAACTGCACGATGAACCCCGCAGACGGCGGCTCGACCTGCGGCAGGTCCCGCATCTCTTCGGCTGGCATAACGCCGAATTCGTCTTCCCGACCTGCGAGTGGATCGGGCGGTTGCGGGTAATCAGAAGTATCCGACATCAAACTGCCTTGGATTGTCTTTCGAGTGAAAGCCGAAGAAAAACACACTCATCAGGAATCGTTCCCGTCGAACGCGACGAGGGATCGGAAGTCATGGAGAGTAAGAGCATGGTGGTGAACATCTCACTCGAAATCGGCCATGGGCACCACAGTGCTTCTCCCCGTCCTGTTATAAGCGGGGTGTGACCCGCGTCAAGCAGACGGGGGGAATCACTGCAAATTGTATCCAGCCTTCCCGTCTTCGTCAGTGAAGAGTAGATTTCAGTTGGATGATGGTTCGTTATTCGATCCGCTGTGATTATTACGGCGACTCTGGGAGAGACCATCCTCATGCCAGGTTTGATTCCGACAAGACATTCGCTCGCAATTCTGATCTGCCTCGTCGGTGCTGCACCGGTGTCCGCTCAAACGGTGACGGTTCAACACCCTGTCGTGCAACAGTTCAATGTCAACACGGCCGTCAGTGTTCCCGATCGCGGCAGCACGTTTCTCGGAGGTGTTTCGTCGGCACGATCTCATGCCGTGCGCCGCGGATTCCCGGCATCATCGTCGAACTTTTCGCGGTCCGTGGATTACAGCGGCACAAGAGCGCATGTCTACATCCACGACTTGGAAGTGATGGATCAGGCGATCCTCACAGCCGCACGGGCACAGGAGACCACACATACGGGGTCAACACTGACCGGAATGGCGGGACATGCGCAGCGAAGCCTACTCAAGCGACATGATCGTCAGCGAACTTCTCTTTCCGGCTACGCGGCTGACGCTTCAACGGTCAGGCGATTCGGCAACCGCACCTTGCCGTAACGCTCTCCTCGGGCATTGTAGAAATAGACCACATTGGGACCACTCGTCCAGATCGCGCTCAACTTGACACTCCGCGGACCCTGCAGGTGGAATTGCAGCCCGCAAAGTTGCTCCTGCTGATGAAGCTCGAATACGCGCGTCTGGAACTGATCGGCCAGAAGATGCTCCTGTTCGCACAGGCTGGCATGGACGTACCGGTGCAATTGCTCGACGGTTGTGATCTGTTCGAGAGTTGTCGTCATCAAGCGGGCGTTCTTCTCACCAGAATGCGAAATCGGCATCTGTGAAAATCGGCAACCACTTCGCCCCAGTCCTGTCTACGGGCGTCCTCCCGCATGGCCCGTATGACGGCTGCCCCCAGATCATTCGGAGCGATGTGACTCAAACCGATTTCGGTGAAGCTGATGATGGAAAGCTGTAGCGGTCAGCGAGAGTTGACCGTCCGTTTGATGTGATCGACTTGAACGATCGAACTGTCCGCGCCATCCGGATATTCGCCTTGGGAGGGCCGATGGCGCTCACGTTCAATGGGTCATCGCATAGAACAGAATGTTGATCCCCAGGGGATAGGCCCACTTCTCCGAGAACTGGCGGAAGTATTCGTGATTGTATCCCTCTTGCTCCCAGCCGTCGCCGAGGTCCGTATTGTGACAGATGATCATCTGCAGGCCCCCGTCGTCATCAAAGTAGGCTCTGTAGTGCGGAGTCTGGGCATCATGCCGCTCATAGGTCAGGCCGGTGTGCAGCCATTGAATCGAGGGGATCTGCGGCTTCTCTTTCAGGTCGTACACAATGTGAAAGATCGGATGATCGAGTGGTAACTCGACCGGTTGCCGATTCGGGAACACCCGCTCAATGTCCCGGTAAAAGAATTCCCACTCCCGTTCCCCCCAGAAGTCGTCCACAAACACGAACCCGCCATTGTCGATGTATCGCCGCAGCGTCTCGACGTCTTCATCAAGCAACCCCAATCCGTGTCCCGGCTCGATGATATACAGAAAGGGATAGTCAAACAGCTTGGGGTCATCGAGATCAAGGATGAGCGGATCCGGCTCGACTTTCAGCGACGTGAGTTGTTGCAGGCGGAACGAGAAGTTGAGATCGCTGTCCGGGTAATCGGTATGCCACTTGCCCCAGCCGGAATAGTCATTGTATCGCAGCCTCGCGAACGTGAACACGTCCTTCGGGAACTCTTCATCGGATTCCCAATCGGGAACGCCGGCACGATCAAACTGAAAGTCTGGTGAACGCTGTCGGCGCCTGCGCATCCCCGGCTGGAACTGAGCAAACGAACTCCCGGAGATGGTGAGCAACAAAAGCACAATCAACAAGCGTCGACTCATGACGGTCAGTCAATCAGAAGAACAAACGACCTGACTTCGAAAGGCACTCAGAATGATAACAAATCTCCGTTCAGGAGATTCGCTCAATTTGCGTCATTCGTGGTTGTCAATTCAACCGCGAATCGAGCGAATGATACGAATGGATTCTGTCGACGACGAAAGGCGTTACTCCGGCAAACTGGGTGCGGGGGGTCGCAAGTCGGACTCGTTGTCGCGGGCAACAGAATCTTTGATGCTGGTCAGTTCCAGTAACAGATGTTGCGCATCCCGGTAGCGTGGTGCATCCTCGAGTGCTTGCAGGACATGTCGTTTGGCGAGTGTGTCATCGCCGAGAGCAGAGAGATGCCGCGCCTGGCCGAAATGCACGGAAGCAGGGTCGTTCGGCGAGAGATCGAGCAGCGATCGATAAGCTGTCACAGCCGATGCATGGTCACCGGCATGCTCGGCTGCCATTGCGAGGGCCGCGTGAGGCTGAGCCGTCAGCGGGTTGACGGCCATCAACCGCAATGCGTTCCGCTCCAGCGACTCCCAGTCCTCTCGTTCGGTCGCTAACTCGATGAGCCGCAAAAATGCCTCCGTCGCAGCAGCGTCATAGGTCGTCAGGCTTTTGAGCGTCTGCATCTCACCGGCTGTGTCCCCGGATTGTCGCTGGAGGGCGGCAAGTTTCACGTAGGCGTTGTCACCGGCAATGTACGCGGGTGCCAGATCGATCAGTCGTCGCAACATGTGCATCGCTTCGTCCCATCGCTCGTTTTCCATCAACACGTCGACGAAGATCATCCGTCCTCGAAAGTTCTCCGGATGATCGGCGACCCACTCCCGCAGCAACGGTTCGCTGTCCTCGTCGTTCAGGATGACGGCCAAATCGGGCATCGACCAGTCGACTCCCTCGCCGAACTCGTCGGCTCGCCGTTCCGCAAACTCAGCGAACCCGACTTCGATTGCCTGCATTGCGTCCGTGTGGCGAGGCAGAGCCTCATTGATCGGTAGCCCCATCGCCAGGTCATTCAGCACACTCTTAAGTGCCTCTAAGCCGTGAGTGTCGACCAGATACTCGACGACCATCGCCGATTCGAAGTATGCAAACTGCACGTCCTCGCCGCTCTCGGCATTGAGAAACGCACTGCTCAACTCGCTGACGGGAGTGAGTTCACCGTTGAGAATCTTTTCCCGCCAGCGAGGCGTCATCGCCTGTCCCCACCGCGTGTCAGCCAGTTTCTCCTCATAGACGGAAATCCCTTCGCTGAGCCAGCGTGGCATCCGATTGTTCGTCGCCTGCAGCGTCACCACGTGACAGAATTCATGCCAAAGCACGGCTTCCCAACTGTTGGGGTTGGCCCCCTGCGATGCCGGACTGTTCGCGGTGATGACCTTGCCGAAACAGACACCCAGAAAACCCGGGATGCCCGGCATGCCGAACGTTCGCACCTCAAAGTCCGCCGGATCCGGGAAGATCTCGACGGTGACCGGTTCAGTCAATTCGAGTCCGTACTTGTCGCACAGATGATCCTTCGCCCGATGAAGCAATTCGAGTACCCGTTGACCGTACACACGGGCTTCGTGAGCATCCATGCGGAGAATGAACGTCTCATCCTCCAGCGTTGAGAACTGCGACATTTCGTCACGGAGTGTGACAAGGTTGTAAGCTGCGACGTCATACTCATCCGCCTGATGCACCTCACCCGCAAGTGCCCAACCCTCTTCGACCTCCCCCAATCTCAACAGGTCCTGTGCAGCTTGCCGTCTTGCAGGAATGTATGATTCGTCAAACTTGATCGCCCTTCGTTGCGCCGCCAACCCTTCCTGAAATCGATACTTCTGCGACAACTCTCGGCCGATGATGAAGTCGACCTTTGGATTGGTGCCCCAACTGGAGAGCGCCTGCTCCCGGTGCGACTGCTCTGCATCGGGGTCATTCTGCAAATGCGCGATCACCGACAGGTATGCATGAGCCTCGGGGTGAGTCGGATTGACCTCCAACACGCTCTCCAGCGTCTCTCTTGCATCGTCGTACGACTCGGCATCGATCTGTCGGTCGGCGATCGACAACAGTGAGGGAACGTGACGCGGATTCGACTCGAGTGCGAGTTTCAAATGTTCGGCAGATTCCTCGGCGTTGCTGTCGCGAATGGCTGCCGCCAGTCCGTAATGCAGATCAGCGTCGTCAGGGAAGCGTTCGAGGGCCTGACGATACGCCTCAGCCGCCAGTTTGTAGTCGTGTTTGCTCAGAGCAAGTTCGCCCATCGCAAGAGGCGGAGACTTGCTCCGTGCGGATGCCTTCTGCGCCCGTTCGAAGAACGCCTCCAGCACGTCTTTCGGATCGATGCCCAGTAACAACGCTGCCTTGCCGAGAGTGACCAGATTCTCCGCATCGGAGTACCGCCACGGTGTCCGCTCGGCGAGTTGAATGATCTCCTCCTGCATCCGCCTGGCTGACTCCGTGTCGTTCGTGTGACGAAACGCCTCACGCCCCAGCCAGCGCAGTCGAATACTGTGCTTGTGTTTCTCCAGCCCCGTCTCGATCGTCGCCCGGGCGTCCTGCCAACGCCCCAGCGTCAACTCGATCTCAGCTTTCAACACATACCAGTGATCGTAGGAGATGTTGCCTTCGAGCGCCGCTGTCGCCTCCTCCAAGGCCGCTTCGTATTGCCCGGTCTCGAAGAGCCGTTGAGCCTTTGCCAGATCAGCAGCGCGACCACTCGTCACGAGCGTGCTCAGACAAACGCAGAACGCGAAGGCCCAAGCAGCAGCGCGGGAAAGTGACATTTGCCTGCGATCCATGACATAGCTGTCCCTGATACGGAAGCGCCCCAATTGTCGACGACCCGTTCCGACAAGGCAACTCTGTTCCGGCGAGCGGGGGATGTCAATCCCCTGTCGAGTGCGGCCACTGGATAAGTTTAGCGGTGGCTTCCAGCCGCCGCGTGTGAAAAGCGATGGCTGGAAGCCGTCACTGCGATATTCTGTGGCTACACTTATCTGGTCCCCGCTACAACAGCGTGTTGAAATACGTGTGCCACGGCTGTGCCAGCCCGTGTTGAGGTGGGATAACCAACTGGCATACTGGCACTGCAGACACCGCAGTGGCGCACATCTTGCGGTTGTTCAACGGCCCGCTAACACTACTCCGTTAAGTCTAT
>JAGQPX010000132.1 GCA_020426505.1 Planctomycetaceae bacterium | reverse complement strand
ACGGGGGGCACGCCCCCCACTTACTTTTGCACCAGGAGGCCGCAAGAGGCATCAGCCGTCGCAATCGCGACCGAGCGCCAGCAGAGTCTGAAGGCATCCGCTCGCCGGTGGCGAGGTGCCCTCAGTCATTCATGATCACGAACTACTTGACCGCGCCAGACGACGACACTCACCGTCCCCCAAAAGCGATCGGTCTGCCTACTTGCCGATGCACGCACCGATTCATGTTGTTGAATCGTGGCTGTGATCATTTTGATAGTTTCGAATGACGGTTTACGATTCGGTTTGCGAATCAGCTTGATGCGTAACCAGGTGTGGCGGAACGGAGAAGTTCAGGGAGAGAGAGTGGCTGAACTTTCAACCTATCGTTCCGCAGCCTTCTCAATTTCAATTGTCTGGCGGATAATCTTCCGAGAGGAAGCATGATGTCGTACAAGGACACTCCTTCTACTGCACTCGTGCTATCCCACAGTTGGAAGGATCACTTCAGATGGCAAAACAAGTCATTCCTGTACCCCAGACCGTCGGACACGGCTTCAACGACGAGGACGGTGTGGCAGATCGCAGCTCACCCAAAGAGTTTCTTAAATCACGACGCCCTGAACGGTTTTCCGATTCGTTCGTGGAAGAAGGGCCACGTCTCGATCGGGCTGTCGTCGAGTATCACTTGGACACATTAACTAGCCGCAGCCAGGAAATTGAGTTCCAGAAGTTTGCGAGAAGTTTGATTCAGCGGGAAGTGTGCCCAAACCTCCTGCCGCAAAGTGGGCCCACAGGCGGTGGCGACAGCAAAGTCGATTCTGAAACTTATCCGGTATCGGACGATCATTCGCTGGTTTGGTACGTGGGTACCGGCAGAGAGGCTTCTAATGAACGCTGGGCGTTTGCGTTCAGCGCCAAGCAACAGTGGCGGCCGAAGGTCCGGTCTGACATCAATAAAATAGCAGGGACGGGTCGCGACTACAAGAAGGCATTCTTTGTCACGAATCAATATGTCAGTGATAAGAAGCGTTCTGAAGAGGAGGATTCCCTATCAAAGACTCACGGTTTCGATGTTCGCATTCTTGACCGGACGTGGATTCTTGACCGCATTTTCGAGGGTGGCCATGAAGATCTCGTTGTCGAGGAATTGAATCTTCAATGTGAATTGCGGACCACTGTCCGCCAAGGGCCGCTCGATGCGCATCGGCATTCCGAATTGGCATCGGTCGAAGCACGGATCAATCAAACCATTGAGCAAGGGACGCAGGGTCGGGTGCTCGTGGACGATTGTCTTGAGGCCGTAACTCTCGCGAGAAGTTTGGAGCGCCCGCGAACGGCGGTTGATGGACTCTTAGCGAGAGCGGAACGCGTCGCCACAAAGTATGGGTCCGCACATCAGCAATTGGTGTCGGCTTACCAGCATGCATGGACTGCATTCTGGTACTTCGAAGATTTCGAAGAGTTTGTCCGACAGTACGCAACTGTCGAATCACGTGCGCTGGGTTCCAACAACATTTACCACGCCGAGTTACTGACGAACACGTGGTACTTGCTGACGATCATCTTCCAGCAAGGGCACTTGCAGAAAGACATCTTGGATGGTCACACTGCGGTCCTCGTTGCCGAATTAGATCGGTTCGCAAACGATGACTCACGCCCGAGCGCTGCAGTCCATGCACGCTTGATGCAGCTCTTGGTCGAATTGATTAGCACTGAAGCTGAAGAGTCTGACAGGGTATTTCTCGAACTGAACGATTTGATTGTAGAGTCGGAGCAGATGATTGGTTTCCCGTTTGCGACGCTCGTCGAGATCCTGACATTCATCGGAAGCGGTTTCGGCGAAAGCACAACGTTTGACGAGTTGTTCCATACCGTCGAAGAAGTGTGCGCACGCCGCGAAGGGGATCTCGCCGCTGCTCGCTTGCAACTCAGTCGTGGAGCCCAACAACTCGACGCCGATCGTCCATTGCAGGCGATTAGAACGCTTGGCCGTGCTTTGACGAGATTATTCAAAGAGGAAAGTCGAGACGAACTCATTCAAGCCTTGTACCTCTGTTCGAGCGCATACGAACGTGTCGGGCTACTTTGGGCTGCGAGAGGAACCGCTCTGACCGCAGTTGCTCTCGCGCTTAACGAATTCTGGAGACACGAAGAGGTCACACGATTCCAAGCAGGCTGCTACAACCGCTTGAAGTGGATCGAACTACAGCTAGGTCGCATTCCCCAGACGCTCTCTTGGCATGAAGTAGACGCACTGGTGCGCGAAGCTCTACGTGGCAAGGGCGAATGTACCAGTGTGCTCGACAAGGGCGATCAGTCCTTCGATGCGATTCTTGGAATCCAGTTCTTGCGTCTTGATGTGTGGCTGCTGAAAGACATTCGGCGATTACCTACGACGCTCGATGCGTTGGGGCTCTTCGCTGCGTCGTTGTCATTGCGTTTTGCGCTAGGCGACGAAACAAGCGTCGCATCCGATCTTGAATTCGATGAATCCGGTGACTCGACTCTTACGGAGTATTTTCTCCAGTGGCGGGATCAGCCAGCTCGAGATGACTTGCGAAATGAACCGCAACTTGGACATCAGCAGAAAACTCGACTACAGACTTCAGTAGCGGGCTGTGCAATTGATGTCGAGTGCGAGAATGAGCAGTCTTGTGTCGCTGTCGCGGAGTCAATTCTTGCATCACTGGAGAGTCTCCTTGCAACCGGATTGGCGGATCGGATATTCGCCCGCCAACCGTCATTACGCGTAGAAGTAAAGCACTCGGACTTCATCGAGGAGCCTTTCACGCATGTGTTGGCGACGAAAAACGGGATTATTGAGTGTCACGTTCGCTGCGCTGAGTTCGACGCGAATCAGATGAGTATTGAACAGCAAGGTGAGGCAAAAAGGCAGTTGCTCGATGTGATCACGTCCGTCCTCTGCAACTGCTTCTACATCGGAGATTCCGATTCATTGATTGAGAGGATGTTCGGGGACGAGAAAGCGGTTGATCGTGCCATCCATTTCACGTCGAGTTTCGTGGTGTTAGGAAATGCTCTTGGCAATTCTCCTCGCAATTCGATCACAGAATGGATTCGGGACGGCGCCGCCGAACTCAGTCTTTCACGCAATACACGCTGGGATGAAGGCTATGAATCGAGTAGCGAACAGGCTGAAGCTGAGCAGGAGCCTGCCGAATTTGGAGGCGGGCGGCTACCGGACGGCATTCCCGATCCCGAGCAGATCAAGCACTCGCAGGTACACTCAGCCTCGCTCATCCGGGACCCGCTCTGGAATCGAGCGGGATGGATGGGGACCGCTGTTATTATCTTTGACGAACCGCATTCGCCCCCGTTTCTCTTGCCTGTCTTTCGCGACGCTGATGTTGCTCGGGCAATCTTTGAGGGGTTAAGAGAGGATGTCGGTGAGGCGGACACGGAAGACCGTCTGCGCGTAACAATTGTTCGCGGGATCAGAAGATGCAATCCGCATGCGTATCGCGTGATTCTCGGGACGCAGCCCCCAAAGAACATGATGTCATCCAAGTGGAAGATGGTAGCGATTGCTGCTCGCGTCCACACTATGGAGCCGAGCAGCAGTCAAAACATGGACATGTTCATGGAACGGTTCAACAAAGTAAATGCATACGGAATTGCGCCGTGCGTAGCAGACTCGAACGACCAGATCGATGAACCGATATTTGACGTGCACATTAAGAAGTGGCACTTGAATGTGCGTGATGCGTGGCAAATTGGGTTGAACGATCCCGACTGTATTGGTGTCATGCCAGATGATGACCCAATCATTCCCGATGCGGAACACGATCCTCCGATCATTGAGCTACTGAAATATCAACAGAGCCGGGCATCGACATGAAGTAGTTATTTCCTATGGCTCAGATAGGTATAATGGACGCATCTCTGCGCACTACCAACTTGCCGTGGTCACATCAGCCGAATGCCATTGAGGAGGCAAGTGTGGCGAGAATCACTTAACAGATTGATCGCAGAAATCGCCAACGTCGAGCCTTGGCCGCAATGGCTAATCCGTACCACTGAAGACCCATTGTCAGTCGTTTACGATTTTCAGAATCTGACGGAAGACGCATCGATCCTCTCGTCTTCAAATGGATATGCGCTCAACTGTGTTCCGCGTGACCTGCTTCTGCCGACGATCGTAGAGGCGGGTAGTCCGGGGGTCTGAGTGGCCTGCGAGGTATTGGACGTCTTCGAGCGCGACACCCTGGTTGAGGAGGTCGGTCACGGTGGCGACACGGAAGGAGTGGGGGGAGAGATGGGTCGGGAGACTGGCGTTTTTCAGGCGGCGTTTGACCATGCGGCAGATGTCGATGTTGCGGAGCTGGTGCGGTGTGAGTTGCCCGGTGCGTCCGGCGGCGGTGCGAAACAGTGGTGCGTGGGGTGATTCCTGTTCGGAGTTCAGCACGTCGAGATACTCCAGCAGGATGAGTTGCAGGTCGTGGCGGACCGGGATCGAGCGGGACTTGCCCCCTTTCTCGGTGAACCGCAGCGAGTATTGCGTCCCGTCCCAAATGAAGTCTTCCTGCTTGAGTTTGGCGACCGCACCGGCGCGGGCGGCGGTGTAGATGAGAGTGGCGATAATGGCCCGGTCACGCAGGCCGACAGGTCGATCGGTGGGAATCGAACGCAGCAGTGTCCTGGCTTGTTCGGGAGTGATCTCCGGCGTCTTGCCTTCGACGGCTTGATAGCGTTCCCCCCGCACCGTGGCAGCCGGGTTGAGAGGGAGCCCGTGCCGGTTAACCAGCACGTCGAAGAAAGTCCGCAGGGCGGCCAGCTCCAGTTTCTTCGTCGGCACGCTTCTTGACGCTTGAGCATCAAAGTAGCGACCGATCATACCGGGCGTGATGCGTGACAAAGCGACTTGCTGTTGCTCAGCCCAAGTCAGAAACCGGCGCACGGCCCGCTGATAGGCATCCCGAGTGTGTTGGTTGCGGATCATCCCGGAGAAGAACTCATCCCAGACGAACGAGGCCGTCGGATGTGCCTCGACAATCAGCCGGGGGAGGGACGACACGGCAAGTGAAGTCCCTTGATTGGAAATGGTTAACGCGGTCGAGTCGGATTCCATGACGCGAACGTAGCCGAACCGGTCGACGAGCGCAACATCTTTGTAGCTCATAAAGGACGTTATTTATCTCTACTTCTGGTGTTGCCCGAACGGATGGTTTCGGGCATGTCACAAACTCATTGACCGAAGGGGCAATCCGTGGCAAGCTGAGTGAATCAATCACGAGCAAGGAGGCACGACATGCGAGAGACATCAGGGCACGAGGAGAAGTATTACCAGTCGAAGGTCGACAAGTCGGGACGCATCTCGTTGCCCGCAGAGATTCGTGCAAGCCTTGGGGTCCGTGCCGGGGACTCGGTGTTGGTGAAGCAGGAGGGGACATTGATCGAAGTCCTCACACCGGGGCAAGCCTTGCGAAACGTGCAGAAGTATTTCCGGCAACTGGTGCCGCAGGGTGTGAGTCTGGCGGATGAGGTCATTCAGGAGCATCGCGACGAGGTGGCGCGGGAGCGTGAGTAGGGCCGTGATGGATGCCTCCGCACTGCTGGCCCTGCTGTTGCAGGAACCGGGAGCTGAGGTCATCGAGCATGACGTGCAGGGAGCGGCCCTGTCGACTGTCAACTATTCGGAAGTGCTCAAGAAAGTGGTGGAACGGGGCGGCGATGTCAGTGCTGCGATGTCGCTGCTCAGCAGTCTGGGACTGGACCTCTTTCCCTTTGAAGAATGGCATGCCCGCGACGCGGCTGAACTCTTCCCGTCCACGAAGGACCACGGCCTCTCCTTCGCCGATCGAGCATGCCTCGCTCTGGCGATCGACATCGACGGCACACTCTACACAGCCGACAAACGGCTGGCTGATGTGCCAGCTCCGATTGAAATCGTCTTGATTCGGAAACCCCTCACGAAATGAAATTCGGCGAAGAAGTCTTGAATCCCCGGACAGGTCACACGGCACGTTGTGCCGACGAGTTGGCCTCGTCTATCCAGGGAACGATCCGATGAGGATCGATCTCGGACTAATGACGATGTTCAGACTTTTCGGTAGAGTATGCGACCTACTAACACGAAGAGAATGTTGACGGTGTGATTGTCGGTGGCCTGCTGCGGCCGCCATTTGCAATAGCTGCCCTATCAGCTGAAGGGGGTGCAATGGACGAGAGTGATGACGATCTGGTGAATCGGTTTCGTGGCGGGGATCAAAGAGCCGCTGACGAGTTGTACAACCGATATGTCGGAAAGATGCTGGAAGAGGTCAGAGCTCACCTGTGGAATGTGAGACGTCGGGAAGGTTTCAGTTCTGATGGAATTGTCAACGAGGGCTTTCGCAGCTTTTTCAGCAAGCTGAATAAGGATGACTTCGACCCGGATAAGCTGAAGATTGGCGGGCTGCTGGCGAGAATCATGTTCTGCAAGACCATGCTCCGCTTTCGGAAGCAAAAGCGACAACAGCGACGTCAAAGTTTTGCCCCTGAGACCATCGCAGACATGGTCCAGGCGGCGATCGAGACGTCACGACGTGACGATTCCGAACAGTTTATCAAAGCGTGGTTCCAAGAGCTGACTGATGCGGGCGATTTTAACGAGCTGGAGCGTCGTATCCTGAGCCTCTATCTCGACGCAAATGACGAGAGGACTATTGACGAGATTGCAGAGGTTTGTGAGTGCTCTGGAGCAACGGTGCGGGCCACCATCAAAATGTTTCGGGAGTATCTGAAGCAACGATTGGACGATGAACGGCGACGGGGTGAAAACGAAGGTTGAGGTGATCTCAACAGACCTGACGAGCTGGAATCAGTTTGAAGATTTGCCAGATCAATCGTCGAGACCTGAGCGGGCCAGATGGAGCAGTCACTCCGGAATTTAAGTCACCGTTTTGATCGGGTGTGGAGAGCGGGAAAAACGCCGTCGATCCGCAGCTATCTCAAGCGGGCGATTGCGTCGCAGGATACACCTGTCACCCGACGTGCGTTCAAGCAACTGCTGACTGTCTTGGTGACGATCGATCTTGAGCAGCGTTGGAAGTGCTCTGCTGAGCAGGCGGACAGAAAAGTCCCGATTCTCACATTAGAAGAGTATGTCACCCAATTCCCGCAGTTGGGTGCAGTTGAAGAATTATCAACGGAGATTCTGATCGCTGAGTTTGACGCGCGACATCGCTGGGGGGATAGCCCTCCGGTCGATGCGTATTGTCAACGCTTCTCCGAGCGTGAGACAGAGCTGCGGAATGAACTGGACGGAGTTTTACGACAGCTGGCCAAGTCACGGCCTCGGTTTCCCACGATCGACGGGTTGGAATTCATCCGCAAGATTGACGGAGGAGGATTCGGGGTTGTCTACGAGGCGAAGCAGTTGGCGACGGGCCGCAATGTCGCCGTGAAAGTGCTGCACCGGCATGTAGAAAAGGGGAGTCCTGAGCATCGTCGGTTCGACACGGAAGCGAAGCTCGTCGCCAAGATTCAGCACCCGCATATCATCACGCTGTACGACTCAGGAATCGATTCATCCGAGCCGCACTTGGTGATGGAGCTTCTGGGAGGCGGAACGCTGGCGCAATGGTTTCGCCGGGAATCCAAACGGCGGCAGCAGGGCCAAGCAACGTCCGAGTGGCAGCGGCGCGTGGTGAAGGTCATGCTCCAGGTGGCTCGGGGGCTGGTCGCTGCCCATGCCGCCAAAGTGGTCCATCGTGACTTACAACCGAAGAACATTTTGTTCGACACGGAACGGCGTGCAAAGATCGTCGACTTCGGGCTGGCACGTTTGAACGACACGCAGATCAACACCGAAACAGCGGGGGCCGGGACGAGACCGTACAAGTCTCCTGAACAGTTTGCAGCACAAAAGGACGTGGATCACCGCAGTGACATCTATTCGTTTGGCGTGGTGCTCTTTGAGCTGCTGACCGGGGAACTCCCGTTTTCAGGCACGGACCTGGAATCGAGGGTCGCCAACCCGGATGTTGCAGCTCCCACGGCACGGCAGATTGATTCCATTGTCGATCGAGACCTCGAAACGATCTGCGAGAAGTGTCTGGAGAAAGATCCGGAGCGGAGGTTTCAGTCAGCCAATGAGATCGTTGATGAGCTGAAACGCTACCTGAAAGGCATTCCGATCCTCACGCGCCCGCTTTCGCGTTGGGAACGACTTCATCGGATCTACATCCGCCCCCACCGGACTATCATCGCGCTGTCGGCTGCACTGCTGATAAGTGTCGCGATTGCTCTCACGTATCAGCAGCTCTTTCGAGATTCCGAACTCAACAGAGAACAGATCGTTGAAGAGAATGATCAAGTGAGACAGGAGAACAAGGATCTCAAGACCGAGACAAATCAGGCTCGGACGAATCTGGCAGCGACGACACAGCAACTCGACTCGTCGCGGAAAGTGATTGAAGAGCAGCAGGAAACCGTCGTGCAAGAGCAGGCGCTCCGCTCGCAGGCGGAGGAACGAAAGGAGTTGATCGCGTATGCGGATGATCTGCAACGAATTCAGAGTGCCTGGAACGAGTCCGACCCCGTGCAGGTGTCTCAGCTCTTGGCACGTCATGATCCTGAGCGGAACGGAGGGACTCGCGACTTGCGTGGATTTGAGTGGCATTATTGGAAGCATTTGATCTCGGATTCGCGTCACGTGTTGCAGAACGGGGGAACCTGTCGCTGCCTCGCCGTCGATCCTGCGGGAGAGTTTCTGGCCGCGACCGATTTCCAAAACGTCACATTGTGGAAGCTGAGCGATCACTCGAAACTCTGGAAGGACGTGCTTGTCCCCCAAAAGCCTCAGTTCCTGTCATTCGATACATCGACGTCCTGGGATGGTAGTGCCTCGTTCAGTCCGGACGGTCAGTACGTCGCCGCGACCGGATTTCAGTTAGGGAATCCTCAACGACTGGGCTTCCTCAAGGTGTGGGAAGTCAGCAGAGGCAAAGAGGTGCTGAGCATTGCAGACGAATCGTCACTGAGCGGACGGGCCGTCACCTTCAGTCCTGACAGTCGATTTGTGATTGGGGGTGGTTATCAAAACGAATGGGTCGCATGGGAGGTCAGGAACAAGCGCCATCGGATCGTCAGCCAGAGCAACTCGCCGACGCGGAAGGCCGTTTCTCCGCCTGTCTTGGGACATCCCTCCAGTACGACATCCTTCGACATCGTCTCCTTCCTGGGCTTTTCCGATGACGGCACGCGTCTGTTTGCTTCCTGTATGGGGGGCGCGAATGCTGACTCATGGAAGTGGTCCGATGTTGAAAAGGAGTCCGGTGGACTTCGAGAACGAATTGATCCCGTGGATGCCGGAATCGTGCGGGTGGCCCGTGATGGGTCCGTCACGGTGGCCACCATATCGAGTGCCGACCAGAAGGTGCATCTGCGGCATCGGCGTCCGGGGGCGTCGAGACCCGTCATCGGATTTAATGCTCATGCCAGCTCGGTGGCGATGCAGGACACCGTCCTGTCTCAACCGAGTCCGGCAACGTGTCTCGATTTTCGCAACGGTCGGCTCGTTGCCGGTGGAGCAAATCGACTTGTGTACGCCTGGGTTATCCAGGACGCGCCCGTCAACGTCTGGGATACTGAAGAGCTACGCGGGCACGGCAGCAACATCACTTGTGTCGGGCAACTGCCGAATGGTCGGCCTGTCAGCGCGGATGAGGATGGCGAGATTCGTCTTTGGCTGGACTCAGAACCAGAGGCCATCGATTTGGAGTCTCAGTCATGTTTGCAGCAGATTTCGGAGTACGAGAACCACGGGAACAGAGAAATCAGAATCCGGAACCTCGACGGCACAGATTCAGTGATTCCGTTGAAGGAAGGGGAATCGCTTTCGTCGTCACTCCTCAGTGATCAGGAGCGATTCCTGGCACTGGCCACTTCCAGCCACAACCACGCAGAAACACCTCCTCGGCTGATTCTGTGGGATCGTTCAGAGAGTCAACAGGTCTTTGAGCGTGATCTTGTTGGCGGCGGTACGGGCCGCTGGGCGGTGAGCCGGGATGAAAGCACGTTTGCCGCTTGTGTCGGCCAGAAGTCCGTCAGCGTCTGGGGAGCCAGCTCTGGCGATGAGATTCGTTCGATCGACGTTTCGCAGTATGCGAAGCTGGCTATCAGCCACAACGGAAAACGGTTGGCAGTCGAAGGGGAGGGGGGAATTGTCGTGTGGGATGTGGTTGATGGGAATCGGCTCTGTCAGATTCCCACCGTCCAGCGAAGCGATTCGTGGGGCGTGGGGTTCGCATTCACCAGCGACGGCCACAAGTTGGCATTGAACGGCGATCCACCGCAATTCTACGACGTCGAAACCGGACAGCCGCAGGAAGCCACGTGGGAACCACTGGCGGAGAATGATCTGGGGTCCGTTGGCAGACGGCGGCTGTATCGGTTCACAGCGAAAGGCTTGGAAATCTGTTGCGCCAGCACGTTTCGTCCCCTCTCCACGATTCCGTTGCGGAGACGAAACGGTGGGGGCGTTCCCATTCCGCTCGATGAGGTGGCGGGGGCCAATGGCTTTTGCACCAGCGGTGCGCTGGATCGGCAATTCAAAGACTTGGTCTTGAATTGGAAAAAAATGCGCAGTGAGTGACAGATTCTTTCTCAGAACGTGGTCTGGCGCGCAATGACATTGGGTGAGAGGGGCGGAAAACGGATGACAGCGTCATCCTCTCCGCCGAGTTAACAAGACTCACCGCGCCAATCTTGGAGCCACGTAATCCCCGGTCGACGACTCGTTGAGACTGCGCACTGTGTTCCGTCGCATTGCTCGGCTGTCGACCATGAGACAAGCCACGATCCGTTTTGTCAGGGCATTTCCATCTGTCCAGGCAACGGATCTGCGGGCGTCAACGGCTCCAGCATTGGACGGTGATCTCGGACACGCGCAACTGACGAGGCTGATGCACGTTTGCCTCAGACGAACAACAAGTAGAACTCTTTGGAGGTCAGGACATGAGTAGTTTTTTTGGAGCGATCGAAGTTTTGATGTTGTGCGGGACCTTGCTGGTGTTGGCTTTGATGGTCTTGGTGGCCATCCCCAATTGCCAGATGCGCGAAGTGGCAGTGGATGTCGTGAAGTCTGTTCTCGGTGGCATCGTGAAGGGCATCGCTGACGCTAAGGAAGCTCAGGAAAGTCAATCATCATCGGCACGCTCATCGAAGTGAACGCAGCAACCCTCCCACAAACTCAGGAGTTGAAAAAATGTCAACGCGACCCCATCAAGTCGCCCGCATCCCGCTGGACCGCATTCAGCGGTCGGGGCAGGTGCGAGAGATATTCGACGAAGCCAGCATCCAGCAGCTGGCGGAGAACATCGCCCAACATGGCTTGATTCATCCAATTCATGTCCATCAGGTGGGTGAGACATTTCGTCTGATCGCAGGCGAACGTCGCTATCGAGCCGTCCAGTTATTGGGGCACAAGACGATTCTGGCAACCGTTGCCTCTGGGACGATCGCCGAAGGTGACATCGTTGAGAAGATGCTCTCCGAAAACGTCAGTCGTGAGGATTTGAATCCGATCGAGCTGGCGAAGGGGATCATGCAACTGAAGGAGCTGTCGGGAGCAACTGCCTCGGCAGCTGCTTCGCGCCTCGGCCTGTCGAACAAGATGGTCTCGGAGTTGTGCTCTCTGCTATCGCTACCGGAATCCATTCAGCTGGAGATTCAAGCAGGAAAGATTCCCGCTTCACTCGGTGCGGAGTTAGCACGAGTGAATGATGCGGCGGAACAGCAGGATCTGGCTCAACAGGTCGTGGCCGGATCAATCACACGGGACGGCCTGATCACGCGACGGAAGCGCGGCCTAAGGCAAACGACAGCTCCATCGGCTCCTTCCGTGCAGCGGGTCACGGCCCACCTCGGGGCTGGGCAAACGGTAAGCGTCGCCTGCGGCGATCTCACCCTCGATCGGTTCATCGAAGTTCTCGACGGCCTCTTGCGACGGGCCAAGCAGGTGCGGCCGCGCGGCATCGAGTTGCCGACGTTCCTCAAGATTCTGCGGGACGAGGCCAAGGCTTAGTCACACTCACTCTTTGGAGAAAATCATGTTCGGCATCGGAAAACGACGGAGACGTTGCGCGCTCGATCAGCCTCTGTTGGCCTGGTCCAAACAAGACTGGCTGACGGTCCGGGGCCTGCTCAACGGTGGCTTCGCCATCCTGGGATCGAGCGGCAGCGGCAAGACAAGCTCGTCCGGCAAACAACTGGCCCGGAGCATCGTGTCGCAAGGTTGGAATGGCGGATTGATCCTGTGTGCGAAGCCGGAGGATGCGGCCTTCTGGCAACGATTGTTCGCTGAGGCGGGACGCAAACGCGATCTGGTGATGTTCTGCCCTGAGGAGCGTTGGCGATTCAACTTCCTCGATTACGAGATGCGGCACGGAGGGCATACCCGCAACATCACCCGCCTGATCATGACCATCGGCGAGACGCTGCGTTCCAGTAACCAGAAGGGGACAGAGAACTCCGACTTCTGGGAGCGAGAGCAGGAGCGGATGATTTACAACGCTGTGCAGATCGTGAAGGTGGCCACCGGTCACGTCACGGCGACGGACTTGCAGCGATTCATCGGTGGAGCCGCCCGCAGTCCCGAAGAGATCGCACTGGAGAGCTGGCAGGCAGGTTTTCATCAGCAGTGTCTGCGTGCTGCCTATCTGGCCCGGAAATCGACCGTCGATGAGCATGACTGCCAGCTTGCCTGTGAGTATTGGCTCGGGGAAATCCCCCGGATGGCTCAGAAGACTCGCTCCTCCATTGAGGTCGGCGTCAATGGCATCTTGCACACGTTTAACACGGGCATCGTGCGGGAGTTGGTCTCCGGTGAGACAAACGTCTCACCGGATGAGATGTCTCAGGGCAAGTGGATCATGGTCAACATGTCTCCGTCGGCCTGGGGGGACATCGGCAACTTCGTCAATGCGGGCTGGAAATACCTGACGCAAAGAGCCGTGCTGCGTCGGCAAGCGGACGAGTCGGCTCCGTTCAACGTCATCTGGTGCGACGAGGCTCAGCAGTTCGTCAACTCGTTCGATAGCCAATACCTCGCCCAATGCCGGTCGCATCTGGGGTGCATGGTCTTCCTCACACAGTCGCTTTCGAGTTTCTACTCCGTGCTCAGCGGTCCGGCCGGTCGCCATCAGGCGGATGCCCTGATGGCCAACTTCGGTCACACCATCGTCCACGCCAGTGATCCCATCACAGCTCAATGGGCCAGCTCGAAGCTCGGCAAGAAGCTGGAAACGTTTATCGGCGGCTCAATGGCTCCGTCGAACGATCTCTGGGACGACCTGTGGGGACGGTCCCAGTACACCGGATCGTTCAGCGAGCACTACGAGCCAGTGCTCCAGGAGCATGTGTTCATGAATGGCCTTCGCACGGGTGGTCACGTCAACGGGTTGATGTGCGACGCCATCCTGCTGCGAAATGGTCAACCCTTCTCGCACGGTCAGAACTGGCTGCATGTGTCGTTCAGCCAAAAGTAACCCTTTCCTCACACACAAGGAACATTCCTATGAGCCAAGGCCAACCACAGCAGGATGTCACCGACGTCCTGTTCAATGCCCGTCAGACGACGAACCTGATTTACATCCTGGCCGCCGGACACGCCACCTGTTTCACCGTCTTCATGCGACACAGCTTCGGCACCAACGCCCTGGGGCGGAACGGCGTCGTCGCCCTGCTGATGATCCTGTTTTACATCGCCGGCACCGAAGACCCGCGAATGTTGCTCTTCCTCTGGGTCTGGCTGGCCGCACTGGTCTACCAACGGCTCAGAACCTTTCGTCTCTGGCGGAAGGGACATGTCTGGCACTCCCGCTACGACGGCTATCCCGCTTTGGGCATGAAGTTGCCATTCACGAAGACAGAAGGGGCGGCACGGATCAATGAAATCCTGATCTGCTTTCTGGCAGCCACCGCATTCGCCCCGTGGTGCGAATCGATGGCCGTGTTCCTGATGCTGGGGATGGTGTCACTGTTCATCGTCCGGGGATTTGACATGCAGATTCTGTCCAACCGGGTGAGGTCGATGAAAGACGCGGCCATCGAACAGCAATTCCTTGCGGCTTTACATCGGGGTGAACTCGACGTGAACGATTTTTGAAAGGAGCCATTGAATGTCAGACGAACGTGAAGCCGCATCAACTCGTCCCAGCACGGCCAGTGTCCTGTGGGCTGCGTGGCGGCAGGGACTGAAGGATGTGCAAAACGCCGTGCTCGACCCTTGGAACGGAGTCCATCAGGGACACCAGGAACCGGGGAGCATTGGAAACCCGACGCAGGCGATGGTCACGCAGGACATCGGCACGGTGCACGGCTATCAGAAGATGCTCGACGACTACGCAGGCCGGTCCGAACCGAGCCAGGAACAAGAGCGAGACATGACCCGCTGAACACACAACACCGGCGGATCGAATGCGGTCCGCCGCACTCCCAACACTGGAAGCACCGTTCGGAGTCTTCGTAGCGTGTCGCCGTGGAGACGATGAACCCAATTCGAAAGGACACTCAGATGAGTACCGCTACCAACCGCATCAGCCTGATGGGTTCCGCAATTGCAGAACCCGGTCAGGGGCCGGGACGTCCCGGCAAGATTGTCGCCGTCTTGGCGATCCTGGGGGCCGTCGTCTATTTGATCAGCCCTGTAGACGCCATCCCCGACGTGATTCCCGGCCTCTGTCATTTGGATGACCTCGGTGTCATCGGGATCGTCCTGAAGAACGCCAAAGAGGCCTTCTGGGGATAAGCCTCAACCGTTGACGATGCGATCGGGGGCATCGTGCGATGCCCCCGGATCGCCGTTCTCATCTTCAAAAGAACTGGAGTCCGCGTTGTCACGCCTCATACTCATCATGCTTCTGTTCTTCGTGAATCCACTACGTGTGCCCCGGATACTGATGCTGCTTTTCTTGTTTCAGGTCTGGTTGAAACGAAATGCGAACGTCTCGGACGTGCACAATCCTTCGTCAATTGGAGAATCGAGATGTCTGAACCGAACCGACTCGATGCATGCGTCCTCTTAACCGTGGAGCAGGTTGCCAAACTGCTCCAGGTCTCCCCCCGTTCCGTTTGGCGACTCCGCTCGGCCAGAGAGATCCCTGAGCCTGTCAAGATCGGCGGCACAGTCCGCTGGATCGGTCAGGAGATTCATCGTTGGATCGCAAGCGGTTGCCCCCGCATTGAGAAACGACACAGCACGATCAACACACGCTGATGATGCGATCGCATTTCAACGGACACAGTGCGGTTGTTGGTGACGATGTGAGTTCATGCGTTGAAGCCAACGAGAGTTTGAGTCCGAGCAGGATGAAGACATGAAACCTTCCAACAGCAATGAGCCACCTTTGGGAAACGCTAATCGTCGCTTGTTGACGATCAAAGAAGCGGCGCAGGTGCTCTGCTGTTCGGAAGCCAATGTCTATGCCCTGAAGGAAGCCGGGGAATTGCCCTTCGTCTGCGTTGGTGTGCGCAAGGGGTATCGCATCGATTCCTTCGATGTCGAGGCTTTCATTGATCGAAAGAAGACGAACAAGGTCGCGGCGCCTGTCAGGACGCCACGACCTCGGCTCAAGCATCTCCGGCTCTCGAAGTGAGCTGCAGGTAGTCAACCGGCTGCGTCACCCGGCAGTCGCCTTGCGGGCCTGTTTCAACAGATGTTCGGGCTGATGGGCCAAGTGCTGATAGACGCGGGCCAGTGTGCTGGGATCAGAGTGTCCCATCAGGATGGCCACGGTCAGGCCATCAATGCCCGATTGAAGCGCCCGTGTCGCCCACGCGTGACGCAGAGCGTACAGCGAGTATCGGGGAATCAGGAGTTTCGCATGTTGTCCCAAGACCTTTCGACGGGCTTCACGACGCAGCTCGCTCGCAGCCTTCTGCACGGTTTTTCCGGCAACGATGCGAGTTGGCTTCAGCTGTGGGATCAATGCCTCGACATCAACCTCAATCGTTTCTTCAGCCACAAGACACTTGTCTTGCATCAGTCGCACTCTCACCCGATCGAAATGACAGTTCACCGCATCGGGATTCCAAGGCCGATCTGCAGCATTGAGAAACAGCGGCCCGGAGGGGTACTTCGCCATTCGACGTCGTGTGATCTCCACGGCGGCTTCCGACAGGTAGACAATTCGTGGCTGCCGCTTGCCTTTGGACTCTGCTTTGGGGAACACCCAGCGTTGATGAGTCAGATCGACATGGCGGGCCTCAACGCGCAGCGATTCTTGCGGTCGACATCCGGTCTCCCAAGTGACGATCACCAGATCTCGAAAGTTCTGATCCCGAATCAGCGACAGCAACTGGTGATATTCTTCCACCGACACGTTGGTCTCGCGACGGTCAGCTCCGGGGACTTCGAGGTGAGTCAGCGGGTCGGCATCCAGGTACCCCTGTTGTGTGGCCCATTTGCAACACCGCTTCATGGTGCGGACGTAGTTCCGTTTCGAGGTCCGCGACAGCGACGTGTAGCTGTCGACCCACTGCTGAACGTGGAAGGGACGCAACTCGGTCGCCCGCAGATCGGGATAGCGGTCACAAAACCGCTCCAAGCGATAACGGTACCACTCGAACGTGTCAGCGGCCCGATTCTGCTTGACCCAATCGAGGAACAAGTCCGCGATGGCGGAGAAGTGGGTCGGATTGACCGTCCGCGTCTGGGGCTGCCGCATCAACTCGTGATAGCGGCGGAATGCCTCGTCACGATCAGGGCCGAGTGCAATCTGCCGCCGGTTGATCTCGACGTACCACTGTCGGCGGGATTTTTTGAAGAACGGTTTCGGGAAATGTGGCATCAGCGAACCCTCCAGTCTGAATCCAAATGGATAACCAGAGGCGACCGTCAGGCTCGCTTCGCGACCTCGGACGGCGGCAACCGACCGGGGTCGTTTCTTCTTTCAACCAAAGTTCTCGGACAACTTCTCGGACAAATGCATTATACCGGACAGGTCAATCGTTGTAAGTCCTTACGCTGTCAAGCACCCCCGGCAGGATTCGAACNNGTTTAGGAAACCGATGCTCTATCCTGCTGAGCTACGAGGGCATTGGAATTGTCGGGTTCCCGCAGGTGGCGCGATACCCGTCGCTTTCCGTTCACAATGACTCGAGTTCCAAGGGAGTGGAAGCCTTCGCGGGAGCGGAAAGGGGACGGTAATAACGACAATTAGTGATGAATGTGTTCGCGTCCAGCAATAGTCTAACGCAAGCGATAGTCTGCGTAAATCAGATGGAAATCCATTGACTTCCCCGAACGAGATGATGCATTCGCTCGGGTTGAGAATAATCGCGAGGTCGGTCGCGGCCATTGCGGATCATGTTTCAGAGCGTGTTTGAAAAGTGGTCTTGAGGTGAT
>JAGQPX010000131.1 GCA_020426505.1 Planctomycetaceae bacterium | reverse complement strand
CAGGTTTTCATGCGTAAGCCCTGCATACGGCCTACGGAACCGAAGGGTGTTAAAAAAACTCCCCGCTGTCACCGGGGAGAGAGTGTCACGAACAAGCGTGATCTTGCACAGTGATGTCTCCGCAGTCGGAACATTGTTCGTCGAATTGTTCGCGGCAGTAGGTCATCAACACCTCCATCGGTGGCAAGCCTGCCTCGGCGAGGACGTCATCTGTGCTGCGTTCGAGTAGTTGTTTGAGTTGGCCCATATTGATTGTGTGGAAATGCACTGGTAGAGTGCGTGAACAAAAGAGGCGGAGCGGTATCTGCGAGTCAGAGCCGTTTTCGCCACGAGCTTGACGGTGCTTCATTTGGATCGCAGTTGCCTGTATGTAAAGGAGCGGATTGCCTCGCGCGGGAACGCGTGACGTACCACGGCGAAGACCGACGTCAAAGGAGGAGTCCGTAGGAAGCTCCTTGACGGAAAGGGCTGAAGCCATGGAAGGATTCGCTGCCTGAGCAGAGGCAGACGTTTATCAGTAGGCAGCCCAGAAGCACGGGAGCCAAAGTGTCCATCTGGTGGTGGTGCACCGCACGGATTATCGCATGGAATTCTTCACAACGCACGGTATCCGTTGGAAAATGTGGACACTCGACAGGTTGCAGTGGTGCACGAGAAAAGCCCTAACTTCTCTCGAAGCAGGGCTTTGCAAAGTCGGGACGACAGGATTTGAACCTGCGACCTTTTGACCCCCAGTAACACGGGCGGAGAGCTGGCATGGGCGAAAACAGCGTGCTTTCAGCGGTTTTCTGACAACCGCCGCTTCCAAGTTTCACATGATTTTCATGGAATTCAAGGGACTTGGTGCATCTTGGTGCATGACGCAGCCTCTCTGCCCGAGAATTCCCAACGAAGTCGAATCGCTCATGGAAGCGGTCGCGCCGCGCTGCATGCGTGACATGTATTGGTCAGGTTTCCCCTGCCTGAAGACGTGGGAAGCCCCTGCTCATTGGCGATCAAATAGGAGGATTCAACCGCGAACTGCACGCACCAACATAGTCTTTGCCGCCTTCGAGTCACATCACCCAAGAACGGGCTGATTCAGTAAGGTTCCTGACACACGCTGCTGTTGAACGACTCGATGTCGGCATCGTTCGTCGCTTCACCCGGTCGACTGCAATCGAGCCGAACCTGGTTGGAGTACTTCCACCAGTCCCTAGACTTGGAAATGAACTCTGGTCCGTTGTCGTCTTGGATCACTTTCGGCTTCCCTCGCTGCTGTGTCATCTCCTCCCATTCGACAGAGGTTGTCAGAGAATGCCTGATTGCTCAGAAAGGCACGGCGAGAGTTTTCACCCAGATTAGAGCGACAACGCCCAGTGTCGCGATTAAACGTGCCTAGTCTCACGATTGGACGAGGAAACTCGATTGAGAAACGAACGAGCCCCCAGTCCACTTCCACTTGGACTGAGGGCTTGTCGAATCTAATTGTCATTTCATCAGATCACGAGAACAATGCTCAGCGAATGATACTGCCGCGCAAAGCACCTGTCAGATATCTTTCGGGGTTTCGTTGGAGGGCGTTGACGCAACCTTCGCAGCAAACGTAGACCGACCTGCCGGCCACGGTGACACTAATCGGCTTGCCCATCGAACCCAGCGGCTCCCTTGTTACCGGACACGTCCGCTGCTGCAGAGCGCGACGCTGCTCGGCGATCGGGAGCTGAGCGATCCCTTCCATTCCCTGTGGGATGCTGGGCGACCGGTCTGCCTGCGACGGAAGTGGCGGCGTATAGGGAGCGGGGTTTGTTCGTGGCGTCAGTGGCTGGTCGTGTTGCGGAACGTACTGGGGTTCATCCCGGTACGTGGGAGCCGCGTTGTAACCGGGAGATGCTTGCGGGCCATTCCACCGAATACCACGATTCTGCTGCCAGTCGAAGGCTGGACAAGCACCGTCGCGGCATCCCGATGGCGAGAGAGGGATACGATCGAACGCCGTCGGGCTGAAGGCCTGCCCGGAGCAACCGCAGCCGCCGTGAGAGTACAGTTGAGAGCCATCGTAAGCTGACGCATTCGCTGAGATTGTAACCGCAGCTGCGATCGTCAATGTGAGTAAGCGGGTCATGTGCGTGTCCTTGAGTCTGAGGCAAGTGTTGATCATGCGACATCTGGCCGCGAACGACATGCCTTCATGACACGCAATGCAATACGAAGCACGCAATCACTGTGCCCAACGGTGAGATAAAGACAGGATCGCGTTTTCCCAGTCGTTTTCCATGTGGATCTTGTAAACGAGCCAAGAAGGCCTGTCGTAATGCTGACACATGCGTCTTCACAATGACGACGAAGCTCATTTGCTACTCATAATGATGTTGACGGTCTGGCTTGCGTGAATTGACTACGAATCCAAATCGAATGAGGAAACGCTGTTCGATGCTGAGTTCGATGTGGCCGATTTCGGTCACACACACAGACCTCGCATTCATCGGGATGAGGATGGACATCTCTTCATCAACCTTGGCGAGACAGGTGGCTGGTCGTTCGGTCGCCCCACAGTCGCGCTCCTGGAGACAAAGCACATGCAGGCGCGCCTTATGTCAATTGTGGGCGAAAAGACATTCCTGCAGTGACCGGGCGATGATGGGTGATGGTTCATCGGCTCATCACCCCATGTGTTCATCAGAAAGCACACACCAGCGCCATGCCGAAAACGAGCAGCGGCCCGGAGCATGGTCATGCCCCGGGCCGCTGTGACTCCCGAGATTTAGTTTCGGTGGTAAACGGAACCGAACCGGATGTCTAGCCGCAACTCGGACAGCCTCCGGACGATGGACCTGCACTGGCCGGGGGTTTCCATGTGGAATTTGTTTTTCCAGACGACATACAGCCGGACGCGGTCACCAAAAGGGTGGCGGACAGGATCGCGAATAGTGTTAAATGTTTCATGGCGAGAATCCTTTCATGTGCCAAGAGACGGACTGAATTACTCAGCGGATAGCGGGCCTCGGCTGGATCGACGCCGTGTAATACGAGTCGACTCGCTGCAGGAAGGTCTCAGGATTTTTCTCGATCTTGCTGGTGCAGGGTGGACAGCAAACGTACACAATCTGGCCATTGACGACCGTCCACTTTGGATTCTTCGGCAGCGCCTTCTGCATCACGGGACACTTCCCCTGCGCCTTGGCGATATTGGCGTGGATGGTCGCCCAATGTTTGGCATCAAGCTTGCCTTTAGTGCATGCTTCGCAGCACAGATAGACTTCCTCTTTCTGCTGACCCACGGCGACTTTGATGGGGGGGCCGTGCTCACCGAGCACTTCACCCGAAACCGGACATATTTTCTGTGCAGCGATTCGCAGTTGATCGTGTGTCGGAGCTGCTTGCTCCAGCAAGCCTTGTTGGGCCAGGGAGACATGAGCGATTCCCAAAACCAAAGCTCCAATGGCGAGTGTGACTGTAATTCTCATTTCAATTCCTTTCGTGAATGAGCAATGTCAAGATGCATCTTGGCACCGCAATTCGTGATGCAGATTTTCCAAACCTGCACAAGTAATTGGGTCGCCCTCACTTCAATGAAGTCGATACAACCCTGTGATCGATTCTGTGATGAATTCAATTCTTCATGGATTCGTCAGGCTGCTGTTGCAACTGTCGTCGCGTCACTGTCGACCAAATGATCATCGTCCGGCTGCCAGACTTCATCTCGTAGTCCGGCACGCATCTTGAACTCCATGTAGGCGCAATACAGTGTCGGCACGATGAATGTTGTAAAAGGTTCAATCAACATGCCGCCGAAGACCGGCAACGCCATCGCACGGGCCACGTCGGCACCGCGTCCGGTCGATGTCAGGACCGGAAGCAGTGCCACCAACGTTGTGATCGTTGTCATCGTGCAGGGACGAATCCGTTTCAGCCCCGCTTCGTAGATGGCGTTGCGAACATCGCCAACACTGCGAATCGTGTGCCGGCTGAGTGATTCGCGCATGTAGGTCGCCATCACGATTCCATCGTCAGCCGCGAGCCCGAAGAGAGCGATAAAGCCCACCCACATGGCAGTGTTCATGTCGACGCCCATGACGGCCACGGCGATCATGCCACCGGCCGCCGCGAACGGAATGCCCGAGAAGACGACCAGAGAAATGGGAAGGTTGCGGAAGTGCAAATAGTGCAACAGGAGGTTGATGAGAATGACCGTCGGCACGATCCACATCAAACGTTGATTGGCTTCGATTTGGTTCTGGAACGACCCCACGGGCTGAAGTTCGAAGTTGCCTTCCGGGAACTTGAGTTCGCTACTTTCCCGAGCGGATCGTAGAGAATCCATCACGGCATCGACGGTCTCCAGATCACCCACACCCCCGGACGGTGAGAACGCCACATGGGCCACTAGGCGGGCATCTTCACTGTTGATGGCCCCCGGTCCCCAGGTTGTCGACACATCGGCGAGGCGCTCCAGCGGGACAATGTCGCCGGTGTGCGTGACAACCGAGACCGTCTTGAGTTCGTCGAGGCGCTCGCGAATGTTGCGTGCGTAGCGAATCTGGATGGGATAACGTTCGCGCCCTTCGACGGTTTCGGTGACATCGACGCCACCAAGCCCTGCAGACACGATTTGGTTGACCATCATGGTGGTCATCCCATAACGAGACGCCTCTTTGCGGTTGACCTCAAACTCGAAGTACGGCTTGCCCATCACGATGTCAGGATTCACGGTCCCGGCATTCACGTAGTGGTGTTGTTTCAGATGTTCAGCAACGGCCAATGAGGCCTCGGCCAGACCCTGCAGGTCATCACCGTAGACCCGCACGGCCATCGATGCCTTGATACCTGCCTGCAGCATCACAACGCGGCCTTCAATTGGTTGCAATGCTGATGCGGGTGTGACGCCAGGCAGCGTGGCAACCGCGTTAATTTCGTCCCAGATGTCTCTTTCGTTGACTCCTTCCCGCCACTGCTCCCGCGGTTTGAGCATGATGTACGTTTCGACCATCGCTGCGGGAGCCGGGTCGAGCGCTGAATCAACGCGACCGATCTTGCCGAGGACGTTCTCGACCTCGGGAATTTCTTTGATCATCGCGTCCTGTGTCTGCAGGACTTCCATCGCCTGAGAGAAGCTCGCCGCCGGATAGAGGCTGGGCATGTAGAACCAACTCCCCTCGTCGAGTGCGATCCAGTCATCCGTTTCCAGCCCCGTGAAGGTGTGCTTCAAGTCCACATAACCGGGGACCTCGTTCAGATCGGCGCCTAACAGCGAGACGACTTTTTCGACGGGACGCAGGACAGTCGGCAGACCAATCCATGCCCCCAGTCCAATCACAAAGATCATCATTGGGAATGACAGCATGATCGCTTTATGGTCGAGCGCCATCCGCAGCCGGCCGGCATACAACCAGAGCACGAAACGGCTGACAGGGTTCTCCTCCATCGGGCGAACTCGTTCACGTGTCATCCACCCTCCGGCGACAAACGCGAGAACAGCACCAGCGATCGTGATCCATATCGCATCGATCGCCAACCAGGTTGCGAGATGGTCTGCCCAGACAAATTGGCAAAGTCCAATCGCCAGGATGGCTGCCCCGAATGCCGCAGCCAGGCTCGACCAACGTGACATGCGAGAGGTCTTTAGGAAAACGCGGCACAGCATGGGTACAACGGCAATGGCGACGATCAGACTCGCCGCCAGGGCGAACGTTTTTGTCCAAGCCAGCGGCGCAAACAAGCGATGGTCGCGACCGGTGAGAAAGAAGACCGGGAGAAAACTGACGATCGTGGTGGTCACCGCTGTCATGACGGCGGGAACAACTTCGGCAGCGGACTCACGAATCACTTGCAGGCGACGATTGGGACCGCCCACACCCCCCTCTGTTTCCCAGTCAGACAAGGCGCTGTAAACGTTCTCCAACACGATGATGCCCATGTCGACCATCGTGCCGATCGCAATCGCGATCCCGGCCAGAGACATGATGTTGGCATCGACACCGAAAACCTTCATCGCGATGAAGGACATCAGTACGGCCATTGGCAACGTCACGGCGATGATGATGCTCGCACGAACGTGGAGCAGGAACAACACCATCACCGCAATCGTGATCAGGGTTTCTTCAAACAGGGCTGTCGTCAGCGTTGCGATGGTTTCGTCAATCAGCAACGTGCGGTCATAGATGCCTTGAATACGGATGCCGTCAAGTTCGGATTCCAGTGCGGCGACCTTGGCCTTCACGCGTTCAATGACGTCGCGCGGATTCTCGCCATATCGCATGACGACAACGCCGCCAACCGCTTCCTGTCCGTTGAAGTCGAGTGCGCCGCGACGAAAGGCGGGACCGACTTGCACCTGTGCCAGCTCGGCAACCGTGATCGGAACGCCTTTGCGGACGACGACGACGGTGTCTTCGATTTGCTCCAACGTTTCCTGTTCGGTCTTGCCGGAACCGATGAAGCCGCGGCCGCGGACGATGAACTCCATACCGCTGGACTCCACCGTCTTGGCGCCCACATCGATATTCGATGCGTTCACCGCAGAGATGACCGTACTCAGCGGAAGATTGTGGTAGCGAAGTGCATCGGGATCGACCTCGATTTGGTACTGCTTTACATAACCGCCGATGGATGCCACGTCAGCGACACCGTCGACCGACTGCAACGCGTATTTGATGAAGAAATCCTGCTTTGACCGCAGTTCGGCGAGGTCCATCTCTTCCGGGGGAATCAGCACGTAGTAGTAGATCTGCCCCAATGCCGTGGCGTCAGGGGCCAAAGTCGGCGTGACATCATCCGGTAATGCCTCGGAGACCGTCGTCAATTGTTCGGCAACTCGCGAGCGTGCCCAGTAGAAGTCGACGTCGTCGTCGAAGGTGACCTGGACAAAGCTGAAGCCGAACATGCTCTTGCCGCGCACGCTTTTTGAGCCTGGAACGGCTTGCAGAGCAATCGACAGGGGATAGGTGATCTGGTCTTCGACGTCTTTGGGGGAACGTCCCATCCACTCCGTCAGCACGATGACCTGGTTCTCTCCAACGTTCGGAATGGCGTCAACGGGCACCCGATTGGCCGAATACCAGCCAGCAGCCACAAGCACGACTGATGCCAGTAGCACGAGCAGCCGTTCACGGAGGCAAAAATCGAGGAGTGGGGTAATCATCGAACCACCTCCTTGGGAAGCTTCGCCAGGTATTTCTGCGGCTCGGCCAACAGACGCTCTCGACAGCCTTCACAACAAATGAAGACTGAACGGCCATTGACATCAACTTTGACGGGCTTTCCCATCGATCCCAGTTTCATGTCGGCGACCGGGCAGAGTTGTTGCGTCCTAACGATTTCACGATCGGCGACCGAAAGTGTGCCCAACGCTTCAGTGATGTCTGCTGAGGCTTCGACGTCCTTTTCTGGTCCCAGCAACATCGGGACTAACTCCATCTCGCCCATCGAAGGGAGTTCCATTTGCTGGGCATCCTCGGATTCGGCTCTGCGAGGCTCGGCCAGTTTCGCAAGATACGATTCTGGTTCGGCGAGCAACCGCTCCCGACACCCATCACAACAGAGAAAGACGACGGTGTCCTTGACCTGGACTCTGACGGGCTTTCCCATCGATCCCAGTTTCATGTCGGCGACCGGGCAGAATAGCTGCGCCTTCGCCGTTGCTTGATCTTCTGGCGGTAGTTTTTCAATCTCAGCAATCATTTCAGCAGACAGCCCATCGAGATGCTCACCGGGTGGAGCCGCTCGCGTTGGATCGATCAGCGACGGATTGCCCGCCAGTTGCATCTGTGAGTCAATCAGAAAGTTGCCGGAAATCGCCACTTCTTCGTCAGCAGCAAGCCCTTGCAAGGCAACGATCTGGTCGTCGATGGCCGGGCCGAGCACGACGCGCCGAATCTCGAACCGCCCCGGCTTCGTTTCGACGTAGACGACACTGTGTTCGCCCGCCATGAGCACGGCGTTGCGCGGCACGACAAGCACTTCATCCGCATTCTGTAGTTCCTCGGCGAATCCCAACTGCCTTGCTGGAACAAGGTCGATCTCACACACAGGGCATTGGCCCGGTGTATCACTCACAATGTGCGGGTGTCGTGGACTGATCCACTTGCCAGCCAGCCGAGGGTCGTAAATCTCGGCGGTACGTTTGTTGGCCCCGACCACGGGAACACGAATCGATGCTTTCGCGTAGTCTCCGACACGAAGCAGTCCGTCTCGATTTGGGATCACCACACGCACGCCAACCGTGCGCGTTTCTGGATCGACTTGCGGGTCGATGAAAGCGATACGTCCTTCCACCGTTTGGCCCGGCAACGATTGAATTTCCGCCTGAACCTCTTGTCCGTAACGTACAGCGGCTGCATCCTGCGGGAACAACTCCAGCATCAACCACAAGCTCGACAGATCTGCAAGTTTGTAGATTGCCTGTCCCTCTTTGACGTACTCACCCTCCACAGCGTGTTTTTCAATGACAGTCCCACTGATGGGAGCACAGAGGTGCATCCGGCTATTCGCCTTGTTATCCCGTTCAAGTTGCGTGATCTGGTCCTCAGTCATTCCGAGTTCAATGAGGCGCTCTCGCGCACCGCTGTACAGGTCGTCATTTAAGAGAATGTCCCGCTGTGCTCCGCTACTGCCATTTCTCCGACGCGCCTTCTTCGCCAGCAAAAGCCCCACTTGCCCGGAATAGAGTTGCGGCGCGTAGACCAAGGCCAAATGATCTCCCTCGTTGACGACCACACCGGTGTAGTCAGCGTAAAGTCGCTCCAATCGACCATCGGTCCAGGCAGCGATCGTACGGAGCGAACCTTCATCGAAAGCGAGTTCGCCAATGGCACGAATGGTGCGATGCACTGGCGCACTTTTGACAGCCACCGTATGGATGTTGGCGACACGTCGACTGGCCGGATCGATTTCGATGGACCGCAGATCACCATTCTTCCCTCCCGAAGTTGCCGGGACCAACTCCATCGCACAGACAGGACAACGTCCAGGTTCCTGTTGCGGTGGAGTGCACATCATGGGGCAGATGAAGTCGACCGCCGCCGCAGACGCCGCTGCAGTGGAACTGCTATGCCCCCCACCGGCGGAAATCCAACCGAGTCGTTGAGCAAGTCCAAGTCCTGCAATCGCGACTGCGGCGCACACCAAGAGGAGCATTGGTTGCACAATCAGCTTGGTCCACCAGCGTCGAGATTCGATCTGCTGTTGTCTTGCGTCACCCGCCTTCTCGGTGGATTCGCTGCTTGCTTCTGCGGGGGAAGGCACATTCTGTGTTTCAACGGATTGGCTCGACATTGAGTCTCTCCTGTGGATCGAGTGGAAACGATGTTGAGTCCCTGAGCGCGAGGACACACCAGGGGTTCAACCCGTCACGATCCACGTAAACTGGTTTGGTAGAGGAGGTGGCGTACGCACCGTTGACGTCGCTGAGCGACGCATTGCGAGAGCCATGGAAAATGAAGTTGATCTGCAAGTTATGCGCGCACGGGGAGCGCTGTCACGAGATCAGGTCAGCCAGGTGCAGAAAAGAACTTGCACGGAAGGGGTCGACGCGAATGACCAGACGCCGTCGTAGTGAAGCGTCGTACCAAGTCGTGGCTGCGTCGATACTGGCGTCGTTGCATCGTAGCATTCAACGAAGAGCGATTCCCAGTTCACGTCGGACAGACTGGAAGGTGCCGGAGTCACCGGTTCCGGATGCCGATCACAGCAACCACACTGGCATGCGTGACCTGCCACATTTGACGAACAGCAAGGCGTGCTCTTCTTGCGGCGTTCCAGTCCTGACGATTGAATCTCATCCCTGGTCGCCGAACAGCAGCAAGACTTCTGTTCGCATGTCTGTTGCACACAGCAGCAAGCATTCGCACGAGCGGAGTTGCTCGAAGTGGAACACTCGCACGATTCCAAGCCCGTGGCAGCAAACGATTGCACGACCACTGCCACCGTGAGCAGTGGAGTCGTAAACCATCGTGTTACTTTCGCGCCAAACATGTCAGCCTCGAATTGTCGAATCTCTCTATGATGTTGATCGGTCACGTAGACGACACGTGATAAGAGAATTGATAGCCGACCTTCAGAATCGTGTGAGATGACCAACCGTACGTGTATTGCTGTCACACGTCGCGGAGGTTTTACTGCGATTTCCCAAAGAAGACCAGAGCAACTCCAACGTTTGGGTCGCCTGACTGGACAATGTGCGAATACGCTCCTCGTTGGGCTAATTCGCCCCTCTGCTCGTCGATCGCAGCATGCGTAATGACGACTGATTTCAGGGCCGCAATTCGGTTCATCGGTACCTGTTGAATCTCGTCTCTTGCTGACGCCCTACTCATGGTCATTGGAGTGCTGCGACCTGTCTGGCATTCGACGGCATGACACATGCTGTGTGTCCAACCGGATGCCTGCTCCGTACAATTTCTGAGTGCATTCACTGGGTTGCAAACAGACGGAGGCTTCGATGTCAGAGAACAGAGTGACTCTCACTCAGCGGCTACTTAAACCGTCGAGTCCTTGGGTCTTATTGGCAGAATTGGTTGCCGTGTTTGCAGTCGGTTTCTTCGTCAGTGATCTGTACGGTCGCATTGGCTCGTCAGGCGCGTCCTCGGTCGAATCAGCGACTGCACAAGACCATGACCAAACGTCGGGTCCGCAGATGTGGACGTGCTCAATGCATCCTCAGATCCGTCAGCCGAATCCAGGTGACTGTCCAATCTGCGGGATGGATCTGATTCCGGTCGCCACTTCGTCCGGGGGAATGCGAACGCTGACGATCAGTCCAGAGACCGAAGCGTTGATGAACATCGCGTCGACCCCCGTCGAGCGCAGGTATGTCTCACACAAGATCCCGATGGTGGGAAAGGTCGACTATGACGAGACCAAGCTGGGATACATCACCGCCTGGGTGGCCGGACGGCTGGATCGCCTGTTCGTAGACTTCACGGGAGTCCAGGTCAATAAGGGCGACCACATGGTGTACATCTACAGCCCGGAACTCTATGCCGCGCAGGAGGAGCTGATCCAATCACTGAGATACCGTCGAGAGCGAGATTCGTCAAACAAGGGATTGGCAGACACAATCGATCTGGTGGAATCCGGACGTGAGAAACTTCGTTTGCTCGGACTGACCCAACAGCAAATCGCAGAGATTGAGCAACAGGAAAAGCCGACAGATCACCTTACGATCTACGCGCCCACAAGCGGCATTGTGATTGATAAGCTGAAACAGGAGGGAGACTACGTCAAGACGGGTGAGCAGATTTATACAGTCGCCGACCTGAACCAGGTTTGGGTCCACTTGGATGCTTACGAAGCAGATCTGCCTTGGATTCGCTACGGACAGGATGTCACGGTCACAACGGAAGCATACCCTGGCGAGGAGTTTCATGGCCGCATCTCCTTTATTCAACCGGTTCTGAATGACAAGACACGCACCGTCAAAGTGCGCGTGAACGTCCCCAATTCGGGCGGCAAGCTGAAGCCGGACATGTTCGTCCGTGCTGACGTCGAGCCCCAGGTTGCTGAGGGCGGACGGGTCATGGATCCCAGTCTCGCGGGAAAATGGATCAGCCCCATGCATCCGGAGATCGTCAAAAACGAACCCGGCAACTGTGACATCTGCGGCATGCCGCTCGTCCGTGCTGAAACTCTGGGCTATGTCACCCCCAATGCTGACGAGGCGAAGCCACCGCTGGTCATTCCCTATTCAGCCGCGCTAGTCACCGGCCGACGAGCCATCGTTTACGTCGAACTGCCTGTAATGCCCGACGGCGTGGAGACGGCGTTCCAAGGCATCGGTGCCGCCCTTGACGAAGGAAGCCTTGAACAGGTGCGTCAGGCATTCGACGTGTTCAGCACCGTGCTGGACCATCCGTACGATCAACCGGGGTCAGGCTATGCGCGACGACTCTGGGATCGCTATGCGGATCTCCTGGCGGAACCGGCACTGGCGGGCAAACGTGTGCAGTCGATGAGTGAAGCAAAGACAGTCTATGCTCGAGTCGAGACAATCATGGACGCTCTGCGAGAAGAGTTCGGGCCGATCGGACAGCCCACCTTCGAAGGCCGAGAGATTGTGTTGGGACCGCGCGCGGGCAACTTCTATCTCGTGTGGCACGGCCTGGAGGAAGGTGAGATGGTCGTGACTCAAGGGAACTTCAAGATCGATGCCGAAATCCAAATTCAGGCCAAGCCCAGTATGATGACGCCAGAAGGTGGTGGCGGCGGCGGCCACGATCATGGAGGCAGTTCGAAGAAGAAGCCCAGCGGTGACGAACACGCTGGCCACACAATGACTCTGCCGGCAGAGTTCAGCAACCAGATTCGTGAGCTTGAGGCGGCCTATGAGCAGGTTGCTCAAGTCGTCGAGGAGAGCGACCTCAGCAAGATCACGACGTCTTTCGCGCAGTTTGACCAGATGCTGAGTGCCGTTGATGGTTCGATTCTGACAGGACACGCTCGAATGCAGTGGAAGGAGTTCGCCATGCTGCTGGGCAACGACGCCGTCGAAGGCCGAGACGCCGAGCAGATGGCGGAGGCGGATCGAGTGTTCCTCCTCCTCAAGGGACACATGCGCCGTATGCGTGACCAGTTGGGCATCATGCCGGGTGAGCCGCGGCACGTCGAACACATCGCGGTGACACCTGAGTTCCAGTCTGGGTTGGCAGCGGTCTGGGAGCGCTACCTGTCGATTCAGAAAGCACTCGCAGCCGACGAATACGAGCAGGCTCAGGGACTTCTGGCTAGTCTCGAAACAGCGGTTGTCACCGTCGACGACTCGTCGCTCTCTGGCAGCGCACAAGAGGTCTGGCAGAAGGAACAGGCGAATTTGTCAAAATTGATCGACAGCCTCAAGTCGACTGAAGACGTTAAGGCGATGCGAACGGCGTTCAAGCCTCTCTCTGAGGAGGTCGGTGTGCTGGCCAAGTCCTTCGGGTTCGGAGAAGCCGGATCCGTATTCGAGCTTCACTGTCCGATGGCGTTCCAGGGGCAAGGAGCCGTGTGGTACCAGAGTGACGATCAGGTGCGAAACCCGTATTACGGTGCCTCGATGCTCAAGTGTGCCGACCGGGTCGAGCAAGTCCTTCACGATAAACCGACTGACGGGGACGAGCACAAGTCACATCAAGATCACTCGCAACACTGATCGTTGCCTCTGTCGGAGCTGTCAATGATTGACAAGGTTATTCGATTCTCTTTGGAGAACAAGCTGGTCATTGGACTGCTTGTCATCTCCGTGGTGGCTTGGGGCGCGATGGTGGCGCCGTTTGATTGGGACTTGGGCGGGCTGCCGCGTGATCCGGTACCGACGGATGCGATTCCCGACATCGGTGAGAACCAGCAGATCATTTTCAGCGAATGGATGGGCCGCTCCCCGCAGGATGTGGAAGACCAGATCAGTTATCCCCTCACCGTCGCGCTGCTGGGTGTGCCAGGCGTGAAGACGATCCGCAGTTACTCGTTCTTCGGCTTTTCGAGTATCTATGTGATCTTTAATGAGGACGTCGAGTTCTATTGGTCGCGAACGCGTGTCCTGGAAAAACTTAACAGCCTGCCCTCCGGAACGCTCCCCGAAGGTGTGCAACCGGCCCTGGGGCCGGACTCCACACCCCTCGGTCAAATCTATTGGTATTCATTGGAAGGTCGCGACCCCGACGGCAATCCGGTGGGGGGGTGGGATCTCAACGAATTGCGGACCATCCAGGATTGGTACGTTCGCTATTACCTGCTCTCGGCGGAGGGCATCAGCGAAGTGGCTTCTGTGGGCGGCTTCGTTCAGGAGTATCAGATCGACGTTGATCCCGATGCGATGCGGGCCGCACGGGTGAGCATCGATGACGTCTTTAGGGCAGTGAAGAGGTCAAACGTCGACGTCGGCGCCCGCACGATTGAGATCAATAAAGCTGAGTACTTCATTCGCGGTCTCGGATTCGTCGAAGACGTGGAGGACGTGGAGGACAGCGTCGTCGCGATGAACGACAACGTGCCGATTTACGTCAAGGATGTTGCCCGCGTCTCACTAGGGCCAGCTCTTCGTCGTGGCGCCCTGGATAAGGGCGGAGCGGAGGCTGTTGGTGGCGTCGCCGTCGTAAGGTACGGCTTCAATCCACTGGAAGCGATCAAGAACATCAAGCAGACAATCGACGAGTTTGACGACGGACTACCGACAAAAGCGGTCATCAACTATCGGCAAGTGACCCGCCAGGATGTGGCCTCCTATGCCGACGCAAACGGCTTCGATGCCTTCGCGAGCGACGATCTGCTGGACCACGATCCTTGGGTCAAACATTTGCGATCGACGCCGCGGGAAGAGTGGCCCACGTGGATCACGACCAGCCAAGTGACGGTCGTGCCGTTTTACGACCGCACAGGCCTGATTTATGAAACGCTTGGCACACTCAACAAGGCGCTGACCGAAGAAATCCTCGTGACCGTCATCGTGATTCTCGTGATGGTCATGCACTTGCGCAGTTCGATTGTGATCAGTACGCTCTTGCCGCTCGCGGTGTTGATGTGCTTCATCGCCATGAAGACGTTCAAGGTGGACGCGAACATCGTAGCGTTATCCGGCATCGCGATTGCGATCGGTACAATGGTCGACATGGGGATCATTCTCTGTGAGAACATCCTCAGCCATTTGGACGAGGCGGACGAGAACGAAAACCGACTCGAAGTCGTCTTTCGCGCATCGAGCGAAGTCGGCGGTGCTGTGGTGACGGCCGTGTCCACCACGATTGTCAGTTTCCTCCCCGTGTTCACGATGATCGGGGCCGAAGGCAAGCTGTTCAAACCGTTGGCGTTCACCAAGACTTTCGCCTTGGCGGCGTCGGTGATCGTCGCGCTGACCATCATCCCGCCCGTGGCCCACATCTTGTTCACCACACGGGTGACGACGCGCGTGCTCAGGCAGGTTTTGTATGTGGGGCTTATCCTGGCGGGCATTGCGATTAGCGTCTGGCTGGCCTGGTGGGCAGGTGCGATCATCGCCACATTGGGTGTTTTCAAACTGATCGAGGAGTCGCTTCCTGAGCGGCTCGACGGCTGGCGAAGTCGAGTGCACTCTTTGGGGTTACTGCTGGCCAACGGAGCAGCGGTCCTGCTGGTCGGTATCCTGCTCACAGACGGGTGGTTGCCCTTAGGGCCGGAAAAAGGCTTTCTCCGCAACTTCGTCTTCGTGGGAATGTTGATTGGCGGCCTGTTAGCCTTTTTTCAGGTCTTCCAGAAATACCTCTACACTCCGTTGCTCCGATGGTGTCTCGACCACAAGCTGCTGTTTCTGGTTCTTCCGGCGATGGTATTGCTGCTTGGGTTCGCTGCCTGGCTCGGACCGGCCGTCATCTTTGGTCGGGTTTCGGAAGAGTATGATGCCCAAGCCATGCCGGACGAAGACTTGGAACAGTTGTCGTCGCTGGAGACATTCAAGTACGAATTGGCTGGCGTGCGCTCCCGGACTTGGGACAACGACGTGGCTAGCCAACCCGTCTGGACGAAGATCAAATGGACCATCGCACAAGGGTGGGAGGGGTTCGGCAAGGAGTTCATGCCGCCACTGGACGAAGGCTCGTTTCTCTACATGCCGACCACGATGCCGCACGCTTCGATCGGCGAAGTCATGAACGTGCTCCAGTTACTCGACCGGCGCATCAACGCGATTCCCGAAGTCGAGCTGGCCGTGGGCAAGCTGGGTCGCGTGAAGAGTCCGCTCGACCCAGCGCCCATCTCCATGATCGAGACGGTGATCAACTACAAGTCGGAATACATCGTCGACAGGAACGGCCACCGGATCAAGTACCGGTTCGATCCGGACGGAGAGGATTTCTTCCGTGATGCGACCGGCATGCCGCTGTCGGCAGATGACGGAAAGCCCTACAAGGTGCGGGGACTGTTTGCTCGTGATGACGATGGCGGGCTGATTGAGGACGCAGATGGCGTGCCGTTCCGGCAATGGCGCGCATCGCTCGACTTGTCCCTCAACCCGGGCCGCAACGCTTGGAAGGGCATCGTGACTCCTGACGATATTTGGCACGAGATTGTGGAAGCCGCTCAAGTGCCAGGGACGACTTCGGCTCCCCGGCTGCAACCGATTGCCGCCCGGATCGTGATGCTGCAAAGCGGCATGCGGGCTCCCATGGGGGTAAAGGTCAAAGGACCCGATCTGGACACGATCGAACGAGTCGCACTCGACATCGAACGATTCCTGAAAGAAGTGCCCAGCGTACAGGCTTCTGCCGTCATCGCTGACCGCATCGTCGGCAAACCCTATCTGGAGATCGACTTTGACCGCAAGAAGATCGCACGCTACGGCTTGAACATTCAGGACGTCCAAGATGTCGTCGAAGTCGCGATTGGCGGTATGCCGATCACCACCACAGTCGAAGGCCGCGAGCGGTTCGCTGTGAGAGTCCGCTATATGCGCGAGCTACGCGATGAAATTGAAGAACTCGGCAAGATCCTCGTTCCCACGAAGGATGGCTCACACATTCCGTTGTCCCAAGTCGCCAACATCAATTACGTCCGGGGCCCGCAGGTCATCAAGAGTGAAGACACGTTCCTCATCGGCTACGTATTATTCGACATGCAGCCCGGTGAAGCCGAAGTCAACGTGGTGGAAGATGCACAGCGTTACTTGCAAGACAAGATCGACAGCGGCGAATTCAACTTACCAGATGGTGTGAGTTACTCCTTCGCAGGTAACTACGAGAACCAGATTCGCTCGCAAAAAACCTTGATGGTCGTGCTGCCGCTGGCGCTGTTCGTGATTTTCATCATTCTGTATTTCCAATTCCGTTCAGTGATCACAACGTCGCTGGTGTTCACGGGGATCGCCATCGCCTGGGCGGGTGGTTTCATCATGCTCTGGCTGTACGGCCAGCCGTGGTTCCTGGACTTCAGCGTGTTCGGCACCGACATGCAGACGTTATTTCAGATTCATCCGATCAACTTGAGCGTCGCTGTCTGGGTTGGGTTCCTCGCGCTCTTCGGCATTGCTACCGACGACGGTGTGGTTATCACGACATATTTGGACCAGAGCTTCCGTCGAATGCAAATTGATACTGTCGAGCACGCCCGTGAGGCAACGATCGAAGCCGGACAACGGCGAGTGCGCCCGTGTTTGATGACGACCGCGACGACGATCCTCGCACTCATCCCCGTGCTGACATCGACTGGCCGTGGTTCCGACATCATGGTTCCGATGGCCATCCCCAGTTTCGGTGGCATGACCATCGAAATCATGACCATGCTGGTTGTGCCTGTCCTCTATTGCTGGGTGAAAGAGATCAAGCTACGAATCGGTGTGAAGGACGCGCTCTTCGAGAAACAAGAGCCGGCTTGACTCCGGCATGGAGCAACGAGCAGCCCCATTCGTGTCCTCAGCTTAGACCAGTTGTCACGAGCGAATCCGCCCGTATCTTCACGACTTCGAGCGGCTTTGTCACTGATGGTCGGGTTGTTCCGGTTGTGATGCCGGCGATATTGGTCCAGTGATCTCCAGCAGTTCAATGCGATCAAGCGCATGACGTTTCATCGCCGATTCCTCCGGTACGCAATGGATTGTGAGAACACTTCTCTGAAGTGTGATACCGAAGAAGGAGTCTGCTACCGATGACCATCCGCTATGTTCTGTTCGTGGGACTGATCACGCCGCCTCTGGTCACCGGCTGCGCCACGCCTCCAGACCCGGAACCTCGGGCCGCGATCACGGAACACCAGGTTCAGCTTGCTTCCGCTCGGGTCGAGACCGGGGTGCCGGTCACGCTGCCTGAGGAACCATTTCTCGATGGTCCTCAAGATGTCGACTTCTTCGTGCAAATCGCGCTCGAACGCAATCCAGAGATCTTGGCGGCCCAGCGAGGGGTCGCTGCACAAGCCAACGTGATTCCGCAAGTCACAGCCCTCGATGATCCGGTTCTGACCGACACCTTTCAGCCATTGGACAACAACAGCGTACAGACCGCTGCCGGTCGCGGCCCCAACACCCTCACGGTGACACAGAAGTTACCTTGGCTGAGCAAGCTCCGGGTGCGGGGTGAGGTGGCGGAGCAGGATGCCAAGATCGCTTTGACGCGATTGGCCCAGTCCGAGCTCAAGGTGATTGAAGACGTGAAGTTGGCGTACTACGAGTTGGCATACAACCAGTCAGCCATCGAGATCGTCGAGAGCGATCAGGAATTGCTCGAACAGTTGCTTCAATTCGCCGAAGCGCAATACCGCACGGGTACGACGAGTCAGCAGGATGTCTTGGTCGCTCAAGTTGAGCTTGATCGATTGGAAGACAGCCTCATCACGCTGAGGCGACAGCTTGAGCAAGCCCAAGCGGACTTGGCCAAAGTTGTGCATACGTCACCCGACGCCAATCTCCTGGCCGAACTCGACGAAAACCTACCTCCGGTTCCTCAGCAGATCGACGCTCTGTACGAAGCGGCAGTCCGCTGCCGCCCCGAACTGCAGGAACGTCTACACGCCATCATTCGGGAAGAACGGAAGGAAGAACTCGCGAAACTCAACTATTATCCCGACTTCAACGTCGGGCTGGGCTGGCAGACGATCACCGGTGACGGTGCCATCTCGCCCGTCACCAACGGGAATGACAATGTCTCATTCATGGTGGGACTCACTGTGCCGATCTGGCGTGACAAGCTGGATGCCGGAGTCCGAGAATCGCAGAATCGCATGCTTGAATCTGCACGTCGCTATGATGCCTCGCGAGATGATACCATGCGCCTCATCCGCCGCCTGATCGTGCAAGCCGAGGCGATCGAACAGCAAATCGAACTCTTCGAGGATCGGATCATCCCCAAGACTGAACAGGCACTGCAAGTCTCGGCTGCCGACTACCGTGTGAACAAAGTCGACTTTCAGCAGATTCTTGACAACTGGTCAGATCTGTTGATGTTCCACCTGCAAGTGACGCGTTTTGAAGCCAACCTGAATCAAACACTGGCTTCTCTGGAGCGAGTGGTCGGCTGCCAGTTGGCAACTTTACCGGAGACGCAAATTGTCCCCATCGATGCCTTTGAACCTGGACCGGCCCTGCGGGCTCTGGAGAAAGAAGAGCCGGACACGGATCCCGCCGACGAGACAGGCGACAACGAACTTGGCGTGTTGCCAATTCACCATTTGCACGAACTCACGAATTCCGATTCCGTTTTCACTGATCAGTAGACGAAGTCTCACGACTGCTGACGGCCATGGGATCATCACCAGCCGATTGCCGCCAAACATTCTCTGATTACGTTGTCCGTTCTCTCAGATCCAACCCTCTGGAGTTCGGATGCAACCGCAAGGTGGACTCCGATCGCCGCCACCCCAACGTGCGAATTCGCTCCCTGGCAGCGTAAGTGGTGTCAATCAATCACACGTTCTCACTTGAGAGTCTTTGTGGTCTGACAGGAATGAGATTTGCGGCCATTGCTGACTTCGGATTCGACAATCATCCAGAAGTGATCGACAACGGTGAGCGAACTCACTCGTGTGCGTTTCGCTTCGTGTTGTCGTACCTCGTTCATCCCTCTTCGCGACCGCAGTGGAGTCGTGGCATCCATCAAGTCACATCATGTCTCAGAAACTGACCGACTCATCAGATTCGCAGGACGATTCCGAGTCGGAGATCTCATTCGGCAAATCTCACTGGTCGATTGGGAAGCAACTCCTGCTGGCCGTCAATGGAGTCTGTATTGGTCTCGTGCTTGTCTTCCATGTTTACGACTATCAGAAAGAACTCAAGCGACGACTGGACGACAAGCGCATCGCTTTGCATGACGAGGCTGTCACGACACAAGAAGCGGTCCGGGAACTGCAGCATCACGGACGGGATGCGCTGCAGAAATACATTGATCGTGTCTGCGCACGTATGGAAGAGGGAAGATCACCAGGACATCATATCGCTGTTCGCATCGGAGACGATGTTCTGCAGGCCAGAGCTCACGAACGTCAGAGTCATGCCATGTTGGAAGCCTTGGAGCAGGCTGCCGGCACGTCGAATCGGCTCGGTCACGTCATGGACCGTGATTTCGTCGTGGGAACCTCCCAGGATTTCGATCTTTCAGTGTACGTTTCGGAATACGTCGATTCTGTGCAGCATCAAGCTGCGCGTGACAGTCTCAGGCGGTTCGGAGGCTCGGCGACTCTCGGGCTGCTTGCCGCGGTCATTGTCAACTTCGTGCTCCTGAGAATTGTCGTTCGTCCGCTGGAACGGCTCGTCTCCGTCGTTGAACAGATCGGCGAAGGACATTTTGGCAAACAGGCGAACGGTTTTCGCAGCTTGGAGCTGAGTTACCTCTCAGCTGCCATCAATCGGATGAGTCAGTCACTCGCTGACAGTGACCGCAACCGTCGCACCCAGATGGCAAAGGCGCGTCGAATTCAACAGAATCTCTTGCCGCGTAGCACAGCTCTGACTGGAGCGACATTCGCCGTCTTCCATAAGCCGGCTGAGGATGTGGCCGGGGACTTCTATGACGTACATACACTGCCGGACGGAAGCTGGTTGGCTTTCATGGCCGACGTGACAGGACACGGGATCCCCGCAGCGATGACGGCAACATTGCTGAAGGCTTATTTCGCCGAAGCCTGGAGGCTGCATACGGACCCCCTGGAAATCATTCGACACGTCAACGGTCAGTTTACCGAACTCTCTCTGGCGGAGGACTTCGCGACGGCGATTCTGGTTCGGTATTCCCCGAACTCACGAATACTGCAAGTCGTCAATGCTGGACACGACGCGAGCCTCTATCGCTCGAAGTATGGCCAAATTCAAGAGTGCTCATCTTCCGGGCTTCTGCTCGGGATCGACTCCTCCGCAGACTGGTCCATCACCGAACTTGAAACGGCCCCTGGAGATCGGTTGCTAATGTTTACGGATGGTGTCACTGAGACTTTCAATGCGGATCACACGATGTTCGGTCGTGATCGCATCCTCGGTCTGCTGAACGAAACTGCAGGCGAGGTTCCTACGGATGCTCTGGAATCCATTCGCCGGGAAATTGCAGCATTCCGTGGTGACGGACCTCAGCTCGACGACGTGACAGTTCTCCTCTTTGAGTTCTGACGCTCCGGCATGTCGTTTGGCCTCGATCAGCCAATGAGGATCGCAAGGGCGTTTTCGCTCTCTCGTGTTCCTGATCCGCACGACCCATCGTTGGTCCGCAAGGTCGTGTCGAACGCACGTCGTCAGAATCGCGGCACCGTTTCTGCTGCAAACCATGACTTTCGAGGCTGTGTCCAGCTTCAGGGTCGCTCCTGTCGTTAGGCATGGGATGTGCAAGTACTCAGTCAAAGCATGAAAGGCACTGTCCCAAGACTCGGCAGCCCTAATCGTGCAATGGACACAGTAAGTAACCGATTGAATGAATAGGAGCGGTCAGATGAAAAGTCAGATAACACAACGCGTCTTCTGCGTGGGGATGGCTCTCTTGGTTCTGGCAGTGACGATGCAGGATGCGTCAGCCCAGAAACGGTCTGTGGCTGACCGGCGGCAGCATCCGGGGAAAGGGTTTTGGTCGAATCAGGCGGCCTCCCGCCGTATGGGGCATGCGCTCGATTACTCACGTGGTTTGTCGAATTATGCTCGCCAAGCTCAAACTGTCGACCATGGCTTCGCGACGTCGCAGGTGGAAGAAATTGGTCGCAACATCTCGGTCGCCGAGCAGCAGTTATCCGTGGTTCGGAAAGAGGCTCAGCAGAGTGGCGACAAGCAGACTGTTGCGGATATCGATCAGATTGCGAAGGACCTCACGGCTGCGAGTACCGCACACGCCGACTGCGAGAAGCACTGTCAACAAGCGAATCTCGACACCACCAAGTTAGACCGAAGTGCTGGAGAAGTCACCAAGTCGCTGGAGTCCGCCGCACAGCGTCACCAACAGATGATGAAGCGGCTTCATCCGGAGGCGACGACCGAGCCAAAGAAAGATTAGGGCACTCGGACCGTCTGACGGAGGGACGCGATGCCTGGTCGGATCCTGTCCTCCTTGCGTCTCGTGTTGTTGCATCCACTCATGACATTCGAAAGAACAAACTGTGCCTGCTGAAAAGCACGGCGGCCTGCCGGCTGCCATCTGGATGATGATTTGTTGCCTGCTGCCAATCATGGCGATCTATGCGCTTGCGGCGATGGGCGTGGTCATTAGTCCGATGATTCTGTTGCTGCTCATGATCCTATGTTGGCTGGCGATGGCCGGACACATGAGTGATGGAGGCCATGTGCATGAACAAGAGGATCAGAATGGCAACCAAGTCCCCGAATCCGAGGCCGATGACGAAGGTGGCGAGGAATTGGTCGACAGGTCCGGAGTTTTCGGCAGGTCACATGTGAGGCGATTTGGATCAGCAAGCGTGATTGAAGGTGACCTGCTGGGAGAACCCGAAGCGGCCTTTCAGCAGGTCAAGGAACGGCTGGCGGGACAAGATGTCACACCCATTCTCCAGGAAGACGAGTACGGTCAGGCGAGGCTTGTGCTATTGCCCGGCTCGATGGAAGACGGACGGCCGAACCGTGGTCCATTGATCCACTGGGCGTTGTTCATCGCGACCATCGCCACAACCACCTGGGCCGGAGCTTTGCATCAGGGCATCAACCTCCTGCAGGAGCCGGGACGGTTTGCCATCGGGCTGCCGTACTCGTTGACGTTGATGCTGATCCTCGGCGCCCATGAACTCGGTCACTACTTCGCCGCCCGGGCTCATGGAGTCAAGGTCACGTTGCCGTTCTTCATCCCCGTGCCTTTCGCGTTGGGGACATTTGGTGCCTTCATCAGCATGAAGTCACTGCCCTCCGATCGTCGTGCGTTGTTTGATGTTGCGGTCGCCGGTCCCCTCGCAGGGTTGTTCTTCGCCATTCCTGCGCTCTGGTTCGGGCTGGGGCAATCTCAGATCGTCGAAGCCACCGGTGAACCAGCCGTAACGATGATGCACCACGGCACGGAAGTGGGATCGTCTGTCTTGTTCGCATTTATTGCCAACCTGGCATTGGGTGATGCGATTTCGCAGGGTCATGACATTCTCTTGCATCCGTTGGCGTTTGCCGGGTGGCTGGGGCTGATTGTGACCGCGTTGAACCTGCTCCCCATCGGTCAGCTCGATGGTGGGCACATTTCCGATGCGATGTTCGGCATCAGGCGCAGCGCGGCGATCAGCACGGTCGCATTGTTCGCGTTGCTGTTTCTGGGCCTGTTTGTGTGGAGCGGCCTGCTCATGTGGGCATTGATCGCCTTCTTCCTGGCTGGCAGCAAGGGCATTGCCAGCCAGAATGATCTCGTGCCTTTGGAAGCTGGTCGCTACAGCGTGGGTGTGGCGTCGTTCGTGATCTTGTTCCTCATTCTGATTCCCGTTCCGCATGCGTTCTACGAGTCGCTCGGAATCCACTGTCCGTACTTGTAATCACGTTCTTGTACGGGAGACTGGCCGGCATGCTCGCCGATGCTTTCAGCCATACTAGCCCAATCGCACCCTTGCTACTGAGTATCGTCGTGATCATTCTCACGGCCCGCCTTGGTGGCTCTCTGGCTGAGTCTGTGGGCCAGCCGTCCGTCCTCGGTGAACTGCTGGCTGGTGTGTTGCTTGGCAATCTGACCCTCCTGGGATTCCACCAGCTTGAGTTCCTGCGTGTGGACTGGACTCATCAAACGACGCTCGATCTGAAGGATGCAAAGCACTGTGCCGGAGTGGCGATTGATGCGTTGGCTCAACTGGGCGTGCTCTTGCTGCTGTTTCAGGTGGGACTGGAGAACTCGGTCACTCGGATGTTCCGCGTTGGGCTTTCATCCTTGTTCGTGGCAATACTGGGGATCCTCGCTCCGTTTATGTTAGGCATGGCAAGCGCGTATGTGCTGTTGCCATCGGCGGGCTGGCCACTTCACCTATTTCTCGGTGCCGCCCTGTGTGCCACTAGCGTCGGGATTACGGCACGTGTGTTTGAAGACCTCGGACAGTCCGATGCCATCGAAGCGGAGATCGTCCTCGGAGCGGCCGTGATCGACGATGTCCTGGCTCTGATCGTGCTCAGCGTCGTACAGGGGATGATCCTGACGCTCGGTTCGGGGAGCTCCACCAGCACGATCGACGCCGTACCTCTGCTGCTCATCACCGCGAAAGCCATCGGATTCCTAGTGCTGGCGATCCTGCTTGGTCCGCGAATCAGCCGGCAGCTTTTTAAGGTGGCAAGCATCCTACATGGTCGCGGCTTGCTGGTTTGCAGCGCCTTGGTGATCTGTTTCGGATTCGCCTGGGCCGCGAGTCTGGCTGGGCTGGCGCCGTTGGTCGGAGCCTTCGCTGCCGGGTTGATACTGGAACGAGTGCAATATCGCGAACTGATCGCAAGGGAGCACCGACCGCTCCACGAACTGCTGCGACCGATCGCTGATTTCGTCGTGCCGATCTTCTTCATTATGATGGGCTTTCGTGTTGACCTGTCGAGCTTCGCGGATGTCCGCGTGCTTTGGCTGGCGGCGGTGCTCACGGTTGCGGCCATCGCGGGAAAGATCATCTGCGGATGGGGCGTGCAGCAGCCTGGTGTCAACCGGCTCACGGTCGGGTTGGGAATGATTCCTCGTGGAGAAGTCGGCCTGATCTTCGCTGGGATTGGACTGTCCTTGCGCGTCAACGGGCAACCGTTGCTTGACGCGGCGACGTTTTCAGCCCTCGTTATCACAGTGATGCTGACGACGGTCGCGGTTCCTCCGCTGCTGAAGTGGTCGCTGACCCGTCGCAAGCCGCCTTCGGCATCATCTTGACCAAAGTCAGAAGCGGGCCGACATGAAACAAAGAGGAGCGAATATGCCCCTCGCAGAGACGTGGTGGCTCATCGGTCATGTTGACCGCTGACAATTTGGCGACTTTCTAAGCAGCATGGGCTGTTATCCGAAGGGATTCGGAAGTGGCATGTCATTCGCATTGGAGGACATCGTCAATCGCAACACCCCATCGGAGATGTCACATGAAACGCATCGAACCTCGGAACGCTTTGATTGTGACGACGGTCTTAACCGCTGTCCTGTTTGTGGTCTCGTCGACCGGAGTCGCACAGCCCAGTACGGATCGTCAGCCAGGCTCGCAGCAGCATGGTTCCCACGACACCGACGCGCGGCCTCTCGCTGAACAGCTTCACGAGCTGCGTGAAAAAGTGGCTCACTTGGAAGCTGCACTGAAGCAGAAACACGCCGGGCAGGGTTCTCAAATGGGTATGGGCGGAGGCATGAAGTCGGGCATGGGGGGCGGAGGAATGATGTCGGGTATGGGCGGTGGAGGCATGATGTCAGGCATGGGTGGCGGCGGAATGAAGTCAGGCATGGGGGGCGGCGGCATGATGTCAAGCATGGGTGGTGGTGGCATGCAAATGGGCATGGGCATGATGGGCCGCATGAAGGGCATGCGGCAGATGCAGGCGTCATCGTCGTTACCGGGCTATCCCGGAGCCTCGCACATCTATCACATCGGCGCGACCGGCTTCTTCCTGGATCACGCTGACCACATCACCTTGACATCGGACCAGCAGCTCAAGCTGAACAAGATCAAGGAAACAGCACTGCTCGCTCAGGGAACTTTCGACCGCCAGATCGAGGAGTCCGAGCAACAGTTGTGGGTCCTCACCAGTTCTGACAGTCCTGATGCGACGAGAGTCGAGGCCCGGGTCGGCGAGATCGCCAAGCTCAACGCTGAAAAACGGATCGCGTTCATCCGAGCGGTCGGCGAAGCCGCAGGCGTTCTCTCCAACGAACAACGACAAACCCTAATAGGAATGTTGCCTCCCGACCATACTGCGGCAGCACCTCAAGTCTCACCGCTACAGGAGAATCAATGACGGCTGTTGGAGTGAGTAAATCTCATGGCGGCGAAGTTGTGAGTTTTCGTGCGCACGACAAGCCGACGTTCAAAGTCTGAGACCAGAGTATTCCAGAAATAGAACGTCTGATCGTGCGGCAAGGAGGGCATTCTGTGTTGTGTTTGACATAGAGAACTTCCTTGGCTGGTAGCCGAAGGTGGGTTGGAAACACGTCGACTTCGACCTGAAACAATTCAAATCGCGACGAACGCCCCTGTTGACAAGCGAAAGGACCAGCCTGATGTCAAAACGAAACCGAAGACGAAATCGACCGATTTCAGTTGTCACGCGCCTGATGCCAGCAACGTGGTTCTTGCTGGAACATTCAATGACTGGCAAACGGATGCCTCAATGATGACGAAGGACGAGGGTGGCCACTGGAACGCCAAACTGGATTTGCCGCCGGGGCGGTATGAATACAAGTTCGTCGTGGACGGCCAGTGGTGCTGTGAGCCAGGTTGTCAGGCGTCAGCCGAATGTCCCCAATGTGTTCCGAACGACTTCGGCACAATGAACAGGGTCATCGATGTCACATGAGACTTCCACAACGCAGTGTGAAAAGAGAGCCGAACAGGAGCACACCGTGCCCTGCTGTTCGAGAAGCCAATTCAACCGTTGACAGATCCTCAACTAAAATGAAGGAGTGACTTATGACCAAGAAGACCAACCTCGTTAGCAGAATCAACCTCACTTCGGGACTTGCGATCATCGTGGGATTGGCGGTTTGGTGATCCGTCACAGCTCAGGCCGCGGACGACAAGCACGAAGGACATGAGGGCCATCATACGGCGCACATGAACCACATCACGACTCAAGCTGAGGCCGAAGCCCTCAAGCCGGGAGACGCGATCACCATGGCCTGCAGCATGTGTAAGCACGTCACGCTGCACCACGTGACCAAAGACAACTCACACGTCAAGCTGATGACCGTCGGCCAAAAGCACAAATGCGTATGCGGCGGGACCGTCACGGTCGTCGGCACGGGCAAAGGGAAGGGCAAGAACCAACAAGTGAACCACGTTTGCTCCGCCTGCGGTGACGATGCGATGTTTGTGTGTGCGACGAAACCCGGCAGCGGCGGTGAGCACGACCACTAGAGCAATTCCAAAGTTGTACTTCAGGTGTCGTGCAGAAGGGCCTTTCAGCAGACCGAGGTCATTCCTCGAATCAGCTCCAGCACACGACCCATGAAAATGGTCCAACAGGGAATGAGTCACTCGATCAGACTGGGTCGGTGCTCCGCTGTGGGGTAAGTGGAGACCTGCCCCACAGTCGTAGACGAGATCACCTTGCCGGTGGTCTTGTTCGCAGTTCTCGATCCTCCAATTGATCCCTACCGCAATCAGCCCGGTCGGTACTGGCCTCCAGCCGAAAACCCTGGCGTTCATCGGTTGGTTTGGGCCGCGCGAAACCGAGTTGGCCGTCTTCGCATTGTTGCTGATTCAGGATACCCGGGCCTCACTTCGGCACGAGATTTTCATCGTTGTCTTGACTACGGTCCTGATGAGCGTTTTCGCTCACGGGATTACGGCGGTTCCGGCATCCAAATGGTATGCCGACCGCACGCAGGCGGCAGAATCGATCGTTTATCTTGCCGAACACAAACAAATCAAAGAGTTGCCGTTCTGCTGCTGGATGTCAGCAGAGGACTCGCCGGATCAGGAAGTGAGCCCGACATGACCCAGGAACCCCATGAGCAGATTTTCGCCGATGCCCTCAAGCGACTCGACCGGGCCGCTGAATTCGCTGACCTCGGAAAGGAAGTGTTGTTGCGGCTGAAGTCGCCGAAGTCAGTGTTGGATGTCTCGATTCCGGTGCGCATGGACGACGGGTCACTGCAGGTGTTTCACGGATACCGCGTGCGATACGACGACACGCGAGGGCCGACCAAGGGTGGCATTCGCTTTCACCCGGATGTGCATGTAGGCGAAGTCAAAGCGCTCGCCTTCTGGATGACGTGCAAGTGTGCGGTAGTCGGCATTCCATTCGGGGGTGGCAAGGGGGGAGTGATTGTCGACCCGAAACAACTTTCGCGGTTGGAGTTGGAGCGGCTCAGCCGCGGCTTCATCGAACGCATCGCCGACTTCATCGGTCCAGATACGGACGTCCCGGCCCCGGATGTCTACACCAACGCCATGATCATGGGCTGGATGATGGACGAATACTCGAAGATTCACCGCAAGCGCACACCCGCAGTGATCACCGGTAAGCCGATTCCGCTCGGTGGCAGTCTCGGTCGCGACGATGCCACCGGACGCGGAGCGTATTACTGCATCAAGGAATTGGAACGCATTCGTGGCTGGAATCCGGCCGAGATTCGCGTCGCCGTGCAGGGGTTCGGCAATGCGGGGCAACACGTGGCCCGATTGTTGCATGCCGATGGTTATCGCATCGTCGCTGTCAGCGATTCACACGGTGGCATTCTTCGTCCGGAGGGTCTCGACGTGCCGCGAACCATCGAGCTCAAGAACCAGGGTCGCACCATTGGAGCTGTGTACACCACTCGGTCGGTCTGCGAGTGTCCGGTTTGTGGAGACGAGGATTGCCATTGCAACAGCGACGACGTGGGTAGTGGCGAGGTGATCAGCAACGAGGAGCTATTGGAACTGGACGTCGACGTGCTGATTCCCGCTGCCCTGGAGAATCAGATCACGGCTGAAAACGCGGGACGGATTTCCGCTCCCGTGGTGATCGAAGTGGCCAATGGGCCGACAACCAGTGAGGCCGACCAGACGCTGAATGAGAATGACACACTCGTGGTGCCGGATATTCTCGCCAATGCCGGCGGTGTGACCGTCAGTTACTTCGAGTGGGCGCAGAATCAGGCGGGCTATTCCTGGTCCGAGGACGACGTGCATGAACGGCTGCAAAGAATCATGACACAGGAGTTTAACACGATCTATCAATTAGCAGACGACAAGCACATCGACATGCGGACGGCTGCGTATGTCCATGCATTGAATCGCATCGGAGAGGCAGTCGAGGCGCAGGGAACGAGCCGCTTTTTCGCCCCCGGTGACAATGAATGACCAAAACTGACTCGAGAACGATAAGCAGAATGTTCGCCCCACACGATCCGGCAATGCCGCCCAACGTGACACTGCGCCTCTTGGCCGTCCTCATGTGTGCCTTGTTGTTCGGTGGCCTGTGGCCTCTGTCGGTGGAGGGACAGGTTTCACCCGAAGAACATGCCGAACATCATCCGGGCCAGTCGCAAGGTGGTGGGACGCCAGCGGAGCAACGCAGTGGCTCACGCGGCCCCGGTCCTGGCGGAATGGGCGGTGGAATGGGAGGGCCGCCGGAGGGTGTCGGCGGCGGTCCGCCGCAGGGGGCTGGCGGCATGATGGGCGGCGGCATGGGCGGCATGATGAATGGAATGATGGAGCGGATGGGGGCGCCGAAACCCAGAGAGATGTACCCGCGTTTGATGGACCTGCCCGATCTGCCGTTAGAGGAGCGGGCCGAGATTGAACGCGAAGCACACCAACGGATGATGGATGGAGTCTCCTTGCTCGCCAGTGGCCTCGACGAGTTGTCGAGCGCAGCTCCCACCGACGACTTTGCGGCCATGCAAACGGCTACGGCGAGTATGCGCGAGGGATTGGCACAGTTTGAAAGTGGCCTGGCTGCTCACCGGGCGATCGCCGAGGGCAAGGCACCCCGGAACGTCGCTTTGCGATGGTTCAAGCGTGAAATGAACTTGCTTTCCACCAACAGCATGGCACAGACCGGACCTCGGCTATGGGGGATGACGCCCTTCCACTCGACGGTGATGCTCGTGTTGATTCTGTTTGCTGTCGCGATGATTGGCATGTACTTCTTCAAGATGCGTCGCGCAGCGGCGTTGCTTGAGAAGCTGGTCATGACAGAGCCGATAAGCGGTGGCGGGCCAACGACGGCTTCGCCCGCGAACAGTCCGCCTCACGCTTCACGAACGGAGCCCGATCCCGCACCAGCCGCAAGCGAGACAGGCAAACGAACGCAGGACGCTCTCGCCGATTGTTGCGATGTGCCGGGCGAAACCTGTCCGTCGGAAGCCGAAGTGGAAGACGGTCCTGTGATCTCTACCGGGCTGCTACCAGTCCGCAAGAAGAAGCTCTGTCGATTGAGAGTCGCTCGTATCGATCAGGAGACGCCCGACGTGAAGACGTTTCGGCTGGTCTCGTGTCACGGCGGCGGAATTCCTTTCAGCTATCTTCCGGGCCAATTCCTCACGTTGACCTTGCCTGTCGGAGACAAGCCGATTCGGAGGAGTTACACCATCTCTTCGTCGCCAACGCAGGGCTACTATTGCGAAATATCAGTTAAGCGGGAAGAGCAAGGTGCCGGTTCGCGATACCTTCACGATCAACTGAAAGTCGGGGACACGATCGATGTGAAAGCACCGAGCGGCAAGTTCAACTTCTCGGGCGAGGACGCTGAGAGCATTGTGTTAATCGGAGGCGGTGTGGGCATCACACCCATGATGAGCATTACCCGCGCACTGACGGACATGGCCTGGAAGGGCGAAATCTACTTCATCGTCGCCTGCCATGATCCCGAGCACTTCATCTTCGAGTCGGAACTGAGGCGGCTGGAGGAGCGACATGAGAACTTGCACATTTTCGCCGCCATGAGTCGCATCGACCAGGACGTCGATGGCTATCGGAAAGGACGATTATCGCGAGAGTTGTTGACCGAGTGGGTGCCCGACATCACGTCGAAACGGATTCACATTTGTGGACCGCCGGCCATGATGGATGCGACGAAGAAGATGCTGGCGGAACTTGACGTGCCGGCGGAGAGCATCCACAGCGAGAACTTTGGTGGCGAACAAAAGCCGCGTGTTCGAGCCAAACAGCGTGAGAAAATCGCCGAGACGGACATCGCAGACACCGGTGGCACGGTGAGCTTCAGCAAATCCGACAAGTCGACACAATTTCAGCCCGACGAGACCGTTCTGGAAGCATCTGAGCGAGTCGGCGTGGACATCGACTACTCCTGCCGAATCGGCACTTGCGGAGTGTGTGTTGTCAAACTCTTATCCGGAGAGGTTTCGATGGACGTCGAGGATGGACTCGAACCGGAGGACAAGGAGGCGGGCATGATTCTCGCCTGTCAGGCCAAGTCCACCGGCAACGTCAGCGTGGACGCATGAGCAGCGCTGAAAAAAGGAACGGGACCTCTCCCCCTTCCGCATCAGCTCGACTTTGGACGACACATGAAAGAACGTGAAAAGATCGTTGCGACCGGCCTGGTCGCATTGATGCTCATCACCTGGCTGGGGTTCCCGTTTCACGTATCACCGCGATTCGCCGGCAGCTTATGGGGCGGCGTGCTGGGCGTGTCGGGCGCGTTGCTGATGCTCGTGCCGCTCGCCTACATGGCCGTCAAGCGTATCAAACGCTTGAAACAGTTCGTCACCAAGTACGTCGCGATGCGAACACTGCTGTCATGGCACATTTACGCAGGCGTCGTGGGTCCGATCCTGGTCGTGATCCATAGCGGACACAAATTCGAGAGTCCCCTCGGCATTGCCCTGATTGCGCTGACGCTCATCGTCGTCGTGAGCGGGTTCGTGGGTCGTTACCTGATGCAGCAGTTTTCGACGGAGATCCGTGAAAAGAGGGCGTTGCTCCAACAGCTGAACACGACCTACGAATCGGCGAAATCTCAACTCGTGTCCAATCCGGCGAGAGCCGCGGCGGTACGTCCCTACGCAGGTTTCTTTTCACGATTGGCTGCCAGCCTGTTCCTCCACGATGACGCTCCATCGACGGCATTGACTGTGACGTCTCCTACCTCGTTGTTGCGTCTGGCGGAGGCGATCGCCGACGTCGAATACGCCATCAGCACACATGAACATTTCAAACGCTGGTTCAGCAAGTGGTTGAAGCTGCATATTGTTATCTCTTTCGCCTTGTATGGCTTGATGACACTTCATGTCTGGGCAGCGATTCACTTCGGATTCAGGTGGTTCGAATGAAACGCTCCATCTGGAAATTCTTTGGCATCATTCTCGCCGTGCTTGGCGTTGGTGTTGTCTGGTCCCTCACACCCGCCGATTCCGGGTTTAAGCAGGCGTCGACCTGGCAACAACTGGCAGAGCCTGGCCACCTTTCGGCCGCCCATGCACATCTGGAAGACAACTGTGCCGCTTGCCACACGTCCGTCATCGGCATCGAGACAGCGAAATGCATCGTCTGCCACGCAAACGACGAATCAATCCTACAACGGCAGCCGACATCGTTTCATGCGAGCATCAGCAGTTGTCAGGAATGCCACCCCGAGCATCGCGGCCTCGATCAGCGTCCGACGAACATGGAGCACTCCGCTCTGGCTCAGATTGGACTGAGGCAACTTGCAGACGATGAGGCGAGTGACAGCGAGTCACAATTGACCGCAATGCGGCTGCGGGACTGGATTCGCAGTGGAACTGTTAGTGGCAACATGCCCCATCCCCATCTGACACCGCAAGAACGGATTCTGAACTGCGCCACGTGCCACATGAACGACGATCAGCACTTTACCTTGTTCGGCCAGGATTGCGCTCAATGCCACGCCACTGATCGTTGGACCATTCCAGACTTCCGTCATCCCTCACCGTCTTCAACAGACTGCGCTCAGTGCCATCAGGCCCCGCCGAGCCATTACATGATGCACTTCAGCATGATCTCCGCGCGTGTCGCCGGAAAGCCCCACGCGAAAGTCAGCCAGTGCCAGCGATGTCACCAGACAACTTCCTGGAACGACATTCTCGGAGCCGGCTGGTACAAGCACCACTAGTCTGCATGTACCAAACGAATATCCATGGTCGATATAGAACGACTTACCTCAGAAGCCGCAACGCGATTCACACTTGACGTCGGCGGCGAAGGTCGCCACCAAATGGCGTGGAATTTGAACCCCAGTCCTGTCAAAACAAAAGGAGTGGATCGTGGTAGGCCAATACCACGGCTCATCCTGGGGCGTGCCGAAGCGATCCCACTACCAGATAAAAGTGTGGATCGCCTGATCGTGGAAAGAACCCCATTGAGACGGCGCGCACTGGAAGAGATTGGACGTGTCATCATGCCCAGGGGGTGCGTGATCCTTCGACATGCCGCGTCCCCGATATCGACCCGCATCGTCTGGCTATCCTGGTACTGGCTGGTCGCACACAACAGCGGACGGTCCATATCTCCGGCGACACGCGCGGAGGTCGTCGCAGTGACACCGCTAAGGAGGGTGATTGCATCGTTTCGGGTGACACACAGCCACCCAAAAAGCCTTCATAATCACCGGACGTGCCTTGGAGCATCCATATGGAGCTATTCAAAATATGCCTTGAGGACGTATTGCTGCATCAAACGCTGCGTGTTGAAGAATGAGCCGTTGAGGGCAATCGCGTGACGCATGACATCAACGTAGCCAGCGTTGTCTTCCAGAAACAAGGGCAGGACGGAGTGTTCCAGTTTGTCATACAGCGATTCAGCGTCTGTTGCTGTGTCAGATTGCTGTTCGTTATGGCCGTCTTCGCCGATGGCCCAGCCAGTGATTCCTTCGATGCAGCCCTCGATCCACCAGCCATCGAGAATACTCAGCGAGGGAACTCCGTTGATTGCCGCTTTCATTCCGCTGGTGCCGGACGCTTCCATCGGCGGTTCAGGCGTGTTCAGCCACAGATCGACTCCAGATGTCAGCAGCCCGCCGAGTTGCATGTCATAGTTCGGAAGGTAGACGACGCGAATCTGGTCGCGCAGGGCACGACGCGCCTCGAAGATGTGGTGGATGATTTGCTTGCCGGTCTCATCCCGCGGGTGCGCTTTGCCCGCATAGACGATCTGAAACGGCCCGCCCTGGGCAGCGATGTGACGCAGCCGGTCAAGGTCATGAAAGAGCAGTTCAGGCCGCTTGTAGGCGGTCGCCCTCCGAGCAAAGCCGATCGTGAAAGTTTCTTCATCGAGGTCTGCATCCGTGAGTCGATTGGCCTCGCGGACAAGTCGTCTCTTGGCTTCCTCATGAGCGATGCGGATTTCGTCGGGTGGAATGCCGAGTGCATACCGCAGATTGAAATTGTCCTCCTGCCAGCCGGGAATGTAACGATCAAACAGCTTTCGGAAGGATTCGCACGTCCAGGTGGCGGCATGGACTCCGTTGGTGATCGAGTCGATCTCGTAACGTGCGAACATGTGCTGTGACACTTCGCCATGTCGCTTGGCGACACCGTTGATGAAGTGACTCAGATTCATCGCCAGAAATGTCAGGTTGAGGACACCTTCGCAGCAGAACACCTCTTGCATGTCATACACGTCCCGTCGGCCGAGCACCCGCGAGACGAGTTCCATCGGGAACTGATCGTGCCCGGCCGGGACCGGTGTGTGAGTGGTGAAGACGCATTGATCGTGGACCGCTTCAAGATCGTCGGCTGTCAGAGCTGAGTGCTGAGACTCGCCGAGGCGCTCATCCAGCAGCTCAAGCGTCAACAGACTGGCGTGGCCTTCATTCATATGGAATCGCCGGAGATCGGTGTGGCCCAGTGCGCGCAACATGCGAACGCCTCCGATGCCGAGCAGGACCTCCTGACAGAAACGGTAATGCTGATCGCCGCCATACAGCCGATCTGTCAGTGTGCGGTCCCACTCGCTGTTCTGTGGCAAGTCTGTGTCGAGCAAGTAAACTGGCACGACAAAGTCGCCGATGCCGACGACGTCATACCGCCACGCTCGAATCTGCACTTCGCGACCCTCAATGTCCACTGAGACCCGTGCTGACATTTCCGTGAGCGCGTCAGCGACGACCCATTCGACGGGCTCTTCCGACTGCCAACCCTCGGCATCGAGGTGCTGAAAGAAGTACCCTTCCCGATGGAGAAGCGAGACAGCCACCAGAGGCACGTTCAGGTCAGCCGCGGAGCGAATCGTATTGCCAGCCAGCACCCCCAGACCACCACTGTAGGTCGGGATTAATGGCGAGAGAGCAACTTCCATCGAGAAGTACGCGATAGATTGTGTGTGGTTGTTGATCATTTCATGGCGTGTCCGGATAGATCGCACTGTGAGTGGCTTAAGTGCGTGGACGCCACTACTCCATCGCCTCACATTCGTCGACATCTGACGTTGGGAATGATGTGCCGCCGCCGCCGGACACAACAAGCTGATCGATGGTGCCGCGAACACCTGGGACATGACAGCAACACTCTCGGATCGTCCGTCTCAACGAACGAGAGGCGACACAACCGGTCATCACTACGGTGCCTTGAGAAACACAGACGTCCAGATTGTCCAAGCATTCAGACTGTCTGGCCTGCAGGAGGCGCAGAACGCGCGTTTGCAATGCCTGGCCTGATGCTTCGATCTGTGAGGGATTCACATTCATTACATCACTCCTGAAATTGTCTCGTTCATTCACCAGTGAGATCGTGTGCTCGGATGAGCTTCGCTGCGTCTCCGGCCTGGGATGCGCTTCGCATGCTAGTGCTTGGTGGACCGACTTCGATCTGGTTTTGAACGGACACGACATTGGCGGTTTCCAGCACCGCGTGCTGTGCCACTTGCTTGTGATACCATGTGGCAACCCGCCCCCGAAGCACGACTTCGCCATTGCGCACATCGCAACGTACATCACCGTCCCGGAACCGCCCTGTCGCCATCAATCGCGCCAGAGCCAATTCTCCGATTTGCAGATCTCGTTGAGCGATCCGGGGACAACGCATTTCGGAGGGATGCTCGCCAGCACATTCGTTGCACATCACTGATTTCCTCGATGAGGCAATCGCATCGTCGATCTCTAACTGCAAAGTCTGTGCCGTATTATCCGTGTTTCATCGCCACGGAGACAGATTTCTCGGGCAATGCGAAATCGAAGCTCATCGAGGTGGCGCATCACGCAAGAAGGCATGACCGCCAACTCAGCGAGACCTCAAGACAACTGCTCACTGGAGCGGATCCGCCGTTTGAGGGAGTCGAAAGCGAGCGAATGGGCACGATCGCAGGCCGCTGGCAATCAAGGTCGGGTAAGCACCAGGACAGAACGAGGCTGAACATCAAAATATTCGTCCGAGAGCTTCAACGGAGCAGCGACACGTTCTACTCCGTTGTGATCGTTCACTGAGGTATCGATTCGGCAACTCCAGTTGGTTGCTCCACTGACACGAATGTCGAATCGCACTCTCCCGTCGCTCGAGTTGATCATCGTATAAATGTCTTCCTCGTCAGCCGAAAGTCGACGGAGGAAGAACGCGAGAGTCTGCGACGCTTCTGACATGTCGACAGGCCCGGCCGGGCCGAACCAGCTCACGTCGTCACGCCAGAACCGCGATCGGCATATCGATGGATGCGTCTTGCGGAAGGCAATCATGTCACGAACGAAGCAGAACATGTCCTGCTGTTCGCTCAGGCGGTCCCAGTTCAACCACGTCGTTTCATTGTCCTGGTTATACGGGTTGTTGTTGCCGGATTGCGATTGGAGAAACTCGTCACCCATGCGAAACATGGGCGTCCCGTTCGACAGCATCAGCAAACAGAAGAAGTTGCGAGCTTGCTGTTTGCGGAGTCTGAGGACCTCATCGGGGACATCCTCATCACCTTCCCAGCCGCAGTTCCAGCGGTAGTCATCGTGTCCATCGCTGTTGCCGTGTCCGTTCGCCTCGTTGTGCTTGTGATTGAAAGAGACGAGATCGTAAAGCGTGAATCCGTCGTGTGACGTGACGTAATTGATGCTTTGGAACGGACGAAATGCGTGCATCCGATCATCAGGGAAAAGGTCAGTACTTCCATAGAGCCGCGTCATCAGTTCAGGTGTCATTCCCCTGTCACCGCGAACAAATCGCTGCAACGTGTCGCGATAGCGACTATTCCACTGATGCCATTGAATTCCCGGAAAGGCGCGGCCTAGCTGATATGCACCCGCCGCATCCCAGGGTTCTGCAATCATGCGAGTTTCTGCCAGAGCCGGGTCACTTGCGATTTGACCGAAAATCGGTGAATCATCTGGGTTGATGCGGCCATCCGAAGTTCGAGTGAAGATCGAAGCCAGGTCGAAACGAAAGCCGTCGGCACCCATCTCAGTGACCCAATGCCGCAGACTGTCAAGAATCAGTCGTCGAACCGCATGGTGTGCTGTGCGTAAGGTGTTCCCAGTACCGCTGAAATTGGAGTAGGGTGCCCTGGAGTCTCCGTTGACCAAGTAGTAAGTGCTGTTGTCAATGCCTTTGAAGCTGTAGGTCGGCCCGCGATGGTCGCCTTCGCAAGTGTGGTTGTACACCACGTCCAGAATCACTTCGATTCCCGCATCATGCAAAGCATCGACCATCTCACGAAAGTCGCTCTGTTGCTGACAAGCTTTCGGATCGGCTGAATAGTCTTGATGGGGTGAAAAGAAATTGAGTGGCATGTAGCCCCAGTAGTTTCTGTCGTTGGGATCAAACTGAAAGACTGGCATGAGCTCGACCGCCGTGACACCAAGTTCTGTCAAGTACGGGATCTTATCGATGAGGCCGCTAAACGTGCCGTGCCGGTCTGCCGTGACACCAGAGTTCGGATTTCGGGTGAACCCCTTTACGTGCAATTCGTAAATGATCAGATCCGCGCCATGCCGGTGTCGGATTTTTGGTCGCTCAAGCCTCTCGCACTGGCAAACATTAAGCAGCCCGAGCGGAGCCCGCCCCTCATTTGGCCCCGGCCGGATGGCCGCCTCGCGATCGAAACTAGGTGGAAAGAAGACGGACCGGGCATACGGATCCAACAACAGCTTGTCGCTGTCAAATGCATGCCAATCAAATCCGGCAGCCGGGGCCGGTCCATCGATCCGATAAGCATAATACTCTGCCTTTGGACACTCTGATCGCGGGATTCGACAATGCCAGACTGGTCCCGACTTGTTGCAACGCTCATGAAATTCGAATGTGAATTGCGGCTGTGACAGCGTGTCGCCGGAATAGAGCAACAGCGTGACCCTTGTCGCATGTTTTGAGTAGAGCGCGAAGTTCCAGGCCTGTTCGGGGACGATCCATGAGACCCCGAGCGGGGATGGTGCGCCCTCTTGAGATTCCCAATGCGGGATGAGGACTTTCCTCACTTCGTCGAGGGCGGTCACCAACTTCATGCAGTGCAAGCAGGAGTACATTGACTTGCTCATAATCAAGCGTTCTCCTTGTCCCAGGCGCAGTTCTCGCACCCGAATCGACTCGTCAGACTGAGCGTATCGTCCCATGCTTTTCCACGGTCCTGGAACCGGTCCGCACGGAAACTTCGTTGTCGCTGTTTCAGCAGATCGCCACACATACGGCGTCTCCGGAGAACGTATTCGACCACCATCTGGAATGCACTTTCTGTACCATCACTTTTGTGTAGTGAACGACAACCCATACCTCAGCAACGCCTGCTGGCGGAATCCATCAGCACGTAATATGGGACAGCATTGTTGTTCGCGAATACCTCTGTATTGGAAATGCACTGCGGTGACAGCGGTCGATATTTCGACGACAAGAAAGATGGGGTGACGGGCCGTTCGGTTAGTCGTTTCTTGCGAAAGCGCGGGGACATTCGCACCCGATTGAGATGGGCATATTCGCCCACAATGAGTCTCCATCGCCACTATTCTGAGCGTGTTCGCCCATCCAATGAAACACGTGAGGTTGAGGTCAAATGCCGCACGTTTTGTGACCGATACCAAAACGGAGATCGGTGCAGCACCCCGTGTGGATCTGAAGCCTTTTCGTTATACAAGTTGACTCTTATGAAACGAGCCGTCCGAAATCGATCCACAGCGTCGGTCAGAGTCTTCGGGTTCGTGGTCCTGGTGTCTTTCACTTTCAGTCCGGTCGCGATTTGTGCGCTCAAAGTGTCTGTAGGCGCATCCCTACAGTCAACGACGGGACCCCTCGGTGAACCAGCTGCGTCATGGGCCATTCTGACAGCGTTGCCACAGCTGTCTTCTACCAAAAACTGCAGTGCGTGGTCGACATCCGGTTTCACAACTTCCGGCTCGTTGCTCCTAGATAATTCAACGCCACTTTTGTCGGCAGGTCAGGCTGTCAGTCGACCACGCACGATACTCGAGTCAGCCGACGAAGACGTATCACAGAGTCGAAGTAGGTCAGATGCTGCAATACAGCGTGGGACCCCGCATCTGGTCACGACGAAGACCAGTCAAACAGTAACGCAGAATCCAAGCAGCACGAAGCATACCGACGGCTATTTTGCGAGCAGCCTCTCTGTTGCCAAGCCGAATGGACCACAGATTATTGCCAGCTTTGATGTCGGTCGGAAAGGCCGCATGCTGCTGCTCCCTGTCCGGGTCGGAGTGAAAGAATACCGTTTTGCGATTGATACAGGTGCCGAAATCACGGTCTTTGACACAGCATTGGAGGACACTCTCAAAGCGACCTCACAATCGGCGAACGCACGGACGACGGACGGTAGTTCGAAAATTGTGTTGTTCGAGGCTCCCGCCCTCTCAGTTGGGAAACTCAATATCGAACCGCTGATCCCAGTTGCGTGCATGGATCTGTCAAAACTGCGGATGGTCTCAGGCGAGCCCGTGTTTGGCATTATCGGAATGGACGTGCTGCAGGGACTTGTCATTTCGATCGATTTCGATCTGGGCAAAGTCGAAGTCCTGTCTCATGCCGACGAGTCCGCAGGGCTGCCAGTTCGAATCAAATATGAGCATCACCGGATACCAACCGTGTTGGCTGACTTGCCAGGCGGTGACAGAGTTCCGTTTGTGATTGACACCGGACTCAGTTGTATCGGAATGTTGCATGAATCGACATTTGATCGACTCAGGCAAGCCGGTCTCATCAGTAACAACTCTGAGAGCATGCGTCTTACGCTGTCAGGAACAACCCGGCATCAGATTGGATCGCTCGCCATGTTCGAACTGGCTGAAACTCAACACGCTTCACTCACATTCGACCGGGCGAACCACAATGTCTTGGGACTCGGACTGCTGTCGCGTTACAAGATCACATTGGACTTTCCACAGCGGACCGTCTATCTAAGAAAGGGGTTACGGTTCGCCGCTCCTGACGTGCGAGACTTGAGTGGAATGCATGTTGTGCAGGTTGATGAAAAGATCGTCATCGATCATGTCGATCCCGGGAGTGCCGCTGCAGAAGCCGGGCTTCGGGAGCAAGATTTGCTTGTCACCGTCGACAATCTGGTTACCAAGCCTGACCGCCTGTTCGACATTCGCCAATTGCTGGCCGCTCCGAATCCCTCGTTTCCTGTCGTCTTTCGCCGTAATGGACGAATCGAAACCACGACGCTCTGTTTGAAACGCGACTGAAGATCGAACAGAGCCGATTCTGCTGCGGGGCGAATTCGCTTGCACGCGGGGCGAATCAGCATTGTGTTCCCGATGCGGTCGTATCTTCCGGCCCGTCAAACACTCCTGTAATCGTGATTCACACGCGAGAAGATGTCATGCTTGCTCGCCAGGCTCTCTCGGTATCGCTGAGGTAGTGGCTCCGTTGCTTCGGCGGCTCAATCATCGCGCATGAGAAACCGATGGTTAATTATCTGATGGACATCGGGCGGGAAGTGCTCAATTTGATATGCATCGTTTGTTTGGTCGTAGAAGCATTCGAGAGCCTTCAGAATTTCGCGGCGGCTGATCAGGCCGAGCAAGTGATTGTCTGAATCCACGACCGGCAGATGTCGAAAACCGTGACTCACGAAGATGGAACTGAGCGTAAAGACGTCCGTGTCGACTGCGACACAAATGGGATGCTTCTTCATGATCGTTGACGCTGTCTGCTGTGGCCGCGGATTGCCGTGAAACATCTCATTCGACAAATGCTCCAGACAGTCCTGTTCAGAGACGAATCCGATCAAGATCCTTCGCCCTCCGTCGATCTCGTTCACAACCGGAGCACACGAGATCTTGTGCTGCAGCAGCACTTTCACGACGTTCGCCAGCCCCATGTCGGGTGTGACGGCGTGAACATGCCGGTTCATCAGGTTTTCCGCTCTGGGCAGTATTCGTTTGGCTGTCATGGCTTTCCCTCCCTTCATTCGCCGCTCGGCTCATTCGCATCCGCGAGACCATATTTTTCGATGAGGCGGTAGAGGCTGCGACGATTGATTCCCAGCAATTCGGCGGTTCGTTTGCGGCTTCCACGTTCACGCCGCAGCACTCGCTCGACATGATGCCGCTCGCGTTCTTCTAGATTGTCAGTCTCATCGTCATTCATTGTTTCTATGCGACTGATGCCTCCAGCACATTGGCCAATCATTTCCGGTAAATCAGAGGTCGAGATACGGTTATTGTCCGAAAGGATTGTGGCGCGTTCGAGGATGTTCGAGAGTTCGCGCACGTTGCCCGGCCAACGGTAGTTGCACATTGCCTTGCGGGCATCGTCTGAGATCTGCCAGTTGCCATGTCCAGAACGTCCAAGGAAATGATCAATCAGCACTGGAATGTCGTCACGGCGATCACGGAGCGTCGGCAGTTCAATCGCGAGTACATTGATGCGGTAGAAGAGATCCTCGCGGAACCGTCGTTCCTCAACTTCCTGTTGCAGGTCACGATTCGTCGCGGCAATGACCCGCACGTCGACTTTCTGTTCGCGCGTCGAGCCGACGCGACGCAAGCTGCCGTCCTCCAGCACCCGGAGCAGCTTGGCCTGCAGCGCCGAAGCCAGTTCGCCGAGCTCGTCGACGAAGAGTGTTCCGCCGTTTGCCACTTCAAATAAACCCAGCTTGGCGGCAGATGCTCCCGTAAATGCGCCCTTCTCATGGCCGAAGAGTTCACTCTCGAGCAATGTTTCCTGCAACGCCGCGCAATTGATCGTGACCATCGGCTTGTGAGCGCGATGGCTTAGTCGATGGATGGCCCGTGCGACAAGTTCCTTACCCGTTCCGCTCTCACCAGAAATGAGCACCGGACTGTCTGTCGGCGCGGTCTTCTCAATCAACCGCAGCACGTGCCGAATACTGGCTGATTCGCCGACGATTTCGGACGCAGGGGATGCGCGCTGGAGCGCGGCTCTCAATTGAACATTCTCCTGGCCAAGCTGCTGGTGTTCCCACGCCTTTGTCAGGATCGCATGCAGCTCTTCGAACGGGCACGGCTTGGTGACATAGTCAAAGGCACCCAACTTCAGCGCATTGACGGCCGTTTCGACCGTGGCTTCACCGGTTAACATGACTACCTGACACGCGGGCTCAATCTCTTTGAGCCGCTTCAAGAGTTCAACCCCATCCATCTCAGGCATCGACAGGTCAATTAGGGCGACTTGGAAATGCTGCTTCCTTGCGAGCTCAATTCCCTCGGACGGCCGCGCGGAGTCTCGCACGGAATGTCCTTGCCGCTGCAGCCGTCGCGCAATCGACGCACGCAGATCATTGTCGTCGTCAACAAGCAGCAGTTCCATTTGTGGGGATGCCAAACTCATGCTTTTCACTCAGGTCAATTGCGGCATCCATACCCCGCAACGTTTATGCCGCTTAGAAACAGGACGCTGCGAACTCTGGACTACCGCTCCTCCCTGAGACTCATAGATGGAAAAGAGTGCTGCAGAACATCCTTCGAGAACGTGACAGCCGATACTTGCGCCATCAATGACATCGCTTCATCTCTGGCAATGAGCGGTTTTGACATACTGGAGGAGCGAATACGCTCGTGAGTACCGGTGGGAATCTGTCGGTCGGGGCGATCCTTCCAATGCTCTAGGCAATCATTATTCCTCTGGCGCGATCCGTCGATAATCAGACAAGAGACCAGGGATTCGGTTGATTTCTCCGGAGGGATCCAGTGCAAGACTTCAGCAAACTTCTTTTTCCCATCATGTCGATGTTGTTGATCGGCGGGTCGGCCATGGGACAAGATCACGTCTTGGATGACGAAGCAGCAGTTGACGCCGAAACCATTCATTCGGAGCCAGCGGCTCCGCTTCAAAGGGTCTACCAGGCAACCCGCCCTTGCATCGGAGCGGGATATGTCCCCTATGCGTACCCGGCCGTCGGTTCGTGCCCTTGTGGCGACGATGCTTGCTTCGATCCACATCGGTACTACTGCTGCGGGAAACAGTACAAGAGAGCCTGGTTCCACAAGTGGGTGGGATCGCACCTTGGAAAACGTTCGATGTTGGATGACTATCCATGTGCCTGCATCTATCCGACAGCTGTTCCGCGACCGTATCTCCGCGAAGTGAAGCCTGTCGTCGATCAATTTCCATCTGCACCGCCATCCGCTCCGGCTGACACGGAGTCGTTGGAGTAAGTTGCGGCAGGTGCGATGGGCTTGCTTGGGGGCCATAATACTTACGCGCAGTGATTGGTGTTTGGTGTTGTCACGGACGTGGAGTCTGCGACACTCGCCTCTAACCGGTTGACCGGTATGCTAAATGAGAATCGGCTGCCAGCACCGGTGACCGACTCCACCCAGACCTGTCCACCGTGCTGTTCCACGATGCGCCGGACAAAATACAGGCCCAGCCCCTTGCCGCGATGTTGCTGGTCCTCATTTCGATAGAACGGTTGGAAGATGAGTGCTTGCTGGTCACGCGGAATCCCGGGGCCGTCATCCACGACCGAGAAAATATGCGTGTCCACTGACAGGTGATACTCAACACGAATTTGTCCCTTCGGCTTGTCGAGGTGATGTACTGCGTTTGACACAAGATTCGCGAACACCTCACGCAACCCAACCGGATCCGCCCACACCCGAACCGAATGATTCGGAGTTGCCAGTTCGATGTCCCGGCCATCCGCATAGATCGACATGCGGTCTCGAACCTCGTCCAACAAGCGACCGGCTTCCGTCCATTGGGGAGTTCCAGCATGTTCCGGATCGGCCAAGATCGCCTCGACGACTTCCATCACCTGGTGACAACGATTGTGAGCCGCTTGCAGTGAATCTCTCGCTTCTGGCGGAATGTCTCCCGCAAAGTCGTCGACCACTTCTTCCAATACGTTGGAAATGGCATTCAGTGACCCTCGGATCTCGTGTCCCGCCAGCTTTGCATACTGCCGCGATTTCACCTCGGTCTGAAAGTACATATGCAGGGCCTGCTCCAAATCCTTGTTGTGCTGCCGGAGATGCTTGGTGGACGCGGCAAAATAGGTTTCCAGGGTGAGACCGATATCGAGAAGAATGACCTTCAGCAGGGACAACAGCTGTGGAGGAACTTCGCATTCGAGTGATGCAGCGAATGCCGGAAAGCCTTCCTGGATGTAGAGGTTGTAGGCACCCAGATACCAGCGGGGTTCCAGTCCGATCTGCTGATGCACCCTGCCAACGCGTAGCCGTTTCTCGGCATACTCAACGTCATACGTCCCGGAGACGAGTTCTTCAAAGTATTGTGTTTGGAGTTGCTTCAGACGTTCCACGAGTTCAGCATCGCGGAGAAAGCCGGCCGATGCGGGGTGCGAGAGGAGGTGCTGGTAGAAATTCTCGCTGAGCTGCGGCGCGATCTTGTTGAACGAGGTCCGTAGTTCGGCGACCGCTCGTTCGTCCTGCTCGGCGAGTTTGAGGAAGCTCTTTCGCTCGGCGAGCACTGTCTCGTCGATCTTGCAGTCGTCTGAAAACGATGAATTCATTGTGTGTGCTTCCTTACGACGAATGAAATCGCTCGACTGGAGTGCTGGACGTTTTCTCGACACGCGCCGCAGATTCTTGGCAAGCCTGTCAGAGAATTGATGTCAAACAACACTCCTTTGAGATCCGGACGGGAGCGGTTGGACCACAATACGCTCCTCGTCACGGATCTCGCGGGAGGTTGCAGGCTCACTCGTCGTGATCGTGCTCCGCGTGATCGTCATGGTCCGCGTGCTCAAGTTTCGCGAGGTACTTTTCTGGATCAGTCGTCAGGGGTTCCTGGCAGGCTTCGCAGCAAACCCACACATCCTGGTCTCCCACCGTCACCTTGATGGGAGCACCCATCTTGCCGAGCATGTCGCCGCTGACGGGACACACATGCTGTTTCGTCGCAGCTGCGCGATCCGACTCAGAGAGCTTGGCAAGACCTGCCTTCATCTCCTCCATACTGCCGTGATCATGCCCGCCGTGGTCGTGATCTGCGTGGCCTTCGTCATGTCCATTTGGGGCGGTTGCTGGTGTGGTCGAAGGAGCGCCGGCTGCTGGTCCGTTGGATGTCGTCGGCTGACTACAGCCGTAGAATCCGGAGGCAATCACGAGTCCGGACAACGCAGCAAACGCGAGAGAGAAACGAAGCATCTTTAGCAACCTCCATTAGTTTTGAATCGTCATGTGACGAAAGGGAATGTGGAACGCCAACAATGACGACCCGGAAAGTATGATCGGCCCGAATGACGCAACGAGCAGCACGTCCGGCAACTGATGTGGGGGGCACACCCTTATCAACAGATTCAACCGTGTGCGAAGAAGATGGCTTTGGCGCGCATCTCAATCAGCGCAAGAGGCAGCAGAGCAGTATTGAGATGGATGAACGACAGACGTCCACGATGTGGATCACCGGCTGGCTCGCAACGTCTTTTCGAGCGTCGTTTGACGGCGGTTCGGCGCACTCGTCCATCGAAAGCGGGCCTTGCACGTTCATACCTTCGGATATTTCCAGAGCCATGACCGTTTGGGAGCCACATTGGCAATGCCCTTTCTCATCAGGACATCTGTTCCGTAATGGCAAATGGGCCTCGCCAAGCGACTGGCAACGGTGGCAAGATGGCTCTGCCGAGCTACGATCGACAGCGCAGCATCCACAGCAGGGTGGCGGACTGCCGGACAACAGTAATGCGAGTACGACTGCGAAACGGAACACCAATCTTCCTCCTCGCTGATTTGGATGCCGAATGATGACACCTTCTTCACACCAGACTTGAATTTTTCTAGAACTAGTGGAGACATCCACCACCATTCTGCATAGCTTTACTGCCAGCCCGAAAAATGGGTGGTAATCCGCGAAGAAACGTCGGCTTCACAGCATCCAACCGGGGTGGAGGGGAGCCATGCACACAGGCCCGCATGCCGACCTCATCTGTAGCCAACGTCGTATCCGCCTGCCAACAGGGGGATCGACGTGCACAACGAGCTCTGTACGATGAGTTCCATCGACAGGTCTATCGCCTTGCCACTCGGATGGTGGGTCAGGATGACGCGGATGATTTATCTCAACAGATTTTTCTGCAGGTGTTTCAAAAGATTGATCAATTCGAGGGACGATCTCTGTTTTCAACCTGGTTGTATCGCTTAGCGACGAACGAATGCCTGCAACATCTCCGGTCACGAGCGAAGAAGACCGTTGTGACCCTGGCACAGCAGTCACTTGATGCTTCCAGTCTCAAATCGCCCCTGCTCGACAACAGTGAGCTTCTCCAAACGGCGCTGGACCGATTGGAACCTGATTTGCGAAGCATCTTTCTGTTGCGTGAGATCGAGGAACTGACTTACAGCGAACTTTCCGAAGCACTTCAGATTTCAGAGGGAACCGTGGCTTCCCGGTTGAATCGTGCGCGAATGCAACTCAGACAACACCTTGTCGATTTCGGCTGGGAACCGTGATGTGAACTGTTCAGAAACACAAGCACATCTCTCTGCTTATCTCGACCGTCAGGTGTCGGACGACGCAGGATCGCGGATTGTTGCGCATTTGCAATCGTGCGAGGATTGTGCCTCGGTTCTTGCCTCCTATCGAGCGATTTCAGAACTCGCAGGAGCCGAGTCGGACCCAGAACCACCTCCCCAACTCTGGAGTCGGGTCGAACAACAGCTGGATGCGGATCGAGTGGTTCGACCTGCCATGGTCACTTCCGAGCGTCGATTCTCGGTGAGGTTCATTGTTGCGGCGGCAACGTTGCTGCTGGCTGTTGGCATTGGGTTAATCTCATTGATGCACAACACACAGGACCACAATCACTTGGCAGGAGAGCACACTGAGTTGGCGGTTGATTTCGATCGCTACTTGGACGTCTACGCAGAAGACCCTGTCCAGGCAACACGTGATCTGTTCTCGGAATACCCAGCAGAAGAAGTCGAAATTGAGGAAGCGACGCGTCGCGTGGGCTATCGCCCCGTGATCGCGAATTCCCTCCCGGCCGGCTATTCCGTCGACTCAATCCATCTCATGAAGATGCCCTGCTGTACATGTATCAAGACCATCTGCAGCGACGATCAGGGTCAGCCATTCGTTGTCTTTGAACACGATGCCGAGCAGGCTGTCTGGTTCGGCAACCGGGTGAAAACACAATGTGAATGTGACGGGATGCCCACAACGGTGATTGAGTTCAATGGCCAAATCGCCGCGACGTGGCCGGTCGGAAAACGCTCTGTCACGATCGTTGGGGCGAAAGACATCGACGAAGTCACCAAACTGATGCCATACCTGGGTCGAGAGCCGACAAGCGGTTGATTTAGACGGATTGTGATTCCGACCGATCGTTCGTTTGCGAGTCTACAAGCACTCGCTCGATTGTCACCAGAAGGTCGTCAAATCGGCATGGCTTGCACAAACAGCAATGGGCGTGAATCCCTTCGGCTTGCAAGCGGGATTCCGGAAACTGGTCCCCAGCTGACGTACAGATGATCGTCGGCAGTGTCGGTTGTCCTCGACGCAATCTTCGGTGGACTTCCAGTCCACTCATGCTGTTCAGTGAGGGCTCTAAGAGGAGCAGATCGACCGACTCGTCAGAAAAACCCCGCTCGATTGCAGCTTCCAAGGAACCTGCCTGTACGACGTCGAATCCCCGACGTTGCAACCGTCTTGCGACTGTTTGCCGAGTCAGATCGTCAGCTTCAACGTAGAGGATCGTGGGCTGCTCTGGATTCATTCGGGATAGTCCGTCACGTGTCGCGACAGCAGGTCCGTCGAATCCGTGATCATCGCAAGCAATGTGCCGAACGGATGACGCCACAGTGGACGGCCGTTGAGATTTGAACACGCGACTCTTTTTCTGCTGTGATTTCGACACAATATCCGAATTCGTGAGATTTGGAATCCTGCAAGATCGCGTCGCTGCGATGGACTCTTTCAATCGTGTGGGTGCGGTTTGAGGCCGAAACGGGCGAATTCGCACTCGAACTCAACGCACCACAGCTCGGGCACGACTCGTCGAAAGAGTGGGTGGACTGGTACACAGTTTGCGAGGCTGCCACATGCTCAGTTTCTGTACTCGGAGGAATCGCGATGGGTCGACTCGAACCGATAACTCAGGATGTTCCTGGCCAGCGGATGCCGCTCAAGATCGGCGTGATGGGCAGTGCGTCACCCGATCACGTGGAGAAGCATCTCCAGAAGGCACGGCAACTTGGCCAGGCAATCGCTACGACTGGCTGTGTGACGATTACTGGTGCCTGTCCTGGACTTCCGCTGGCCGCCGCCCAAGGAGCCTCAGAGGCCGGAGGCACAGTCATCGGCATCTCCCCCGGCTTAAGCCTCGATGAACACGTCTACAAATACTATTCACCCGCCGAATTCCACGACGTGCTGATCTTCACAGGCAGCGGACTGATGGGACGGGAAGTCGTCAACATTCGTTCGTCCGACATCGTCGTGATTGTTGGAGGCAGTAGTGGGACCTTGGGCGAACTCGCGATCGCCTACGATGAAGGCAAGCTCATCGGAGTGCTCACGGGTACGGGGGGAATCACTGATGTCATTCCGAAGATTCTGGAAGCCTGCCAGAAAGAGACCGGGGCGCGTGTGATTTACGACATGCAACCGGCGAACTTGATGGAAAAGCTTCTTCACGTGTACCGCACGGAGCATTTCCGTCAACCTTCCTGTTTCTGCGTCTCCTGCGAAACGAGCGATGCTGAATCCGGTTTCGCGACCGTTCGTGATCCGGTCTGCGGCATGTGGCTCGATCCCCAGCGGGCCGTGGCGTCCCGCAAGTTCAACAAGCATACGGCCTATTTCTGCTGCTCCTCCTGCGCATCTGCATTCGATGTGGAACCAGCCAAGTGAGGTGCTTCAGTTTGCGCGG
>JAGQPX010000130.1 GCA_020426505.1 Planctomycetaceae bacterium | reverse complement strand
CACTCCGCAGACTCTTCTTGAACGGTGGATCGTACGAAGAGATGACCGCATTCTTGGTCGCCTCGGCGCCAGTCCCCGCCGTCGTCGGAATCGCAAGCACCGGCAACGGGTCGTTCGTAATTGCCAGGCCACGACCAACGCCTTCGAGGAAGTCTCTTACGGAATCGCCGTGCCCGTTGGTAGCTAGCGCGGCAACGGCCTTTGCTGTGTCGAGGACGGAACCTCCACCCAATGCAACGATGAAATCTCCTGCCCGATACCCCTCTTCTCGAAATGACTCGAGGGTCTCATCAATGGCTTCGACCTCTGGCTCTTGTCGAACCTCAATGCCGCCATCCACTTCAAGGCCTACTTCCTGCATGAGTGAGATTATTCGCGAGTGTGTTGTGCTCGCATATGCTGATTCATGTCCGCAAAACAGGATTGCCCTCCTGCCAAGCACCTTCGCGAATGCACCTACTTCTTCGAAACGTCCCCAGCCGAAGACGATTTTGCGGGGTGTCAGGATGTCGTATCGCATTCGTTGTTCCAGACAATACGCATCTGCGATGCGTCGCTAAGTGGGGTGGTTGATCCATGGGAGGTGATCAAGATCGACGTTGCCTCCGGAGATGATGATGCCGACTTGTTGACCGGACAATCGGTCGCGGTCTTTGTGGACGGCTGCAACGGCGACGGCGGAGGAGGGTTCGATAATGAGCTTCATGCGAGTCCAGATGAACCGCATGGCCCCGATGATCTCGTCCTCCGAGACAGTCACAATGCGTGACACATGGTCACGGATGATGGGGAAAGTGTGTTCGCCGAGACTTGTCTTGAGACCGTCTGCGATGGTGGGGGAATCATCGGCGGTGATGATGTGACCTGCTTGGAATGAGCGGTAGGCATCGTCGACCGTCTGCGGCTCACCGAGAACCACCTTTGTGCTCGGCGACACGAAGAGGGTCGCGAGTGCGGTGCCTGCGGCCAGTCCGCCGCCACCGACCGGGCAGACAATCGTGTCTAACTCGCCGACCTCATTGAGCAATTCCAACGCTACGGTTGCCTGTCCCGTGATGATTCGCAGGTCGTCGAACGGGTGAATGAGCGTCGCGCCGGTTTCATCCATCACACGGCCTGTCGTCGCCTCGCGTGCTGCGAGTGTCGGCTCGCATTCGATGACATTCGCCCCATAACCCTCGACGGCTGCCCGCTTGACCGAGGGGGCCGTCCTCGGCATGACAACGTGTGCCGTGATCCCACGGAGTCCTGCAGCCGCTGCCAGCGCGGCTCCGTGATTGCCCGAGGAATGGGTGACCACGCCGCATGCCGCCTCAGCGTCGTTGAGGCTCCTCACCGCATTGCACGCTCCCCGAAACTTGAACGCCCCGGTCCTCTGCAGGTTCTCGCACTTGAACACCGCCCGGCAGCCCAGCCACGCATCGACCTGCCGACTGGACATGACGGGCGTCCGATGAGCATGCGGGGCAATTCGATTTGCCGCTCGGCGGATGTCAGCGAGAGCGACAGGAGAAGGAGGCATGACTCGGTTCCGAGAGAAGGAACATCAGGATCGAATTTCCCTCAGTGTAGCGCAGGGTTGCCCGGTTCGATAGAATGCAGTGACTGTTTACGACCGACGCACTCACAGAGAGACGACGATGTTTGTACTACGACGAGTAACCTCCCTCTTCGGTTCACGACCATACTGGCTGATCGCAGTGGCGATCGCACTCGTCGCCTTCGCGGTGACGTGTCCGTTGAGGGCCGAGTTGCCGCCGGAGGCTGCCAATCGGATGTTGTCACAGCTGAAGGTGCTGGCCTCGGATGAGTTCGAGGGGCGCGGCGTGGGCACCGAAGGGCTCAATCGTGCGGCTGTGGTCGTGCGTGATGCATTTGCCGACGCGGGTCTGGACGTGACGGCTGTCGACGGGGGAGCGTTTCAGACGTTCGAGGTCGTCACCGGATCAGAGTTGGAGTCGCCCAACGAGTTGACGTTCATCAGTGCAGACGGCACGCCAACCGCCCTGGTGTATGACGAGCAGTTTCGCACGTGTTCGTTCGGTGCTGCGGGTGCGATTCGGGCGCCGCTTGTGTTCTGCGGGTATGGCATCGTCTCGGAAGAGCCTGCATACAACGACTTCGCGGACGTTGATCTGGAGGGCAAGGTCGCCGTCATCCTGCGACGCACGCCTCAGCAGGGCGACGAAGAGGGTCTGTTTGGCGGGCCACACTCGGGCACGTCTCGACATGCGGCTCTCAACACCAAACTCAAAAATGCGATCGACCATGGCGCGGTCGCTGTCTTGTTTGTGAACGACGCTTACAGCGGCGTGTCGGAGTTGGCGAAGCTCAACGAACAGCGCGAGACTGCGGAGCAACGGGTGATCGAAGCCGCGATCGGATTTGTCGACGGACACGCAGCAACGCCTCATGATCATGATCACGCTCACGGGGACCCCCATGCCCATCATCCTCACGCTGAGACATCCGATACTCAGCCGAAGCAGGGCGACGGTGAACCAACGTCTGGAGAAGGGACTGTTGCGCCCTCAGACCCCGAGGTCGATCAGAAATCTGCTCCGGCCGATCCTCATCACCCGCACGCTGGTGCGCCGCCGCACGGTCATGGTGCTGTCATTCCTGATCAGTCACTGATCGCAGCGGTCACACACCTGAAGGAGGTGCGCAAGCTCGTTGAAGAGTACGACCCCGATCCGTTAATGGAATTCGGATACAACGGCAATCGTCGAGGCGAGTCGGTCCCAGTGTTTCACGTGAAACACCAGACGATGGACGAGGTCGTCAAGGCGGCTCTCGGTCAATCACTGGAGGACCTGGAGTCGGCAATCGACTCCGACGGGAAGCCGCGCAGTATCGAACTGACGGGCTACTCCGCTGCGGGCGAGACGGCCCTGAGAATCATTCGGGAAGAGGTCAAGAACGTCATCGGCGTGCTGCCGGGGCAGGGGCCACTTTATGAGGAAACGATTGTCGTCGGGGCACACTACGACCATCTGGGACTGGGGGGCGAAGGCTCTCTGATGCCCGGGTCAACAGAGGTTCACAACGGTGCGGACGACAATGCGTCCGGCACGGTTGCGTTGATCGAGCTTGCCCGGCGTCTTGCCTCGCGGTCCGAGCCATTGCCCCGACGGGTCGTGTTCATCGCCTTCACCGGAGAGGAACGTGGGTTGCTCGGTTCAGCACACTACGTCAAGGAGCCGGAGTTCCCCAACGAGAAGACGATTGCCATGTTCAACATGGATATGGTCGGACGCATGCAGGAGGACAAGCTGACGGTCTTCGGCACAGGCACGGCAACGCGTTGGGATGCTCTGCTCGACCAGGAGGCCGGGGAGAGGCAATTCAAACTTTCCAAGAAAGAAGAAGGCTTCGGGCCAAGCGATCATTCGTCGTTCTATGCGAAGCAGATTCCGGTGCTTCACTTCTTCACCGGCACACACAACGACTATCACCGGCCGACGGATGACTGGGAAAAGCTCAACATCGAAGGGATGGGCCGAATCGTCGATTTGCTGGAGGAGTTGATCGTCAGCACGGCTGTCACTCAGGAAACGCCGAAGTACGTCGCAATCAAGGGGCGTGCCGAGATGCAGGAACGCACGGGCAGTCGGCCGTATTTTGGCAGCATCCCGGACTTCGGTGGCGAGGAAGTTGGTTACGCTTTGCAGGGCGTCTCACCCGGCAGTCCGGCCGACAAGGGAGGCATCAAAGGGGGCGACGTGATCATCAAGCTGGGTGCCCTCCCGATCACGGGTCTCGATGACTTCGATCTCGCGTTACGAGAGTTCTCGGCGGGCGAAGAGGTTCCCGTCGTGGTGCGACGTGATGGTGAAGAGTTGACGTTGCGTGTGACGCTAGCGACGCCGCGGTGAATGAGAGTGTGAGGGTGATCGCTAAGCCGCAAGCGATGAGTGCGACTGATCTCCGAATCTGAGACACAGTCAGTTCAGGCAACTCGGCGGGGTTCTTCACTCGGAATCATTCGCGGCTCGATCCATGCGAGTATTTCGTCGGCCGTTTGTTCCCAGCCCGGCTCGTTGATGATCTCGTGGAGATGATCAGGCATGACTCGCTGGGTGCAGTCGGTTGAGGAGATCTCTGCGAGCCAGTCGTTTGCCATTTCGTGATTGACGACTTCGTCCGCATCTCCCTGCAGAAACAGCAACGGGACATGAAAGTTCTCGGCTTCGAGGTGGGCAGCTGTGACGGCGTGCTGAACTTGAAAGAACCAACCGGCCGTTACTGAGCGTTCGATCCAGGGGTCCTGCTCGCGGCTTTCGAGAACGTCGTCGCTGCGTGTGATGTGCGAGACCTTCACGTGGGTGCGGAAACGTGTCGTCGGCCGGACGACTGAGCAGAGTTTGCCGACGGCCCGCTTGAGCATCTTCACTCGCACCCGCAACCCGAGCAGAGGGGCCGATAATGCAAGAGCGGCCATACGATCGGTACGAGTCTGTGCAAACCGGACCGCAACGAGTCCCCCCATGCTGTGTGCAAAGACGGCAGTTGTCTCCTGTTTCAGATTGAAATGTTTCCAGATGAGGTCCAGGTCTTCGAGGTATTGATCAAATCTGTCGAGATGCGTCGGCACACCTCCGGAGCGCCCGTGACCACGCAGGTCGCCGCAGATGACCGTCCAACCGGCCTCAACAGCATGTCTGACGAAGTGGCCATACCGACCTCCATGTTCGCCAGCTCCATGAATGATGACGAGTGTGCGGCCGTTATCACCACGCACCGGCGTGCATGTCCTGATAAACAGGTCGGCATCCCCGTCGAGCGTTCGCAATGTAATGGCAGAGTGGATCAACCGTCGTGCCCCATCTTCCGAGTGATACTGTCATCCGTGAGTTCCGCTAAACGATGATGTGTACTTCGAGACGAAATCAGCATGAAGAGCGAGTCTCCAGCGACAGTTGGACTGGGAGGGCGTCGGAAGTGGCGTAAACCGTGAACTCTCAAGCAAATGCAGCAGAACTGTTTACGGGTAGGGGGATCGACACGTAGACTGGTAGGACGGTATGTCGGCAGCATCCGCCGATTCCGAAGTTCTGGCATCGCACACGAGGACGGCATTGCACTCCAGGAGCCGCGATCTTCCGGCATGGGTGATCAGCTTGATCGTCAATTTGTCGGTCCTGCTGGTGCTGCACAACATTGTGCTTGAGCTGCCGTGGGAGCGACCGACGACCGAGATCACGAGCGTGTTCGACGAGCAGCCGATCGAGCAGGAGTACGACTTCACCGAGGTCTCCGCGACGGATCTCGTGGGAAACGCTGGCGACTCGATCGTGCTGACACCCACGATGCAGGCAGCAACGGCTCTCGGTGAAAAGACGGAGCAACTCCAGGACGAACTCGAAGAACTTGTGAACCCCACTGCGGTCGACTTCTCGGAAATGACCGACCTCCCGCTTCAGGATCAGCTGGCGACCATCTTCGAGAACCGCGGGCAGACGGATAAGGTGGCCGGCGGGGTCGAAGGAGCGATGGACCGCATCACCTATGAGATCGCCACATCGCTGAAGGAACGCCGAACATTTGTCCTATGGCTGTTCGATGCCTCCGGCTCCCTGAGAGACCGCCGTGACAGCATCGCTGACCGATTCGAACTGGTCTACGATCAACTCCAGACGCAAGGCAAGACGGAAGGTCTGCACACGGCGATCGTCAGTTATGGCGCATCGACGAATGTGCTCACCCCTAAACCGATCACTGACGTTCCGACACTGGTCGAAGCGGTCCGAGCGATTGAGGTCGATGAGTCGGGGATCGAGAACGTGTTCGGTGCCGTGTATCAGACGGTCGATCAGTGGAAGAACTTTCAGGGTGGGAAAGGGCGTTGCAACAAGATGGTGTTTATCGTCACCGACGAACGGGGGGACGACATTCAAGGGCTTGAGGAGACGATCACGCTCTGCAAGCGATTTGGAGTGCGAGTCTACACGGTTGGAAACGCGGCCATCTTCGGCAAACGCGAAGGGTACGTCGACTATCGAGAGAACGACGGATACGTCCATCGGAATGTGGGCGTCGATCAGGGACCGGAGTCTGCGTTCCCTCACCAGATCAAGCTCGCCTTCTGGGGCGGACCGGGGGTCGGGAGAGAACTGCAACGAATGTCCGCCGGGTACGGACCTTACGGCCTCACCAGACTGTGCGCAGAGACGGGTGGCGTGTTCTTCATCACCGACGAGAACAAGGGCTTCAAGTTCGACATGGCCGTCATGCGGGAGTACACGCCCGACTATCGACCCGTTCGGGTGATCGAAACCGAAATCCGTGAGAACCCGGCGAAGACGGCTCTCGTGCAGGCGGCGATGGCGGTCGAGATCGACGAGGTCCCGCTTCCGCAACTCTCTTTTCGAGCCGATAACGACACGATTCTGAGACAACAGATCACCGAAGCCCAGAAACCGCTCGCAGACTTTCAGTATCACACAAACAAGCTGTACTCGTTACTGGAACAAGGGACGCAGTCCCGCAACAGTCTCAAGGCCCCACGCTGGCGGGCGGGCTTCGATCTTGCAATGGGGCGAGTCCAGGCCATGCGCGTGAGAGCACATGGCTATAACGTCATGCTCGCTGACATGAAAAGCATGCCCCGGAGTTTTCAAACCGAGGGAAACAACTTGTGGGTGCTGACACCATCCGACAAGATTGAAACCGGTCCGACGGTCCGCAAGTCGGCGGAACAGGCGACGACTCTGCTCAAACACGTAATCGACGAGCATTCCGGCACACCTTGGGCGGCACTTGCCGAACGAGAGTTGCGGCAACCGCTTGGCTGGGAATGGTCCGAAGGCCGCATCGACATTGAGGCCATCCTCGCTGGTGATCAGGATGCACCACCGCGATTGTTGCTGGAGGAGGAGCAGCAAAGAGTCGACGCGAAACGCCCCAAACCCGAGCCGGTTCGGACGCCGCCAAAACTTTGACATCATCGCTGATGAGATTGAGACGAGGAATTGTGATTCATGCTCGGACTTCAGAATCTTCCCGCGTTGATCGTTTCGTTGATTGTGCATGTGGTGCTGTTGGGGCTGCTTGCGGCGATTCGCTACAACCTCATCGAGACGGCTCCCCACGTCGCCGTTGAAACCGTCTTCTCGGAGGAACGCCAGCAGGAGGAGTTCGCACAGGACCTGCAGGTTGATACGACGGCTGCCGAGACAATCAACGTCGTCGCTGGAGGTTTGCAGACGACGAACATCAGCGGAGAAGTCAGTTCAGCGGCAGCCGCCCAGACGAAGATCGAACAATCGGAGACGCTCAACGATCCCGAGTTTCGCTTCAACATTGCCGACCTCTCGGCTCCGGGTCTCGATACGCTCGGCGTCGACCTCGGTGAAGGAGCCGTCTCTGGAGAGACGGGGGCCCACGTCGAGGGCTACGGGGCGGCGATGAGCCGGCTGTCTCAAGAGATGCTACGTGTCATGCGCAAACAACAGGTCATCGCCTGCTGGTTATTCGACGAGTCCAACAGCCTGAAGGACGACCGCGAGGAGATTCGTGACCAGTTCGACAAAATCTACACTGAACTCAACATCGCCAACGAAGAGGCGGTCAAAGGCCGCTTTCAATCACTGGAGACCATGATCTACAGCTTCGGTGAGGGGATTCATCCTATCACCCGGCGTCCGACGCCCGACCTCGCTGAGATTCGTAAGGCAATTGATGATGTCCCCATCGATGAGACGGGAAGTGAGAATCTGTTTGGCGCGATTTCGATGGCGATCGATGAGCACAGCAAAGCGGCCGCGCGCAGCAATCGCAAGCTGATGATCATCGCCATGACGGACGAAGTCGGTGATGATGCTGACCTTCTGGAGGAAGTGATCGCCAAGGCGCAGCGGTTCAAGGTGCCGATTTTCATCATGGGACGAGAAGCGGTCTTCGGATATCCCTACGCCCATGTGCGGTGGATCAATCCGGAGTCGGGCATTCATCACTGGATTCGGATCGACCGAGGTCCGGAGACAGCCGAACCGGAGTGCATCCAGTACGACGGTTTTCGCGGACGACACGATGCGTACTCCAGCGGGTTCGGCCCGTACGCGCAGGTCCGCCTTGTTCGAGAGACGGGCGGCATCTTTTTCATGCTTGCCAAGGATGAGGCGAATCTCGCAGGACGTGCGGTCCACACGGGACTTGACCGCAAGTTCGACGACGTGGCGATGAAGGAATATGAGCCGCTTCTGCTCGAAAGACGCGAGTATGTCCAGCGTCGAGACGCCAGCGATTTCCGCAGGGCGATCTGGAATGTCATTGTCACCGTCAACCCGCATATCGACCGGCAACTCAATATCCGCTGGCACTATTACTCCACCGAACTGGAAGAGTTTCAAACCGAAGGTCGAACCAACTTCGACCGGGCGGTGCGTGCGATGGTTGTGATCAATCAACAACTCGCCATTCTGGATCACATTCGAGAGCTGCGGGCAATGGAGGCAGAGCAGCGATGGCGAGCCGCGTACGACTTACTGTATGCCCAGCTCATCGCCTGCCGCGTACGCGAATTCCAGTATCTCCTCGCTATGGACAAGCACGTTCGCGAGAACCCCCAGCCGAAGCAACCCGACACAAACTACTGGGACCTCGGGTACACACCTGAGATGCTCGAACCCGACGAACAACAGACGCAGAAGACGCGAGTCGACTTTGCAGAGTTAGAGAAACAGCGTCAGCAGGCCCTCGATCTCTACCAACATGTAATTGAGGACCATCCGGACACCCCTTGGGCGATGGTCGCTGCCGACCAGAAGCAACTCGGCTTTGGGATCACGTTTATTGAACGCTTCCGCGACCCGCGTGCTTTCCAGGAGGAAGAGCAGGGCGTGATCCCCAAGTTTTGAAGACGACGGGGCAGCGAACGGGAGGGGGCAACTTAGGGCGAGTTGCGATCCCCGTGTGACAACTCGTTGATCAGCCGGGTCACCCGATCAAGGCGGGCCGTCTCCTCGTCAATCTGGGCTGCGGTCATCAACAGCAGCCAATGGCCGGCAAGCGTGACTTCCTCACCGGCGGGATGAATGCTCCCGGATAGGTCGTTCGGACGATACAACCCGTCACCAACCCCTTCGAGAACTTCTGGCTGATCGACCGTGACGAGAGAGATTGTCCCGAGCAGGCTCTGCTCAGCATCGTGATCAGCCGCTCCCATGACATCGCCATTCGGCTCAAACCGAATCACTGTCATCTCCTCGGGGACAACGATCTCCGGTTCGAATCGCCACGGTTGCGCGGTGGTGGCCAACTCCAACTGACGGCTCTCATTGATCCTCAGTCGCCCACAGCGCGTCAGACGGACATCGCTGTTTTGTCTCACCTGAAAGAATCCATCGCCCACAACCGCGACATCCAGCATTCGACCGGTCTCGCGAAATTCATGCTGCGCCTGGTCCAACTCGACTCGCACGAGTTCACATCCGCGTGCTCGTGATGAGTAGTCAGCCTCTCGTGTCACCGGCACGCGGCGGATGAACCCAATCGTCTCTGCGTTTGCCAGATTGTGAAGATGGATGTCACGAATCTGTCGCAGGCTCTCGAGTGTGTCAGCCCATTGGTCATCATGCATCGATGCCGCTGTCGCGAGTCGCTGAGGAGGAGCAGCCGTTGCAACATCGGGCTCCGGTCGCAGCAACCCGAGCGATGACGTCGGATTGCCTCCGACATGCTTTCGCATCCGCAGGATGCCTTTGACGTCCGCAGCCTCCATGCCCCGTAGCACATCGAACCAGATCTCCTGCTCGTCCGGTGTGGCCTGCGGCATCTCCTGCGAGATGATGGTTCGCGTAATCTGCTCACGCAGCTGAGTCTCTTCGTCGATCGGGGCCGCACCACCTTGAGGCAGTGAGTTAGGTTCTGAGCTCGGGGACGAAGTCTCGGTCGCCACGCCCACTTGTTGCGCTTGCGACGAAGAATCCACTGGTTCCTTCAGTCTTCGTGCGGCTTCCGCAAAGAAGGGACCTGGCACACCATCATGCGGAGTAATGTCGGAGGCCGCGTTAGCGGACCGTTCAAGTTCGTTTCGAGTGGGAAGAGTATCTGACGATGTCTCGCTCACGGCGAAGGGGTTCGGCTCCGCATCCGCGGAAGCGACGCGACTCCAAACCGTCACATGTCCAATCGCGAACCCGATGCAGACGCCCAAAACGATTCCGCATCCGAACAGCACATGGCCCCGGATTGTGTCTGATTCCATTCGCACGTTCGACATTCATTCCCTCCGTGGAAAAGTCAGCGGCGAAACGTATCTCATCGGAAGTTCTGTCGCAAGATCGAGTTGCGACGTGGTTGCAGCACCCGTGCCGCCTCGATAGCATAACTGGCTTCCACGAACACAGTGTGTGCGGCCGCAAAAACGGGCCGATAACTCGTGGTCATCAGTCAAACACCCCAAGGGGTGATGGTTCTCACCGAGGAAGTACGTCGTGCCTGAGTTGAGCCTGGACGGTCTGAAGAGCAAAGCGACCACCATCCGCGAACTGATCATTCGCATCACGACCGAAGCGGGCAGTGGTCACCCGACCAGCAGCCTGTCTGCCACCGAAGTCGTGACGGCTCTCTACTTCGGTGGGTTCATGAGCTATGACCCGAAGAAGCCCAACGATCCCAACCGGGATCGCTTTATTCTCAGCAAAGGTCACGCCTGCCCTGTGCTGTACTCCGCCATGGCAGAGGCAGGCTACTTCACCACCGACGACATCATGACCCTGCGGAAGTTAGGATCGCCGTGGGAGGGACACCCCAACATGCGACGCCTCCCCGGCATCGAAGCCTCGACCGGCTCACTGGGGCAGGGACTCTCGATCGGCATCGGGCACGCCCTTGCCGGCAAGATGGACGGCAAGGACTATCACACCTACGTGATGATGGGTGATGGCGAGATGGGGGAAGGACAGGTTTGGGAAGCCATCGCCGCTGCCGAAAAGTACAAGCTGGGCAACCTCACCGCCATCATCGATCAGAATGGTTACCAACAAACCGGGGCAACGAAGGAGGTGCTTGATCTCACCAAGTTCCAGCCGAAGTTCGAAGCCTTCGGCTGGCACGTCCAAACGATCAACGGCAACGACATGGAAACAGTTGTCGCAGCCCTCAAGACAGCCAAGGGCGTCACCGACCAACCGACCTGCATCGTGTCACAGACTCAAAAGGGTTACCCGGTCGTGCCCTTGCTCGAAGCCGAAGGCGACCCCAACTATCACGGCAAACCCTTCTCGCCCGAATTGGCCGAAAAGGCCATCGCAATGATCGGCTGACCGTTCACGATTTGAGATTTCAAATCTCAGATGTCAAATATGAAATCAATCACATAGCACTCAGATTCGGACGCACAGATGTATTTAGGTGAAGCCAGTGGACTGCCTCTCGGAGCTGCAACGCGTGATGCGTTTGGCGATGCTCTCAAGGAACTCGGAGCCACGAACGATCGACTCGTGACCGTCGACGGAGACGTCGGCAACTCGACTCGCACCGAACCGTTTGCTCTCGCTTACCCGGACCGGGCCTTCAACGTGGGGATCGCCGAGAGCAACATGGTCAGCGTCGCTGGCGGATTGGCCGCTTGTGGCAAGGTGCCTGTCGTTGCCAGCTTTGCTTGCTTCCTGCTGGACAACGCGTTCGATCAGATCCGCATGTCGGTTGCCTTCCCGCAGATGAACGTCAAGCTCGTCGGCTCACACGCCGGTATCTCAATCGGTGAAGACGGCCCGTCCCAGATGGGCATCGAAGACGTGGCCCTCGCCTGTTCGCTGCCGGGAGTCACGGTCGTCGTTCCCTCCGACGCCGCGTGCACGCAGGCCGCCACGAAGGCTTGCATGGAACTCGACGGACCGACCTATCTGCGTGTCGGTCGCGGCAAGGTCGCCACCGTTTATCCGGATGGGTGCGACTTTGAACTCGGTAAGGCGATCACCGTCCGAGATGGCGGCGATGCCACCATCATCGCCAATGGCCTGATGGTGCCCGGTGCTCTCGATGCGGCAAAGATGCTCGAAGCCGACGGTATCTCCTGCCGCGTGATCGACCTGCACACCATCAAACCGATCGATCGCGATGCCATCGCCGCCGCGGCGAAGGAGACAGGCGCGATTGTTGTGGCCGAGGAGCACCTGCACCACGGTGGTCTCGGCTCTGCGGTCGCACAGGTCGTCGCAGAGACGGCCCCGGTGCCGATGGGCTTCGTCAACGTGGGCGATCAGTACGCAGAGAGCGGTGACCCGCAAGGATTGTTGGACAAATACGGGCTGACGGGAGCCGCTGTGGCTGAAGCCGTCAAGCAGGCTCACGGACGGAAGTAGTTCCCCCAACTCGCAGGACGGGCACTCCATCCGTCCGAGGCAGAACAGGCCGTGGTCGAATACCGGTCATTTCGCAACGGCGACCCGCCACACCTCGTGCGGCTGTGGCACGAGTGCAATCTCGGTCGCGGTGCTGCGGATGACTTCACTCCCGACGCATTCGAGCTGGTCAACTTCTCGCAGCCATACTTCGATCCCAATGGGTTGATCCTGGCCCACCACGAGGGCAAGTGCATCGGCATGATCCATGCTGGGTTCGGAGCGGACGAAACCAAGTCTCGCCTGTCGCATGATGTCGGCATCATCTGTGCTGCCATGGTGCATCCCAATTATCGCAGACAGGGCATCGGACGCGACCTGCTTCAGCGGGCCGAAGCGTACCTCACCGACAGGGGCGCCCAACAGATTCAGGCAGGTGAGTCCAAAGGGCGTGATCCGTTTTACTTCGGCCTCTACGGCGGAGCCAGGCCCTCCGGGTTCCTCGTCACGGACAACAACGCAGATCCGTTCCTGACCAACACCGGCTATCAACCAGCTGAGCGGATCGGGGTCTATCAACGTTTTATCCAACAGTCCAGCGATCCGGTTCATTTCAAACTTATCTCGATCCGCCGTGCGACGGAACTGACCATCTCCGACCAACCGGCCGAGCCCGACTGGTGGTGGTTCGCCAGATTGGGCAGGGTCGACTCTCTCCGATTCAATCTCTGCTCCAAGAAGGGGGGCCCGCCGTTCTCCAGCGTAACGGTCGTCGGCCTCGACGCGTACATCTCCAAGTGGAATGCCCGCTGCATCGGACTGGTCGACGTCGACGTCAGCGAGGCTGAGCAGGGCAAAGGCTACGGCCGCGCACTTCTGATCGAAGTCTCCCGTCACATGCGTCAGGAACTCGTGGCCATCGCCGAGATCCACGCCCCGGAAACAAACGAATTCGCCACGAAGGCAATCACAGGCGCCGGCTTCGAACGAATCGACACAGGGGTTGTGTATCAGAAAACGTAACAACAATCGTCACACTGTTTCACTCCACGAACCCTGCGTGATGTTGCACGGCGTTGTCTGAGACGCCCGCTTGACGCAAGGCATCGGTGAGGGCACTCTCCGTCGACGCGCGGGAGGTCTCCCGCCGCTTGATGTGCAGGCGGATGCCGTCTTCGCCCGGTTGGGCAGCTTGAGCGAGGCTAACGACTTGATCGAGCGCGATCGGCTGGAAGTTCTCCTCTGCTCCCGATCCGACCTGCAACAGATATTGTCGGTCATCAATGAGTATCGTCGGCACGGCACCGGCGGGGATGGTGGCCTCGGCAGAGGTGTCGCTGGTCGAGTCGGTCGGGTTGACGTTGGTCGGCACCTCTGCATTCTCGAGGCTGACATTCACCTCGTCGTTACGACCGACGCCCGAGTCATCTCCGCCCGGACCGATGCCGGTAAACAGGCTGTTCAGCCAGATGCCGATGCCGACCGCCACCAGAATGATCGCTCCCCCAACACGCTTTTTCATCAGACGACCCCTTTAATCTCTCCGGTGCAGGTGGCAGGGTCAGGAGCAAAGCGGATGGCCCTGCAATCGCCAGCCCGGGCCTTCCCGTTGGTCAGACCCGGCCACCCATGTCATTGACAGTGTGAATGTGTCTCAAGTGACTGAGTCTATCATGCACCCAAAAGTGAGGACAGAGCGACTCGTGGTCACTCGTCGGGCGGCGGCTGGAAACCGAGGACGGCGTACTCGAAGCGGAAGGTGCCGCCAGCGTCCTGACGCATGCGTTCAGTGACGTGGGGCAATCCCTGAATGGCTGCCTCCCGCACATCGGCTCTGGCGTCGCCGTAGGAGAGCATGATCACCACCAGTTGCTTGGGCTCCGGGAGTGACTTGTAGATTGCATACAGGCGATTGGAGAACTCGTCGGGAGTGTCAGCCCGAAAGCCTCGCTCCTGCTTGCCGACCTTGAGGTTGAACCAGCCGGTCTCGTCGATGTGGAGTTCCCATAAGTCGCATCGCTTTCGCATTTCGTCATACGAGAGCAGATGCCGGATCATGCGGCCCGCCTTCTGCATCGACAGCTCGCGGAACTGCTCTTCGAGAAACGCCCGCTGTTTGGCCGAAGCAGCTGGTTGATTGGCTCCACTGGGAGTCAGCACCTCAGCAATCGTTTCGTCAGGCACGTTGAACAACTGGCTGACGAGTTCTCCGAGCAATCGCTGTTGAGCAACGGCCCGCTCGACTTCTGTTTGCAGTTGGGATGATTGCTCGGTGAGTTGTCTGTTCTCCGTCCGCAGTTCGCTCACCATCGTCGCGGCTTCTTCGAGAGCACCAACGGCCTGCTCGTGAGACGTATGCAGGTCGGCCAGTTCGGCTTCCGCCTGATACCGTTTCTCGACCGCCAGTTTTGCCTCGTCGACCGTCGTCGCTTCGCGTTCTTGCACGTCCATGAACTGGGCGAAGATCACAATCAACAGCAGGTCCAGCAACGGCGTGAGTTGCATCGTCAACCGACGGCGGGCCTTCATGACTCGCTCTCCTCGTCGGCTTTGGCCTGCCCGTCCGGCTTGGTTGATGTGTGGAACGAGAGTTCGCGTTTTGCACGGGCGATCGTCTCGCGGACGTGACGGCGACTCTCCGTCAGCCGCTCGAACCCGGTCTCGACCATGCTGTTAAGGAACATCAGAATCACCGCTGCTGTCAGACCGGCGAATGTGGACCAGATCGCTTCGCCGAAGCGGCCGACGATGGTGCTGACCGACACCGCCTGATTGCCGGCATCGACTTCCAGAGCAGCACCGATGGCGAGGATGGTCCCCAACACGCCAGCGAGTGGGTACGCCTCGATCATCGTGCGGGTGATGTTGTAGACCGTCTCGAAGAACATCGAGTTGAGGTAGCGACGTTTCTCGTCCAGCACCCGCATGCGATCGAGCAGGGTCTTCCGATCCTCCTGCCGGGAGGGGTCGTCCAGCACGTCGTTCACATCCGCGATGAATGCCTCGATCTGCACGGACAAGTGGGCCCGCTGTTCGAGCAGACTTTGATTCTTCAGTCGCCGGGTGAAGTCGTACAGCGATGTCGCGATGGCGCGCAGATCACGTTTCGCCCAGATCCAAAGCACGAAGAACATGAACACGTGCAACGCGAAAGCTGCGACGATGATCAGCGTCGACAGACCGGAGATCTCGCCAATGAGGTCGTCCCATTTGATTTCCGCAAATGCCATCGTCACTCGCAATCTGTGGGGTTACTCGATGCGTTCGAGAACATAAAGCGCACTGTGTGCACGCAGGTTAGCGAGCCAGGCCCGGTTGACGGCTCGCTCGCCGATGATGGGTAACTCCTTCACAATTTTGAAGTTACCACGACGGGCCAGATCACGAAAGTCGATCATTGTCAGGAAGTGGACGTTGGGCGACTCGAACCACTCGTACGGCAAGGAGTCCGTCACCGGTGCACGTCCGCCGGAGACCACCTGCCAGCGGACCTTCCAATGCCCGAAATTCGGCACCACAACCAGCGCTTGCTGAGCAACTCGCAACATCTCCCGAAGCACTTCCAATGGGCTGCGGACCTGTTGCAGGGTTTGTGACAGCACGGCCACGTCAAACGATCGGCTGGGGATCGTGGTCAGGCTCGTGTTGAGGTCTGCACGGACCATTGGCAGTCCCCGCGCGAGGCCGGCGGTGAACTCGTTGAAGTCCAGCTCGACACCCTGCACGCTGCACTCATGATCGGTCCTCAGTCGATCGAGCAGGCGACCGTTCCCACACCCCAGGTCGATCACCCGACTGCCGCGCGCAACGTGCTCCATGATCACATCATCAGTGACCGCAGCAAGCGGATCGGGCATGTACAGGCGTTTGGCAGGCATTGATGGTTGAAGGTCGAGTGTCGAAAGTTGAAGGTTTTGGAGAAGTGGATGATCGGTGGTCAACTTGAGTTCGACCTTCGACCTTCAACCTTCGACCGATAAGTTGTTTCCAGAAAAGGTGTCACCAGTCGGTCGAGCATGGGGAGTTCGGAGTCGATCAGAAAGGCGTCGTGGCCGTAGGGGCTGTCGAGTTCTGCGAAGGAGACGTCGCGACCAGTCTCCATAAGGGATCGCACGATTTCTCGGCTCTGCTGAGTGGGGAACAGCCAGTCGGTTGTGTAGGCGACGACCAGAAAGCGAGCGTCTGTCTTTCCCAGGGCGGAGGCGATCGAACCGCGCGACTCGATGAGGTCGAAGTAGTCCATCGCCCGGGTGACGAGCAGGTAGCTGTTGGCATCGAAGCGTTCGACGAACTGTTTGCCCTGATAGTGCAGGTAACTCTCGATCTGGAACTCCGTCTCTTTGGCGAGGTCGTACGTCAACTCGTCGCTGTGCTGGAGTTTGCGTCCGAATTTGAGCTCGATCGATTGTTCAGAGAGGTACGTGATGTGAGCGATCATGCGAGCCAATGCGAGACCGAAGCGGGGAGCTTCGCCGTCTCCGTAGTAGTGGCCGCTCTTGAAGGCCGGGTCGGCATAGATGGCTCTGCGACCGACTGCGTTGAAGGCGATGCCCTGGGCGTTCAGCTTGGCCCCCGCAGCCAGGACGATCGCCGAAGCGAGGCTGTCCGGATAGCGGGCAGCCCATTCGAGGACCTGCATGCCCCCAAGACTGCCACCAATCGCCGCGAGTAGCCGTTCAATGCCAAGGTGATCGACCAGAGCTTTGTGGACCGTCACGATGTCGGACACCGTGATGAATGGAAAGTCGGGTCCCCAGGGCACTCCGGTCTCAGGGTTGATCGACGTGGGACCAGTGGTTCCCTGACATCCACCGAGCACGTTGGCACAGATCACGAAGTAGCGATTGGTGTCGAGTGCTTTACCCGGTCCGACGAAGGCATCCCACCAACCGGACTTGCGGTCGTCGGGGTGATGCCGTCCTGCAACGTGAGCATCCCCTGTGAGAGCATGGCAGACGAAGATGGCGTTATCGCGATTTGGAGACAGATCTCCATAGGTCTGAAAGGTGACGGTAACCGGACCGATGGTGCGGCCACTTGCGAGTGTGAGTGGATGTTGGTCGTACAGGGTGACCGCCTGTCGCTGAACAAAATCGGACTCCTTTGGGGGAGCGGCAGATGCTGTCTCGATTGTCATCAGCGGAGGTTCGGCAGCAACAGGGAAGTGTCATTTGCAGGGGTGTGCCCTATCAGTATAGAACTCGACCCACTTGATTTCGAGAGGTTCGGGCGATGCGTTGGGGGATGCGTTACGATACATTCGGTTTGTCCCTGTCATGCCGCATTCGCACCTATGCCCAGCACCCTTCTTGATCGTGAAGAGTACATCGAGCAGGCTTACTTCTTCCGCATCTTTCGCGAGCGGATCGAGGATAACCTGTCATCGCAGGAGGTCCTCGCCAGCGTGGGTGAGGAGATTCTGGCAACGACCAAGCTGCCAATGGCCATCGACTTTCTCCGGGCGGAGATGCTGCAACGGGGGCGGGTGAGTGAGGGGATGCGACGGCTGTCACATTACTTCACCAGCTTTCAGGCGTTCGTGATGGGCAGGGCCGAGGACGAGGAGTCGCGCTTTGATGCCCGGATTGCTTTTCAGGTGCTCGAACAGGAGGCGGAGTATCGTTCGGAGGAGCCGACGCCTCAGGGATTGTTCATGTATCAGTTTGAGTGCATCGCCCGGAATCGACTCGGGTACGATCAGGGCCTCCGAGCAGTCGCGGATGATCCGATGTTCGACGAGGACTGGCGGACATGGATTCTGAGATTGAACGGGCTGCTCGGCACTCAAGACTTTGCGGAACTGTTGTATCGACGTTCACAACATCATGTCGCGGAGGTAAGACGCCGCAATCAGACCCCGGATTACACGGCTTCTTATCCTGTCCTGTTCGACGTGCAGGAGGGACGAATAGCCAGGGCGAACATCGGGAAGGACCCGCTGCACATGTTTGCAGCCCTGCAGCGTCAACTGGGCTATCCCCGCGTCCCGAGACCGGCTCCACCCCGAAAAGAACCATTGTTTGACCCGGCGGTCGAGATGCGATTCCAACGGCTTGAGGCGAGGGTCCAGCTGCTCGAATCGGAGGAGAAGGGAGGGATCGACCTGACTCAATTCTACAAGGACGCTCCGGACTTCTCGGACAGCGACGACGACCATGCTGGCCATGTGTGATACGGGTCCTCACAAATGTGCGGCAATGGTGATCCGAGGCGACAACCGTCACGCCATGCCGATCGGATTCGTGCAAGGGTAACATTCAGTAGCGAGTGATTCTTGGCCATCCAATACAGGCTATCAAGACATCCGGATGAATCGGCAGGTGTCAATGAGTACGGGCGAGTCGCGACAAAGTGTTCTATCCAATCGTACAGGTTGTCCGAATCGCCCAGATCCCACGAATTAGGGGTTTCATCTATGAATTGTGCATGAGAAACTCGATTGCCTGATTGACATTTCGATGATCCCTGTCACAAAATGGAAACCGTGGGTCAAGGACGGAATCCCGGGGGCAGCAATGGCTGCCAACCGGCAAATTGAGTTGAGTCGCATGATCGCCATCTCTCCTCGGGCCTCCATGGCCTCGATCTCATCGTGTGCTTCGATAATCAGGACGATTCTGGAGCGAAACTTGGTCCATCAGGAATCCGATCGCACGGCGGCAACATCAGCCGCGTAGCTCCACTGACGACAATCGCCTGACCACTTCATCGACTCCCGTAAGGTGTTGCGCCTTGGTGCAACCCAACGAGTTGAGCCAGACGCGATCGCCATCCATTTGACGCACAAACCAATGCAACCGGCATACGACAATTCGAATCGACGACGACGCTTGTTTACACTGCGGAGTCCGGATGAAGCGGTCGATGACTCACACGAGGAGCCGGAAGAAGAGTTGTATCCCGCCGTCGTCCCCGGATTGAAACGAGTTCCTGAACTGGATGTTGTTCGCTCCACTTTGTCGCGGTTCCGTCGCGCCTGTAGGCAGAAGACAGCGTTCATCATCAAAGTCGTTTCCTCGGAATCGGGTGCACGGCCGCAGTCGATTCTCTGGAACCGTCCATCACTGATTATCGGGAAGGGCGAGGATTGCGATCTAACGTTACCCCACGCCGAAGTGAGCCGTCAGCACGCTTACTTCCAGATCGTTGACGGGAAGATCTTCTGTGCAGACCTGGATTCGCGGACAGGGACTCACTGGTCGAACGGTGCGGCACAGGCCGGCTGGGTCGACCCGGAAGAGCCTGTCTCGGTCGGACCGTTCTCTTTGATGTTCGAGCCTGCTCCGCAACTGTTCGATGCCGAGCAAGCTGAGGACGAGTTCGTCAGCGAAGATGTGTCGATCGAAGAAGGTGAGAGTGCGGGGTGCGAGTTCTTTCTCGACTTCATGAACGCCGGGCAGAATGTCCGTCGGTATCGAGTGACCCGAGACGTCACGCTCATCGGCAGCGGGGATGCGGCCAAGGTGCACCTCTCTCATCCGTCTGTCTCCAACGCTCACTGCAGTATCGTGCGGACAGAATCCGGACTGTGGATGGTCGACCTTCACTCGAACGACGGCACCATCGTCAACGGCCAGGTCGAGATACTGGCGCCACTCAATTCGGGTGACGAGTTTCAGGTCGGGCGGTTTCTGGTCGCTGTGCACTATGGAGGGACGCAGGCGGACTCTGAACCGACGGTTGACGTGGCATCCGAAGTCAGACCTCTGAATTCAGAACGACCGTCTGCAACAATTGCTGCTTCAAATGGTATGAGCGATTTCCATGAGACTCCGTCCGACGTCACGCCAGCGTCGACGAACCTGAGCGCTCTTAATCAACTGGCACATCTGACATCGAGGACGCCCGCATCCAATGAGGCTCCGGCTGGTCAAGTCGGGGGACTCTCGGAGCAGTTTGTACTCAACATCATCAAAGAGCTGGGCATCATGCAGCAACAATCGCTGCAGCACGCTCAGGAGTCGATGAAGCAGACCGTGAGTACGCTCGCCGTGACCTATCAGGAGCGCATTGACGCGTTGGAACGCCAGCACGCTGCATTGCGAGATGAATTTCTGCGACTTTCCGCCGCTCCTCCCAGCTACCGGTCACTGACGGACCAAACGGGAGAGATGATGCCGTCACCCGTCCCGTGGGAAGGGGCAGATTTGGCCGATCCGGAGTTCAGCCATCTTCCGGATCCGGACCAGGGCAGTTATGAATGCTCCGATCCGGAAGAGCGGGAGGCATGGATTCGGGAACGCATGAAATCCATCGAATCCGAATTGAACAAGACGCGGCGCGGCTGGGGAAAGATGCTGGTCGAGCTGCTCGGGTATTGACGTCCCCCAGCCTGATTGCCGGCGAATCCACGCCTGACCTCCGATGCGTTCATGCGTCGCGTCACCTCTGCGACTGGCTGATCGCGGGACCCGATCGCCCGCAAACTGGACTTATTCCCGCTGTCTTCGCCAGTTTGACCAACGCGTCGTATCCGGACGATCGTAGCAGGAAATCCGATACCTGCGGTGTAATCCGATCAATCGGTCCATCGTTGCGATCGATAAATCTTACTAGGCGGGTCGGGTCTGTCTGCTTCCGTCAGCATAACGAATCGGTAGCTCAGCCGGGCGACAGAGCCATCGCTCACGATTCGGAAACAATCGATTCATGATTATTCAAGAGAGACCTTTACCATGGTCAGGACGACGCATTGGTTAGGCATACTGCTACTGGTTTGCTCCTCAACTGGTTGTGGTCACTTCTACGACTACGTTGATTCGACTGCTTACCATATCAAGTGTAAGTCTCGCGCGAAGCTCGCCTGGATGGATGCCCGAGAGTTGTATGGATGTGTCTCGCATCCCTACAACTTTGGCGAAGGTTTTCGAGCCGGATACATAGATGTTTGCCTTGGCAACGACACCGGCTGCGTTCCGCCGTTTCCACCTCGACGATACTGGTCCAGTTGCTACCTGAACTGTGAAGGTCGGGCCAAGGCGGCAGCCTGGTCGGACGGCTTCGCTCATGGTGCACTTGCAGCATGCAGCGACGGCTGTGCCGGTCAGTGTCGAATTGCCACGACTTCCGGATGCATGGGATCAGGATGTTCGGGGTCCGGCGGCGGAGGAGACCTCTTCGGAACAGCCTTGAAGGGGTATCGTCCACCACAGGGGAACAATCCGCGTGGAGGTTACCCACCCGGCGGAGAACCTGGCATTTACGATGCAATTCCGGGTGGACCTCCTACCTACTCACCTCCGGCGAGTGGACCGTACGTGCCCGACAACTTGGATGTACCCATGGGGGGTGAAGGTGAACTTGCCCCGGAGCCATCTCCATCAGGAAGTGGGTTAGAGGCATGGCGAAATCCAATCTCCCCGACGATGCCGCGGGCCGCGGAAGCATATCACGCGCCGACGTTCTAGCGTGACGACACCATGTCGTTGGAAATCAAGACACAATCTTTCACCGTACAAACATGATGTGATCGCCGACCGGACGGTTCCGACCGGCATCAAGCGAGCCTGAAACTGGAGTTCAGACGGATGATCCGCAACGCACTCAATTCGACGGTCTTCGGCTTGGCTGGTTTGTTCCTGCTGGCCGGCAGTGGATGTAGCAGCACCTCACTGTTCGGATACATTCCGGCCATCCCGGTCGAGCAGATTCCGAACTCGATGCTCGGTCGTCCCAAAGAGGACATGCAGAAGATCACCGTCTCACGTCTGCGACAAGCTCCGCGTGACGTCTACCAATTGGGTCCCGGTGACATCCTTGGTATCTACATTGATACCATCTTGCCCAAGAGCACCGGCTCCAAGGACTACGCGCCCGAATCACCTCCCACTCACTTCCCGGAAGAAGGGGAGCGCGACCCAACCATCGGTTTCCCCATGGCGATTCGCGAGGATGGCACGCTGGCTCTGCCGCTCATTCCGCCCCTCAATGTCGAAGGACTGACGTTGGCTCAGGCTACTGAATTGATTCGTAAAGCCTATACCATCGACAAACAACTCCTCGCTCAGGATCGTGACCAGATCATTGTGACGTTGATCAAACGGCGAACACATCAGGTCATTGTGATCCGACAGGATAACACCAATCCCGGTGGCGGAAACAATGTCGTCACACATATCGACGGTGACCAGAAAAGCAAGATTCTCGAACTTCCGCAGGGAGATAACGATCTCCTCCATGCCCTCGACCAGACCGGCGGCTTACCCGGTTTCGACGCGAAGAACGAAGTTCTGATTCTCCGAAGCAACGGCATCGACGGAAGGGAGTGGGATAATCTGGTCGCCAGTTTGCAAGGTTGCCGTCAACCGTGCACCTGTCCGCCACCAATTCCCGATGCACCCAATGTCATCCGTATCCCCCTTCGCTTTTATCCTGAGAATGTCCCCAACTTCACCGAGGAGGATATCACACTCTATACGGGAGACATCGTGATGATCGAATCCCGTGAACAGGAGAAGTTCTACACGGGCGGTGTCCTCAGCGGCGGCGAGTTCCCCATCCCGCGTGATTACGATCTCGACATCCTCGGGGCGATTGCCATCGCCGGAGGACCGGTCGGCTCATCGGGAGCCGTGCTTTCTCAATCGGGTCTCGGTGGTGCCGGTCGTGGTGGCGGACAACGCGGCGGACCATTGCCACCCACCGATGCTGTCATCATTCGCGAGTTATGTGATGGGAGCCAGGTCTCGATCCGCGTCGACCTCAAACGGGTCTACAACGATCCCCGGCAGAGAATACTGATTCAGCCCGAAGATGTTGTCATCCTTCGATACAAGTGCGTTGAAGAAACCGTCAACACGGCTCTCAGCCTGATTCAGTTCAACTTCCTCTTCAACGGTTTGAGAGGAAACGGGTTCTGAACCTGAGCATCACTGTTCGTGCAATCGAAATGCCCGCAAGCATTTGCTTGCGGGCATGTTTTGTTGACGAGGCAATCAATGGTCAAAGCTCATTCGGGACGTGCGATGTCGTACTTCTTGAGCTTGCGGTCAAGAGTGGTTCGCTCGATCCCAAGTTGCCTCGCCGCTGCGGATTTGTTCCATCCCTGGCGATTGAGAGTTGCCGTGATGTACTGCTTTTCCAGTTCATCGAGACTGACCTCCTGATCAAGCGCGGCTGTCCAGTCGTCCGTTGCCTCGCGCGGAGGTGGTGACGATGACGTGGAGACGTCCCCGACCGGATTGTCCAAACCTGCAAACAGCTGATGATCGGCCAAGGGTGTCGGTCGATCGAGATTGTGAAGACGAATGTCGTCAGCGGTCAGCAACTCGTGATCACCGAGAATGGCCGAGCGTTCGATGACATTCTTCAACTCACGAACGTTGCCGGGCCAGTGATACTTGCGGAGGACCTCGATTGCCTCGTTCGAGAATCCCTTCGCTTTGATGCGCGACCTCGCGGACGCTTTCTCCAGGAAGTGCATGGCGATGACCGGGATATCATCGGGATGCTTCCGTAATGGGGGAACGAAGAGTTCGAGTACCTGCAGCCGGAAGAACAGATCCTGGCGGAACTCACCATCTTTGACAGCCTGCTCGAGGTTTCGGTTCGTTGCCGTCACGACCCGGACATCCACCTGAATGGCCTTGCTCCCTCCGACGCGTTCAAAGGGGTGTCCCTCCAGAATCCGGAGGAACTTGGATTGCACTTCGGGACTCATTTCCCCAACTTCGTCGAGGAACAACGTGCCTTTGTCTGCCTGTTCGAACTTGCCAACCTTTTGCCCGGCCGCACCTGTAAACGATCCCTTTTCGTGGCCGAACAACTCGCTTTCGAGCAGACTCTCCGTGAGAGCAGCACAGTTGACGCAGACAAATGCCTGCTTTTTGCGATCACTGTTGAAGTGAACGGCTCGGGCGACGAGTTCTTTTCCAACACCGCTTTCTCCTCGAATGAGCACGGTTGCATCCGAGGGAGCGATGCGCCCGACTTTGCTTCGCAGCTCGTTCATCTGCGAACTGTTGCCGACGAGTTCCGTTTCCACTTCCAGTTGCTGCCGAAGGTCATCTGCGAGCCGTTCGGCCTTCGACAATCCCTGTTGCAACGCCTCGCGGCGCCGGACGTTCTCCAGAGCGATTCCGAACTGGTCAGCCACGGCCAGCGTGAATTCAAGATCATCCGTATCGAGTGATCGGCCCTCTTTTGTGGCGTAAAGATGGATCAGCCCAAGGACGCGTCCCTCCCTGCGGATCGGGGCACAGATTGCGCTTTCAGCACTAATGAGACTCAAGCTGTCCCGCAAAGCGAGTGATTCGTTTTCGGAGAGGTCGCGGGCCAGCAGTGCTTCGCGGTCTTCGAGGACGATCTCTGAGAGATATCGCGAAACGACATGCTTTTGGTGTGACTCGCGGGCAATGGAAGCGATACATTCCAAGTTGCTGACATCAACGTGCCCCTCGCTTTCTGTCGTGAGCAGCACGGCGCCGAGAGTTGCACTCGACCCGGCGAACAGACCTTCGAGTGCTCGTTCGCCCAGCTCCGATGTCTGATTTGCTTCCGCCATCGAACGGGCCAGTTGATACAACTCGTTGAGCCCCGGCTTCGTGCGAGTCGAAGTATCAACTGATCGGGGCTTGTCGTACCGAGTTCCCGATTTTCGCTCGATGATGTCGAACGTCGCCCCCTGTCCCATGTCGACCGAGCCGCCGACAACGATCGATCCCTCGGGTGGGGTGTCGGTGAATTCCGCCTCGCATGATCCGATGGTCAGGATTTGCCCGTAATCCAAAGCAACCTCTGCGTCGATGCGAACGCCATCGACCAGAACACCATTGCGGCTTCCCAAATCACGGACCGACCAACGTCCGCCGCTGTAGAAGACCTCGCAGTGTTGGCGGCTGCACTTGGCATCCGGAATCACCACGCGATTCGAGTTTGCCCGACCGATGGTGAGAATCTCACGCTGTTCGAGAGGGACCACGCTTCGCCTGGCAGACCCCCGTCGCAGGACCAGATAACTGCCCGTGCCGGTCGACGTTGTTGGCTGATTGGCCCCAGTTCGTTCCATGTTCATTGACTCGTCATCACAAACTCTCGTAGCTCTCGCTGCAATCTGCTCCCTAGCGACATTGTCGGTTGATGCGGGGAGGGGAAGCAAATGTCCAGCCATCCTCAGCGAACATCACGACGATCGAGAGTCGCTGTAGTTCCCATAGCAAAAAGGAAAAGCGTCCTCCGGACAAGTCCGAAAGACGCTTTCCATGGCCGTTGAGCAAGTGCGGGCCAATCCTTGCTCGTGCAGCGATGTACACAATGAGCATAGAGCGTGCCATTCGCACGACTGCCGGAACGACTTTCTGAGGAATTCGGAGATTCTTCCCAAATCAGCCGAATTACCTTCAAGATTGCAGAGCAATTCCTCAGAGTCACACGAAGGCCGACACCATCGCTCGATTCTCAAACGTTGAAAGGCAACTCCTCCACGGATGACCTTGAGCTGGATGAATCAACCTCTTGCATCGTTCCACGGCACCCTGTTTCAGATCACAGCAGAAAGTGCAGCACCTCCTAAGCTGCTTGAGGTAGTCAGCTTCGAGAGACCGCTACATGGATGGGCGGGACAGGACACTGTTTTCAAGGGGAGGCAGGACGACGGAAATATCAGACGAAACTCTGGAAAGTTTGGCACTTTGATTGCTACACTTGGGACATAGCGGATTTATTCGATTCATACCGTGGTATTCCGGGAATTCTATCCACTGCCGGCTTGAATTCATGACAACCCGAAACACGGCTGAGGCCCGCTGGTTCACTCCAGTGGGCCTCGCTTCGTTTGCCCACAATCCCTGCATCAGTTTGCGGCGGCAGTTACCTCGTCAATCGCCTCAATGGCGACGCGGCACAGCTCCCTGACCAGCTCGCCCGGCATCGCCGGGGCCGGCATCAGTACGATCACGTCACCCAATGGCCGCAGGATCAAATTCCGCTTGCGGGCAGCGATCGTCACTTGGTGTCCCATTCTCAATTCGGGTTTGAACGATTCATGCGTATCGCGGTCTTGCACGAGTTCGATCCCCACCATCATCCCTTTCTGTCGCACGTCGGCCACATGCGAGTGAGATTCGAGTGGTTTGAGTTGGCGACTCAGTGTCTCAGCATTCTCGCGAACGTTCCCCACAACGTCGTTTTGCTCGAATAGCTCCAACGACGCGAGCGCCGCAGCACAGCCGAGCGGATTACCCGTGTAGGTGTGACCATGAAAGAACGTGCGCCCCTCGCTCGGATCACCTAGGAAGGCGTCGAAGATTTCGTCCGTCGTAAGCGTGGCCGCGAGTGGCAGGTATCCGCCCGTGATGCCTTTCCCCAAACAGAGAATGTCCGGCTGCACATCCTCCTGCTCACAGGAGAACATTGTCCCGGTTCGGCCAAACCCGACGGCCACTTCGTCGGCGATCAACGGGATGCCATGCTCGCTGGTCAACTCACGAACGCGAGAGAGATAGCCCGGCTCGTGCACAAGAATCCCCGCCGCCCCTTGCACCAACGGCTCGATCACGAAAGCGGCCAGTCGGTCCGCGTGCTTTACTACCACACGCTCGACCTCATCGAGGCAATGAGTGTGATACTCATCCTGTGTCATCCCATCAGGAAACCGGAAGCCACTCGGCGACGGAACACTGACCGTCTCGAACAACAGTTTGCCATACACCCGGTGGAACAGTTGGATACTCCCCACACTGACCGAGCCGATCGTGTCGCCGTGGTAGGCACCGCTGACCGTCGCAAACAGGTCACGCTCCTCCGGACCGCCCGGTTTCTGTCGATGATACTGATACGCCATCTTGAGCGCCGCCTCGACGGACGTCGCCCCGGAATCGGAGTAGAAAACCTTGTTCAACCCGGCTGGCGTGATGTCGACCAGCCGCTTCGCCAACTCAATCGAAGGCACCGAACTCAGCCCCAGCAGCGTCGTGTGACCGACCCGATCCAACTGCTCCCGCACCGCCGCATCAATCTCCGGCACCCGGTGTCCATGCACGTTACACCACAGCGAAGAGATGCCATCGAGATACCGCCGCCCGTCAACATCGAACAGATGAAACCCCTCCGCACGCTCAATAATCGGCGCCTCTTCCTCCCGATAAGCCGACATCGGCGCAAACGGATGCCAAACGTGGGCGTTGTCCAAGTCACGGAGATGGTCTTCTCTCGGGGCATTAGTCTCAGACAATTTTCATTCCCTCACGATTCATTGAGCATCCTCGCGCCGGGAAATCGAGAACATCTCTCGCAGCGATGCCTCAGACGTATCAGGATCAATTCTCACAACGCTCGAGTTTGCTCGGAGTACTGCAGCGCCCATGGGGTGTCTGCTCGACACAGCAATCTTCAATGCATCTTCGATCCCAAGATCTCGTGGCTCCATCCAGTGAATGTCGGAATCAGGGATTTCGAGCAGCAGGATTGTATCGTCTCGAATATCGCTCAGAGACTTCGACTGCCCTTCTGTGAATACTGTCTTGGGCCCAGTCACAGCGACGTAATCAGTGAGATGCAACTCGTTGGCATACGGATGTCCAGGGCACCTGAACGTGACGGCTGTTTGCTCTGTTGAAGCTTTACCATTGTTGGGGCCATTCCATGGTTCATTGAAATCGTAGTCCTCATAGGCATCTCGCTGTTCGAAAAAGGGGAGCAGCAACACTCGCCAGCTATGCATGGGTTTGCCCGTCTCATCAGCAATGTACGCGGGTGGAAAACTACCATAGACATAGTGGTAGTTTTCCAGCGCTAAACCCAATTGTGCCAATCTGCCCTTGCAGGCACTTTGACGAGCGGCTTCACGCGCCTCCACAATCGCGAAGACGAACCAGCATACGATCACCAAAAGACTCAACGATATGAGTCGGAATGGCAAATGTCGGATCACAGAAGTCTCATCCGGGCAACAGGTCCTTCACCGTGTCACGTTCTTCCCGCAACTCGGCGAGGGTGGCGGCGACCTTTTCCTGGGCGAAGTCGTTGTGCTCAATGCCCTGTTTGATCGACCAGGATTGGCCGTCGCTGGTGAGGGGGAAACCGAAAATGAGACCCTCATCGACTCCGTAGCTGCCGTCGCTGCACACGGCTGCGCTGAAGCAATCTCCGGCTGACGTCTTGGCACGAACGGCCTTGACCGTGTCGATCGCTGCGTTCGCTGCGGACGCGGCACTCGATGCACCACGTGCCTCGATGACGGCTGCCCCTCGCTTCTGCACGGTGGTGATGAACTCACCCTTCAGCCAGGCGTCGTCGCCGATGACTTCCGGTGCAGGTTTGCCGCCGATCGTCGCCTGATAGAAGTCCGGATACTGTGTCGCGGAGTGGTTCCCCCAAATGGCGAGGTTGTTGACGCTTGCGACTGGCTGTCCGCTCTTCTGCGCTAGCTGAGTCTGAGCCCGGTTTTGATCGAGCATCGTCATGGCGTACCATCGATTACGAGGCACGTCTGGGGCATTGTGCATGGCAATCAGGCAGTTGGTGTTGCAGGGATTGCCCACCACGAGCACCCGCACATCCTTTGCAGCCGCATTGTTGATCGCCTGTCCAGTGCTGGTAAAGATGGGCCCATTCACCCGAATGAGGTCGCCCCGTTCCATCCCCTTGCCGCGAGGGATACTTCCCACGCAGAGCACCCAGTTACAGTCTGCGAACCCGTCTTCCAGGTGATCGCTGTCCGCCTTCAACACGCCTGCGAGCGTGGGGAACGCACAGTCATCCAGTTCCATCTCGACGCCGTCGAGTGCCTTCAGCACGGGGGGAATCTCGACCAGATGCAGCACGACAGGCTGATCGGGTCCGAAGACCTCGCCGCTCGCCAGTCGAAAGACGAGGGCATATCCAATGTTTCCGGCAGCTCCGGTGACAGCGACGTGAATGGGGACGGGCATCAGTAGGTTCCTTCGCTCAAGTTTTCAGTTGTCAGTGATCAGTTTTCAGTTGTCCATATCGAGCGTCTGACTGACAACTGAGAACTGAAGACTGCTAACTCTCCTTTTAGCTCGCCACGCCCTCAGCGACAACCATCACTCGTTATCCGATGGCGAGCCGATCATGGCGTTGACCGCATCGCTGCTGCCGAAGGCGAACAGGCTGTCGCCAGCCTCAATGACGGCTGAGCCTGCAGGGGGAAGCAATCGTTCCCCGCTGGCTCTGCGGATACCAATGATCATGACCCCTTTGTCCCGCAGGTCGGTGTTCATCAATGGCTTACCAACATACGGACTGTCAGCGTCGATCTGGATGTCCGCCAGTTCCAACTCGCTGCCGCCGCTGTCGGTGATCTCCAGAAAGTCCTCGACGCTCGGGCTGAGCATGAACCGGGCCATCTTGATGGCTCCACTGCTGAACGGGCTGATGACACGAGTAGCACCGGCCCGCTCCAGCTTGACGACCGCCTTCGGCTCACTCGCCCGGGCGACAATCTGCAACGTCGAGGACAGCATGCGAGCGGTCAGCACCACGTACACGTTGTCCGCATCAGTCGGCAACACAGTCGCGAGCCCCTTCGCCCGTTCGATGCCCGCGTCGATCAGCACCGCATCATCCGTCGCATCCCCCTCGATGACATGCCACCCGCGCTCTCGACAGGTCTCCTCGACCTGTTCGCCGAATGTATCCACCACGACGAACGGCCTTCCTCGCTGAGCGAGGAACTCGCAGATGGTGGTCCCCATCCGCCCCATACCACAGACGATGTAGTGACATTTCAATCCGCGAATCTCTCGTTGCATCCGACGTCGCTCCCACATTCTGCGAAGTTCCGCGTTGACGACGAATTGTCCCAACTGGAAAGCGCTGTACGTAAAAATGCTCAGTCCGCCGACGAGATAGAGCATCGTAAAAACCATCGCGACGGAATTCTGTCCTCCATCGCGAGAACCGACCGTCGTCAGGGTGATCACCGCCATGTAGGCCGACTCCAGCCAACCGCTGCCCGTTGTGAGGTGAAAGCCGACGGTGCCCGTACACGTCAGGCCCATGAGCAATCCGGCAATGATCAGAAAACGTCGCATCGTTGCGAACTACATTCCCTTCACGGACGCTTGTCTCTCAGACCAAATAGTCGCTGGGCCAGCCAACTCGTCGGCAACTCTGCCTGTACGAGAGAGGCGTCTCGCCCCATTCGACGCAGGATATTCTCAGCCGCAAGATATCCGCTTCGCACGGCTCCTTCCATCGTCGCGGGCCAGCCCGTCTGCGTCCAGTCGCCCGCCAGCTGTAAATTCGCCATGGGAGACTGTTGCGCAGGTCGCAACTTCTCCACCCCCGGCTGCGGTGAGAATACGGCCCGATGCTCCGTCACGACCCGTCCATGCACAAGCGATGCCCCATTCGCCTCAGGCCAGATCTCACCCAGCTCTGTCACCACAGCCGCCACAACCTCCGCTTGCGGTTTCGCAGCAAGCTCGTGACTCGCACTGATCACCACTTGCAGGTAGTGGAGATTGGAGCTGAGGGTTGAGGGTTGAGGGTTGAGGGACTGAGCTCTTGTAAACACCCACTGGCCCAATCGCCCCACGAGCACAGCGTGCGGCACGTCCAGTACAGGCCGACCAAACCACAGATGCACGCTCGAAATGGGGGCCGCCTCTATTTGATCAGCCGCCGTCACGACCGGGTGGTCGACGAGTGACGAGGGAACAAGGTCTCTCACACGATGCCATGGCACCGCCAGCACAAACTCATCCGCAGCGATCACCTCGCCAGATCGCAATCGAGCTGCGACGACTTCTCCGTTCTGCTCCTCCAGTCGTTGGACCCCCGCCTGCGTCCGAACGTCGGCACCGTGTGACATCAACCATGCCGTCAATCGTTGTCCATAAATCTCGTCGAGCGGCGCGGTCGGCAGATACACCCGCCAGCCAACTCGGTTCGACATGAACCCGTCAACAAACACGTTGCGAGCGGCGGGCACACTGATCCTCGCTGCTCTCTCACTCAACGCACTGACCAGGATCACGTCCCAGAATCGATCACGGCAATCAGACGATTGGGCGTGACGTGACAGCCAGTCATCGAACGACAAGTCATGAACATCGGCCCAATGCGGATGTGCGAGCCGACTCAGATCCTGCCCCAGCCGCCATTTCTCGCCGATCGAGAGATAGGACAGCCTTCGGAATGCCCCGGCGAGATGCAGCGGTGCGGGGCCGATGTGATCACCAAACCTGCATCGCTCGCCGCCGGGTCCGATGAAGGTCAACTCACGCTCTTCGCGGAACAGATCGTCGACCCCGACCAACTTGAGAAAGTGAAGCAGGTTCGTGCAGCAGCCCATCCCCACGTGCTGACACGTGTCGATCCACTCATTCGTCGTCGTGTCGAGAAACGAACCCGCACGCCCTCCCAATCGGGGTCGCGACTCGAGCAGCGTCACCGTCAGACCGTGCTGCGTCAACATGGCAGCAGCGGAAAGCCCAGCCAATCCGCCTCCCACGATGATGACTCGTCCTTCCATGTGACTTTTCCGTCCAGAAGTCGTCACCGGAGATCGGTCATGGGGTGTCGCTCGAAGAACTCCCAGATGAGATCATTCGCGGAGATGTCCATTGTCGAGCGGCCAATGAAGCGGACCGGCGGCCGTTGGCCCGGCCACGTGTGTCCGCCGCCTTCAATCTCGTACAAGACGATCTCCGCTCCACTGCCTTGAGGAGTGAAGACGCTCCGGGTGACACGCGTCCCATCATCGGCCTCATCAGGCAGCTCCGTAATCATCGGATCTGTCGAACAACCATTGATGCGGCACCACACGGCCATCGTCTCCTCGACGGATTTGAAGTTGAGAAATCCGGGGGTCCAATCGCCCGGTCCCTCGGGAACGACGAATCGGTCTTCCCGGCCATGAAAGTGCATCACCGGGACAGGCCGTGCTGGTCGTGGATCATCAATCAACAAAGTGCCGGCGACTGGAGCGATCGCAGCAATCCGCTCCGACATCTCCGCAGCGAGTCGGTAACACATCATCCCGCCATTCGACATCCCGGTCGCGAAGACCCTTCGGCGATCAACCGTCACCGTCCGTTCCAACTCATCCAGCAGGGAGTCGATGAACGCCACATCATCGGCAGGGTCCTTCCGGAAACGTTCGATCGACCCACCCGCGTTCCAGGTGAGTAGTGGCTTGCGACCGGTCCCATTCGGATAGACGGCAATGAACCCCTTCTCATCGGACTTCTCATTCATCCCCGTGAATGTCACAGTGATGTCCGCATCGGTCCCTGCTCCATGCAGAATGAGCACGACCGGCGTCGGAGTCATCGCATCGTACGAATCCGGAATGTGAACGAGATAACTCCGCTCCCGTCCGTCGACGGTCAGCGACCTTGCGTGGTCCCCCGCATCCAGCGCCCCAAGGTTCAGTCCCGCAAGAATTGTGAGCGAAAGACTGACCAGATTCATCCCATCAACTCCGGGATCGGCTTGCCGTGGTCGACGATCGGCGTCGGTCGACCATTAAAGTCCTCAATGAAGACCTTGGACGAATCGATCCCCAGGTGGTGATAGATCGTTGCCAGAAAATCGCCTGCGCTGCAGACCCGTTCGATTGAGTCTTCACCCAGCTTGTCGGTCGCGCCGATGTACCGGCCGGTTTCAATTCCGCCGCCGGCCCAGATGTTTGAGAAGCCGCGAGGCCAGTGATCACGGCCCGGTTGCTTGGTCCCCGCGGGGGCACTGGCGTTACCGGCACCCGTGCTGGCGTCGTAATTGACCTTGGGCGTGCGGCCAAACTCGCCCGTCACCACCACGAGCACACGCTTGTCGAGACCGCGTTCGTAAATGTCCTCGATTAACGCAGAGACCGCCTGATCGTAGGCCTTGGACCGAAAGCGGAGTGCGTCGAACACATGATGATTCACAGCATGGTCATCCCAGTTGCTCACGCGACCACACAAAGGGCCTCGCAAGCTGGATGTGATCACCTCCACACCTGCTTCGACCAGACGACGAGCCATCAACAGTTGCTGCCCCCATGTATTACGACCGTAGCGATCCCGTGTGCGGTCATCCTCCTTGGAGAGATCAAAGGCGTCTTTGGTTTTGGGGTTCGTCAGCAGTGACATCGCCTGCGTCTCGAACTCGTCGAGCGCCTCCAACTCGCCGGCTCGATCGAAAGCCCGTTCCAAGGTGTCCAGATTCTGCCTCAATGACGACCGTCGCCCGAGATGCTTGACCTCGTTGGCATCCGACAGACCAATGTTCGGCACCTCGAAGTTCGGCTGACTCGGATCACCCGTCACCGCGAAGGGGGAGTAGGCCTCTCCCAGATAAGCAGGGCCGTTGTAAGTCGTCGGCGGGTTGACTCCCACATATCTCGGAAGTGGATTCGAGCGAGCCCCTTCCTGCGATCGCAGGTAGTTCGCGATCGACATCCAGTCGGGATACTTGGGCTTCGGCTTGTCACGCGTGTCCGGGTCGCCGGAGAGCATCTGCATTGAACCGGCCGGGTGTCCGCCAGCGGTCTGACGCATCGATCGCAACACGGTGAACTTGTCCGCGATCTGTGCCTGCATGGGCAGCAGCTCGGTGAACTGCAGGCCCGGCACCTTCGTTGGAATGGTGCTGAACGGACCGCGGTACTCGCTCGGCGCATCCGGCTTGGGGTCATACGTATCGATGTGCGAGCATCCGCCCGGCTTCCAGACCATGATCACGGCCGTTCGCTCCGACGAAGGCTGAGGACTCTCGGCCCTGAGACGCAGGACACCCGGCAGGCTCAACGAGGCAAAGCCGGCGAGACCCATCCGCATGAACCCGCGACGTGTCTCGGGACCGGGACACAGGATGTTCGACGCATTGAAAGGATGACTCATGACTCCTCCGCAGGATTGACGCGGATCGTGAAGGGGGTCGACACGATGATGTCGACGATGTCTTTGGGCTGGGCTCGGTTGGTCGCCGCTTCGAGTTGTTTCTGCGCAGTTGCAACGGCATCTTCTGCGGCTTTGAGTTTCTCCGCCACCTCAGCCGCTGCCGCCTCGGCATCGGCCTTCGCCTCCTCGGTCGCTGCTTGTGCCTCCTCGGTGAGTGTTGCGACTTCCTCAGCGAGCCTTTTCGCCTCTTCCTGCACCTGCATAAGCGACACCTCTGCGATAGCGATCGATTCGACCTGATCGCGGTACTTGGCGACCGCGCTCCCATACAACGCCACCTTGTACTCACCGGGCGCGGTCTTCAGCGTGGCGAGGTCATAGACAATCTCTGAAGTCTCCTCATCCAACGGCACCTCAAACGCGGACGCTCCATCGAAGCCGCTGCCGTAGGTGTTCAGGCTGATGTTGGCCCCGGAGAAGTCACAACGGCGGGTGAGCGCCAGCGGAATGGTCAGTTTCTCGCCGGACGTCACCTCCCACACCTTGTCTTCAGCGGCAGCAATCGTAAGTGGCGCCTGCTCGATCCCGCAAACCGAGACGGGAACGTCCGCCAGCAGACGTGGATCAGGAATGAGACTCCACGCATCAGGAATCGGCCAGGCCATCGATGCCAGTCGGCAGGGACGTGTGACTTCCTCGCCATTGATGGTCGCCCGTCCCACGAATGACGCGCGGCTCAGCCCGCGTGGTGCGTCCTCATTCGCGGACACCAGCATGATTCCCTTGGATTGACCCGAGGGGATCGTCAACCCGGTTGCGGTCACACCTTCGGGGAGGTCACTCATTTCCATCTCGATCTGGCCGACGAATCCGTCTCTCCGCACAACGACAACCTCAAGCGGCATGGTCGCTCCGCCCCGCAGGGCGATCGGTTTCGAGAGCGCGTTGCGGTCTCCGTTCCGCAGGTTCATGTGCAGCGCCCAGCCGACAAGAGCAAAGTCGGGCGCCGCCTTGCGGATGATGAGCCGATAGACATTATCCGGATCACTTCGCGTGCCACCGAACAAGTCGTGCAACTGCAGGCGATGCAGGCCGTCCTCCTTGATTTCCAGTTTGCCGAGAATGTCGGTCGATCCCGCGTTGTAGGGCGGGCCGTCGTACGAGTAACCGTTGCTGGAGACCTTGACCGGACTGGCGATGTCGGTCAGTTCGACCACGTCAGTCAGTTTCTCTGTCTCCCCGTCCCTGCTCACATGCTGCACGACGATGGACGGGTCAGTCTCGCGGCCCAACCTTTCCGACGCGACCTCGACCCACCAGACGTCTCCCTTCGTCGCGGTAAACTCGAATGTGTCGACATCAGCTGCCGGATAGAAGCTGCCGCTGATGTCACACGGCAGCGTGATGGCCTGTGCCTCACCGTGCTGATTGTTGAGCTCGGCCTCAGCGATCAGTTGTTCGTCGGTCAGACCGGTCGGCGGCCACGAGAACGAACTCACTGCCTGAGTCGAAGGAAGACGCTGGACGAGTTCGTCCGCCTCGGCTGACTGAATCACAAGCCGATAGAAATACTCAGCACCGCCGCTAAAGGTGAGGTCATGCACTTTGACGACATACGTGCCGGCCTCTGGAACTGTGAAGTCGACCGCACCGCCGCGACGTTCGACCTGCAGGTCGTTGCCTTGAGCATCTGCGACGATGAGCACGGCGTTGAGCTTCGAGTCAATCCCCTTGGCCGCACAGTCGACCACGAGTCGTTGACCGGCTGCCGCCTCGAACGTGTAGTGGTCGACTGCTTGAGCGGCCATCTTCGCATTGCAGACCGTGTCGATCGGAAGTGGCATGGCCGTCTCCAGCGATGTGTTGGGCGAAACCTGCTGCACCTCCGGAAGCGAGCCAACGTTGAACACCCGCGACGTCGAGAGTCCAAGTCGAGTCATCACTCGGGCTTCATGAATGCCAACCGGACAGTCTTCTGCGATCGTCACGATATACTGATTCGCGATTGGCTCGCCCTGGTCATCGACCTTCGCTTCCGCTGTGATGCCGGGGTGAGAGAACGTCAACAGGTCGACGTCTTCGACGTCCTGTCCTGAGATTGTCACCTCGACCGTCGTGCCGACCTGTCCGCCCATCGGTGTCGTCGTGAGCAATCGCGGGGAAGGCAGACAGACCGCTTGGGCGAGCGTCGTTGAGGCCAGTCCGAACAGAAGACCCACGCTGAGTGTGATCACACTCAGCACTTGAGTTGCGAGGTTTCGTGACGGGAGAGCGACTGTCATACGCATGATGCGTCTCAATGGTTGAACATGAACTCTTTGGTGTTGATCAATGCCCAGATCAAATCCTGATAATTCTGCTGCGCTGCCTGTACTTCGTCGACGCACTCACCATCGGCATTGGTGACAGGCTCGTTCAGGTACTCGATAGCCGTCTGCAACTCGGACTCGCTGGGCTGACGTGAGAAGGCGACGAGATAGAGTTCCGTGACCTTTTCCTCGACCGATGCCTCATCCTTGGCGAGTGTCGCGGCCCGTCCGTCACCGGTCGCGAGCTTGCCTTTCATCTCCGCTGAGTTGATGAGATGCAAACTCTGAGCGAGGCTCGAGGACTGCGCACGTTCGCATTCACAGACACTCTGGCTGTTTGGTCGGCCAAACACCTGTAGAAAGGCGGACGCGTTGTTGTAGCTGTTATCCGGCAGTGCGACGGCACTTGTGCCCGGCGGGAGGTTGGCGAACTTGGTCTTCGCCCCGGTGATCTCATCGATCGCATCCAGCAGGACTTCCGCCTGCAATCGACGTGGGTAGTACCGGGAGTAGTTCTGTTCATCAACCAGATTGTGTTCGTTCGGCATCGCACTCAGCTGGTATGCCTTCGAGCGAGTGATAACCCGCACAAGTTCTTTCAAATCAAAGCCACTCTGGATGAAGTGATCCTCCAGAGCCACGAGCAATTCGGGGTTCGTGGGAGGGTTCGTGTCGCGGATGTCATCTTCCGGTTCGATGAGTCCTCGTTTAAAAAAGTGCTTCCAGTAACGATTGACGACCGCTTTGGCGAAGAACGGATTGTCCGGGTTGCTCATCCAGTCTGCGAGCTTGAGGCGCGGGTCCTCATCAGGCGTGATCTCGCCGACATCGTCTCCCAAAGCCATGGGGACAAGCGACTCACCCGTCTTGACGTTCTTCGCCGTCGCCTTACCTCGCTTGTGAAAGATGAGATCTTCGCCTCGCACGCCGGTCGGCTTGCGACCCACCTGCGAGAAGAATGCTGACAGACTGTAATAGTCATCCTGACTCCATCTCTCGAACGGATGGTGATGGCATTGGGCACACTGCATGCGCACGCCGAGAAACAACTGAGCCACGTCCTCCAACTGCTGCTTGGGGTCTTTCACCCGCTTGTACCACGCGACGGGCGGATTGCCGATCACTGTGCCTGTCGCAGCAAGGAGTTCCCGCACGAGTTGATCGTAGGGCACATTCGCGAGCAGACTGTCCCTGATCCAGGCATGGAAGGCGAAATTCGACGTGATGTCACTCGCATCGTCACGTCGGTTCTTGAGCAGCGACGTCCACTTGTTGGCGAAGAAGTCCGCGTAACCCGGACTCGCCAGCAGCGACTCGATCAATTGATCGCGTTTGTCGCTGTCGGTGCTCTCCAGAAAGGCGGCCGCCTCGGCCTGTGTGGGCAAACGGCCTTCGATATCCAGCGACGCACGACGGATGAACGTGGCGTCATCACATACGGGCGAAGGCGGGATGCCTATCTGTTCGAGATTCGTGAAGACGTGTTCATCGACAAAGTTGTTCGGCTCTGGCAGTTCAGTGACGTCCGCCCCCAGTGGTATGGCCGCTGTGAACACGGCGACGTTGCCCTGGTACCGTACCATGACGGCGACGTTGCCGGGGACGTCATGCACTTTGACAAGTCCGTCTTCGCTGACGTCGGCCATCGCCTCGGCGTTCGACTCGTACAGGGCTGTTGTGGTCACGACGCGTGAACTGCCGTCGGAGTAGATTGCGATCGCCTGCAGTTGTTGGATACCGCCCGGCTCGATTCTCACTCGTCGAGGCACAACCTCGACAGCTGTGAGTTGAGGTGCACTGCCCACGTCACTGAGAGCACCTTGAGCGATCCAGTCGTGAAGGATGCGGTAGCCTTCCGAATCAGCAGCGAGGCGAACACCACCTCCGTGGGGCAACTGACCGGACGCCTTCTTCAACAGCAAACTCTGCTCAGGAGCAGCGGGGAACACGCGCCGCCCACGTGCCAGCTTGACGACCGATTCGTAGTCGTCCTGCGGCTCGAACCCCAGCAGCGACAGCTGAAACCCGTTCTGTCCTCCCCCCGCTTTGGCATGACACACGCCCGCATTACAGCCGGCTTTGCTGAAGATCGGCACGACATCATTCAAATAGCTGACGTGCTGATCGGCTTCACACGCGATGACTGTTCCAGCGGAAAAGAGCATGGTCACAACGACCACATGCAATGCGGACCTCAACCGCGATTGGGATCGAAACACGGACGCGATCCGAGACGATCTCATGGGCATTCCAGTGAAAGGCTGCTGGCAACACGAATTGCCCGAAGGCGACGTATGCAAAGGCGGGAAATCTTTCGGTGGGAACCTTCATTTCAGGAGGATGAAGGACAATCAATTCTACCGCAAACGGCGAGATTCGTCGACCAAAACTACGAAATCGTCAGCCATCAGCCGCGCATGAAGAACGCCCCGATGGATGACATCGGGGCGTTCTTCGAGTGGACAGGGGGGGAGTCGAACCCCCGACACCAGGATTTTCAGTCCTGTGCTCTACCAACTGAGCTACCTGTCCATTGCCGGGGAGCGTGATCGCTCACCCCGCGCGGCTCATGAGGATAGCAATTGTGCTCGGCTTCTCCAAGGACGTTCGCCTCCCTCCGCGAGAAAATCAGGGGGCGAAACGGACCTCTGGACGGGTTGTGTCGAGCGTAATCCTCAGATCGTTTGCACGGGCCTCGGACGAAACAGCAAGGGTCAGCCAGTTCTCGCCGGAATGCAGTGATACGGAGACCTCCGCATCCAGCGTCAACGGTTCTCCGTTCCACCACCCCGTCAGGCCGTCCGTTTGGCTGATGGACAATCTCGCCATCGTTGCATCGCGGTCGGAGAACACCTTCACACGCACGAAGCTGACCTGTCGGCCACCGATCTGAAGTGTGGGCAAGTCACCCAGAGGCAGCGACCCATCGACACGGCCGTAGGTGGAGACCCATTGGAAAGCCGGGTCGCCCTGGGCAGCCAAATGATCGCCCACGCGTCTCAATCGGAAGGCGGATTCCTTCGAGGGTTGCAGCACCTCCCAATGCTTGACCGTCGGCGTCGAACTCACGGTGAACTCGGGCAGACGTCCCAGCGCCTTGAGGAACGCCACTAGATTGACGATTTCGGCCTGAGTCAGTTTGTCCGTCAGACCGGCCGGCATGAGCGAGACACCTTGTGCTCGGTCTTCGATCGAATCAAGTGGCACGCTGATCTCGCGGCCCTCGGCGTCTCGCAACAGGACATCACTGTCCGACGCGCGGACGAGAATCCCCGAGAATGTCTGCCCCTCGTCCGTCACGACGACCTGCGTGTGATAGTTCTCCTTCACCTGCTTGTTGGGGTCGAGCAAAGCATTGATCAGGTAATCGAGTTGGGCGGTGGCTCCGAGGCTAACAAGGTCCGGACCGACTTTGCCCCCTGCTCCGCCGATGGCATGACATTTGACGCAGTTGAGTTCGGCCCTACGATAGATGGCCTCACCCGCTGCCGGGTCACCCGCCGCGAGAACCTGGTCAATCATCGACTCCATCTCTTCCGGTGAGAGTTCTTTCGGACCGGAAGTGACGCCGCCCGCCTTTTGCAATGCGGACGTCAACTCGGGCAACTGCTGACCCGACGAACGAACAGCACGCAGGGCTACGACCGCAACGTCCGCAGGGATGTCCTGTTCGTTCAAAGCGGTCGCCAATCGCTCAATGGCCGGCTTCTGATTCAGGACGTCAGCGAACAAAGGTGAGAGCCGCCCGGCATCCTCACTCTGCTGCATGACGGCGACAGCCTCACGCACCGCAGCATCCGTATCGAGCGGCATCAGCGAACGGATGGCACGCAGACGCAAATCTATTCCCCCACTGTCACCGGCCAATCGTCGCAGCAATTCGATCGCTTCGTCACCACTATAGGCTGCGACCGCCTGAATGGCCGCGTCTCGCTCAGCGGCAGACGCTTGCTGATTCTCCACCGTTGCCTTCACCTGCGGCCACAAACGTTCGACGTGCCATGTGCCAACGCACCTCATTGCCAGTCCACGCAAACCTGCTTTGTCCGATGCGAGAAAACCTTCAAGCGGAGCGTGATCGCCTGCCGGCACCATCTGTCGGCGGCGATGGGCGCGTAACAGACTCTCCAGCACGTTCGCCTGCGAGCCTGCATCATCGAGTGACGCCGTCATTTCCAACAGCTCGCCAAGCTCGTTCGGTCCGCCGTGTTCGGTGATGACTTCGAGGACATCGGTTCGTTGATCGTCAGGCACTGCGCCTTCACTCAGCAGTTGGGTGAGCACTCCGACCGTCTCGGCTGACCCGGCGGACTTGAGGACGTATGTGAGATGACGTGTGTTGCCGTCGAAGTCGATCTCGCCTGCCAGCAGCGCCGGTTGCCAGACCGGTTGCAGATCGCGGCATGTCAGCCACAAGGCATAGTCGAGCCATTGATCGACCTCAACCGGAGCTTCGCCCGGCTTGTTGATCTGACGTTCCTCGGGAGTCATGAACGCCGATAGCGGCGGCACTTCCGGATCGAGGGCCGTCATGGCGATCTCGATCGCACGCGGGTCTTGGATTTCTGCAAGGACCCGCACCGCTTCGAGGCGGACGCGCGGATGCTCATCAGTCGCCCGAGGTGCGAGCAGTGCGAGTGGATCGTCCAATCGTAGATGCCAGTCGCCGACGATGCGCGTCGCGGCGGCTCGGGCGTTGTGATCGTACGCGGTGAGCAATGACTCCAAGAGTTCGGGCTCGACGACATCGTGTGCCTGATAGACCCGTAACGCCTCCAGTCGCCGTTGGTGATAACCGGGAGCCGAGTTGTCGAGATTGCGAACCCACTTCTTGACCGCTGTGAGTACGTCTGGCCCGCGTTCCTTCAGCAGTCGCATGGCCTGCTTGCGGGTCCAGCGTTCGGGAGCAGCGAGTTGTGCAGCAAGTTCATCGTTGGTCATGTCGACGAGTTTGGGACGATCGACGAGCGGGTTGCCCTTGTACGTCACTCGCCAGATGCGACCGTGCGTGTGATCACGACGCGGATCACGGAAGTCGACCTCGCCGTGCTGAATAATGGGGTTGTACCAATCTGCGATGTAGATCGCGCCGTCCGACCCCATCTTGATGTCGATCGGACGGAAGGCGACGTGATCCGACTTGATGACTTCCTGTTGCTCCTGCGAGTAATATCCGGAGCCATCCTCGCTCACGACGAACCGGCAGACACGATGGCCACGGAAGTCGTTGGTCAGCAGACTCCCCTGCCAATCGTCGGGGAGATGTCGGCCGTTGACGATCTCCAGTCCACAATGTTTGGGTGAACCGGGGTTGAGTCCGTGCAGAATCCGAGGCGCGCCGTAGGCGGTGAGGTAGGACGCACCTGGGACGATGTAGTTGATGCCTTCGCCCCCCGCTCCATCAGTCGCGAACGTGGTTCCGTAGTCGTCGAAGGCGATGCCCCACGAGTTGACGAGACCCCGGTCGAACACGCTCATTCGCCAGGTCTGCGGGTCGAATCGCCAGGTTCCGCCCGCGTTCAGTCGCTGCACGCCCCAAGGGGTCTCGACGTGTGAGTGGATGTAGATCGACTGTTTCATGAACAGCCGCTGTGCGGGTCCCCAGCGAAACGTGTGCAGAATGTGATGCGTGTCCTCAGTGCCGAAACCGCTGAGCACGATCCGCCGTGAGTCGGCCTTGCCATCGCCATCCGTATCCTTGAGATGCAACACTTCGGTGCTCGCCGCGACATACGCGCCGCCGTCACCCGGTTCGATCCCGGTCGGGATCAACAACCCCTCTGCAAACACGGTCGTGCTGTCGCTGACGCCGTCGCCATCTGCGTCTTCGAGGATCAGCACACGATCATTCGCCTCGTCGCCGGGGAGAATCTGCGGATACGTGTGACTGCTGACGATCCACAATCGCCCCTGCGGATCGAAGTTCATCTGAATCGGCTTCGCAATCTGCGGGTCTGCCGCGAACAGATTGACTTCGAATCCTTCGGGTAGCACGAATGTTTTACGTTCCAGTTCCGGGTCCGGCGGCGGGATATCCTTGAGGTCCCGCTGGGCGTGCACCTGACCACAGAGAAGTATCGCCGGGAGGATGAACCGCAGAGGGCGCGGAGAACGCAGAGAAAGGAAGTTGGGCATTGATGAGAACCCGGATTTTATTCTGAGTAGTTGTTGACGAGACGCTTGATTCCGTCTTTGAGTCGGACTGAATGAAAGTTGATCAGGAGACCGACCTGCTTGCCACTGAGTTTGTGATAGGAGAGAAGTTGGGCTTCGTACAGAGGAGTTAGCTCATTGGCTGCCTTGATTTCAACGACTACCAAATCTTCGACAAGCAGGTCGAGTTGGTAGCCGACATCGAGTTTGACCGAGTCATACTGAATTGGTAGTGGCACCTGCGATCGTGCTTCCAGTCCGCGACGATGCAACTCGAAGAGCAGACATGCCTCGTAGGCAGACTCAAGTAGACCGGGTCCGAGGACAGTGTGGACCTTCATCGCCGAATCAATAATCTGTCCTGAAACGTCATTCACGTTCATCACTCAACCCTCTGCGTCCTCTGCGGTTCAATCCTTCGTCGCCATCACTGCGAGCTTTGCGATTTCCTGTTCGGCCTGTTCGACGAGGGGATCGAACTGAGGAATCTCGACGGCGTTGTTGCCTTGCTCGTGCTGGCGGAAGCCGAAGAGGTAGGTAAAGTTCTGTGGTCGCCAGCGGTGGAAGAACAGTTCGTTCTTCTTGATGATCGCATCACGCAGAGCGGCCACAGACGGTGTCTCGAATTCCAACGGAACATGCTCACTGAGTTGATCGGTTAGCCAGACCGCCGTTCGTCGATAGCCATGATCGGTGAACGTGAGGCCGTTGAAGGTCAGTGGCGGACCGTCGCCATTGAGGTGTTGGCGATGCTGTTCTCTCAGGTCGACGATGCCGTGCCCGCCGCTCTCTGCGAGTGAGCCGATCGCTTCGGCGTAGAGATCGATGTTAGCATTCTGTGTTTGGGCGAAATCGGACGCAGCATCGGGATTGTGTGGGATTTGCGATGCTTCGAGGTACAGGGGACAGAGCAGAATGAATCGACGGTCCTTGGCTGAGAGGTCGTCAAGGAGTTTTGCGTACTGATTCGTGAACGCTTCGAGTCCCTGCTCACCCGCATAAGACTCGTTGCTGCCGTAGGCGACGATCACGACGGTCGGGTTTGCAGCTGTCACCTGCTCCACGAGTCGTTGATACCCCAAGTGAGGTTCGAACAGTCCGCGAGACTCCCCCCAAACGGTGTCGCCGCTCCAGCCGAGGTTGCGGAAGGTGATGTCCTGACCTGCATAGGCAGCGGTCAGCAGTGTCTCCCAATGTCCGAATCGCTGCTCGCGTTCGACAAGCGTGCCCCCCAGGAAGACAACACGGTCGCCGTCTCGGAGGGCCGGGCCGTCTGCGGACTCAGCGACAGAGACTATCTCCCCGTGCATCAGGACCGGCAGGCAAATCGCGAGCATGGCATGTCGAAGTCGCATGGAAATTCCTCATCAGACAAAGTCAAAGCTCCGCCAGCATACTCTGCCGGGAAACGGGATACCAATGCTGCACGACAAGACACGATTGTTCGTCGCCACGCTGGCTCTGTGTTAAACGGTCGGGTACTCTCCGTGTGGAATTGCTTTGCCCAATCGCATCTTGAAGCCTCATGCCGAACTCGAACGACTGGCAGGATGACCGCGATGTCTGGCAGGACGAGCCGGACCCGTGGGACGCGTATGAGCAATCATTGCAGAAGTCAGAAGAGCCGGCCCAAACGAACGAACAATGGGCTCACTGGCAGAAACAGGGATACGACACACCTGCCGGCCCCGGTCGGTATCACCAACTGCCGCATTCCGGGTTGGGGATCGCCTCGGTCGCACTGACGGTCTTCGCCGGGTTGGGCATCATGGGGACCTTCATTGGAGCGGTGTTCGTCGGAATTGAAAATCCCAATCCACGGCAGGACGACCCGCAACTCATTGCGATCGGTTGCAGCATGATCCTCAGCATGCTTGTCGCAGCGATCGGCGGGGGACTTGGTTTAATCGGCCTGTTTCAATCAGACCGACAGAAACTGTTTCCAATTCTCGGATGTCTGTTCGCGGCTCTGGAGTGCGGCGGCGTGCTGGCACTCATGGCGATCGGACTGGCGTTTGGTTGAATCCCTGATCGCGACTCACATCTGCTCGCAGGTCTGGATGCCCAGTAGCTCAAGTCCTTGCTGAATCACACGACCGGTCAGATCGACGAGGAGGCACCGGCTGAGGCGAAGGGACTCGTCCTCCTCTTTGAGTACGGGGCAGTGCTCGTAGAACGTGCTGAACTCGCCAGCCGTCTCGAAAAGGTACTGCGTGAGCAGGTTTGGCCTAGACTCCTCCGCGGCGGCGGCGACCGCCTCCGGGAACTGACATAGTTTGAGTGCCAGTTGACGCTCGGCCTCGTGTGAGAATTGCAGAGTGGCTTCGCCGTTTCGCAACACTTCTGGATCGATTTCCCCCCTTCTCAAGATGCCCCGCGTCCGGGCGTAGGCGTACTGCATGTAGGTCGCCGTGTCCCCTTTCATGTTGAGCATCGTGTCCCAGTCGAACACGTAGTCACTCTCGCGATTGATGTGCAGGTCAGCGTACTTGATGCCGCCGATGCCCATCACCTCAGCGATCTCCTGTCGTGTCTGCTCATCAAGTTCGGGGCCATCCGGCTTGGCATCGTCGTTGGCCGCTGCGATCTCGTACGCCTTGGCGACGGCTTCATCAAGGAGACTCTCCAGCCCCACCGTGTCGCCCGAGCGGGTCTTGTACGGCTTGCGGTCCTTGCCCATCACGGTGCCGAACTTGATGTGCTGCATCTCTGGGGTGTACCCCCATTTCTCAGCGGTCGCGAACAGCAACTTGAAATGCTCGCCCTGCCGCGAGTCGACGACATACAACATTGTGTCGGCTGCCAATTCCTCAACGCGATAACGAATGGTCGCGAGGTCGGTCGTGGCATAATTGAAAGCTCCGTCCGCCTTCTGCACGATGAAGGGAGCATCGTTCCCCGCGATGAACACGCACATCGCGCCGTCACTCTCGGTCGCGAGGCCCTTCGCTTTCAGGTCCGCGACGACGTTCGCCAGCATCGGTTGGTAGTGACTCTCGCCGAGCGTGAGATCGAAGTGGATGCCCAGCCGATCGTAGACCGCATCCAGCGCGTTCAAACACTGCGGCATGAACTGCTCCCACAGCTGCGTGTTCTCCACATCACCTGCATGTAGCTTGGCCGTCTCGTCCCGCGCACCACGGGCGATGTTCGGGTGGTCATTCGCAAGTTGCATTAGTTGCGGGTCTGACTCGACAGCGGCGATGTTTCGTTTGGTCGTCTCAATACTCTCCGTCGCGACAGCCAGGTCGGCACGCAGACTCTTCAATCGCTTCTTGTGTCCCTTGTCCGGCTGTTCGACTGCTTCCGCGTCGCTGAGGAGTTCACGTTGCTCATGCACCCGCTGTTCGAGTATGGGCAACTTCTCGATCGCGGCGTGATAGTCGGATAACTGGTTGACGAGCCGGTACAGCCTCGCGAGCTCCGCGACAGGCTGATCTGCGTACGCCTGTTCATCGAGGAATTGCTTGTACCCGTAGATGATCATCCCGAACTGTGTGCCCCAGTCGCCGATGTGATTGTCGGTCGTCACCTGATGACCGAGGAACCGCAGGATGCGCGACAGGGCATCGCCGATGACCGTGCTCCGCAGGTGTCCAACGTGCATCGGCTTGGCGACATTGGGCGACGAGAAATCCACGACGATGTTCCGAGGCTGCTCGGTCGCAGGCACGCCCAGCCGCAGATCGCTGGCGAGTGACTGTGATTGCTCCCACAGCCAGTCATCCTGTAGCGACAGGTTGATGAACCCGGGACCAGCCACTTCCGGCGCGTCACACAGATCGCTCAGGTCGAGTTTGCTGACAATGCTGGCGGCCAGCTCGCGCGGATTGGTGCCGTGCACCTTCGCCAGCGGCATTGCACAGTTGGCCTGATAGTCACCAAACTTGGCCCCCTGAGCCGGCCGCACCATCGCCGCGAACGTCTGCGGATCGTCCGTGAAGTCAGCCAGCGCAAGAGCGAATCGGTCGCGGAGGGTTTGGAGGATGTTCATTCGTTTTCTTCACCGCGGAGACGCAGAGGCGCGGAGGACGCGCGGAGTGAGGTTTACCATGGTTTAATCTCCCGAGAACATCCGGAGAAGGGTGAGAATCAACTCCAGTAGCAATTGGCCAAAGAACTGAGGATAGATCATCCCCCAGACAGAACAGAATATCGGTGGCAGCGTCATCGCGATGAGGGTAACCGGTAGAGTCAGCTTGCCTCCGAGACCTGCAAATAGCAGGATGATGAACCCGATGATGAGTCCAGCAAGGAGGCCGGCTATTCCGCCAGCGATTTGAACGAGACAACCACTTTCTCGACGCTTATCAGCCATCTCCGCGCGTCCTCTGCATCTCCGCGCCTCCGTGGTTAATCACTCCGCCGAGTCACCGTCCCACGGCACATGCGGGGCATCGCCCCAGAGGTTTTCGAGGTCGTAGAGTGATCGCGTCTCCGGCGTGAAGACGTGCAGGACGATGTCGCCGTAGTCCTGGACGACCCAGCTGCTTTCGTCATAACCCTCGCGGCCTTTGCGTGCGGACCCGCTCTCCTTGAGGACGCGGTTGACCTCGTCAGCGATCGCGTGAATCTGCCGGCGGTTGGTGCCGGTGGTAATCACAAAGTAGTCGCAGATGGGCGTGATACCGGTGAGATCAAGCACCAATGTGTCACGACCCCGATAGGCATCGCAGACTCGGGCGATTTCGATCGCGTTGTCGAGGGTTCGTTGCGAGATGTCCGTAGTTGAGATCATGGGGAGTCAAAAAGTTTCGCCGCGACCAACGGGAGCGCTCCCG
>JAGQPX010000012.1 GCA_020426505.1 Planctomycetaceae bacterium | reverse complement strand
TCTGGGAGCCATTCGGGGCGAATGTCAGGTGTTCGTCTCCCGAACTGGCAACGAGATAGCGACCTGCAGCAACCAACCCGGCAGCGGCATAAGGAAGTGATGTGAAAGGCACCTCGTCTGGTCTCGCAGCATCCAGGTCCATCATCCGAATTAATCCGGATTGATACGCCAGGTAGACCCGGTTCGTCTCCGGTGAATAGTCGATGTAATTCGCCGAACCGAGCAATGGGTAACTGTCAACATAGCTTTGAGTGTTCGGATCCCAGCGGAACAGACTTTGATGAGCCTTGCTGAACAACAGAACTGTCCCATCGGATGCCAACTCGACGTGATCCGGCGTGTATGCCAAGCCAGACGGGTCGGTCGGTGCGCCGGGAGATGGAGGATTCAAAGCCGTCAACGGGACGACCGCAGCGTCATAGCCCGTCGCTCTGGAAGCCTCCTCCGTGAACGTAATCACATTTGTGTCATTGACGAAGATTTCAGACGGAGTATATCCCAACGAATGGCTTCCAGTTGGCAGAATCGTCTGTGAGAATGCGATCAAAGTGTCGCCTCTGAGAACGATCGGAATACTCTCATTGTGGAAGTCGATGTCGTCGATGCGGCCTGCAAAACTGTTCTGTTGAGTGAGGCTGTTCGTTGCATAGACCGTGCCCGAGTTGTCGACGACCTTGCTTCCGTTGGGAAAGACCCAGGTCCTGGACGCGCCTGGATAATCTCCGTGGTAAGGGCTGTCTCCTCCCATGATAAAATGACCAGAATCGCCATACTCAACATATGTCATGTCGGACGGACTGATCCCGGATGAACGACCGATGATGCGGTTGAAATCGATCGAAATTGAAGATCCGTGGACCGATTCCACATAATTCTCAAACGTATCGATAATGGCGTTCGTCGTCTTGTTGAGACTGATAAATCGTGCGTAGTGGCCACTGGTGTGATTCAGAAACAGGACATTTCCATCGGAGTGAATCGCCTGCACGCTATCAGGCGCGTTTAGCAGGTGGGTGGGGCCAGTGCCGTCAAGACTGTAGCGGTAGACCGATTTATCGTAGGCAACGTAGATGCCGTCGTCATCCACGTGCGCCACAGTGGGAGGACCGCCGCCGCCTTCGAGTTCAATGGCTGACAGCCACGCCTCATTTGCGATGTCGTACCGATGGAGCGTTGGCTCGGAATCGTCGACGAAGTACCCGATGTCGTTATGCTCAAAGACAGTCGCGGAGAGCATGCATCGATCGGAGAGCTGCTCGATTGCTGTGCTGACTGTTATTCCGCGACGTGATGGACGTTTGCGCCACATTCGATGAATCCGTTCATGCAGGTGGAAACGATGGCCTCGCGGTCAAATCCGAGAGGTCGTTTGAATTGTCGGAGGCCGCTCATTCGACCTGCAATTTGAGGGATGGCAACGACTGGTCGATGCTGCGATCACCACGGAAACGGAAGGAGTCAAAGACTCTGTCGACGCTCAGGTTTGTTCCCGGTGGTCTTGAGGGAGGGTGGCCGAAACGCAAGTCGGCTGATGGGAAAGGGTTGGTCGCGGTCAGGGCCGCATTGGCCAATGACGTAAATGGTCCGAATGCGACCGCGTGAGTGTGCGACCGATTGATCGATGTGAGATAGATGGGGGAAGGGAGAGGGGAGAAGCGGCTGATATCAGGTTCTCCAAACATGGTCAATATCCAGACGCATCAGACTATATCGATGGGAGCCGGCAAACCGATGCCAAGACAGGACATCGGTACTACATCGCGGGAAACGTCGATGGCAGTTCGTGGTCATTGCAGGAGTTGGAGGCCGTTTCTGCCGCTCAGTTGCCAGAGTTTGCCGGTCCTGTTCAACTGAAGCCACTCCTTTAGAAGTATCTTCAATGCTCACACACACTCCCAGACGCCGATATCTTGCTCGTTTTGATGCCAAGCGGGTGCCGCACATGTTTGCGGATGTGCTGGTCATCGGGGCGGGGATTGCCGGGGTGCGGGCCGCGCTGGAGATTGATCCACGGTTGCGGGTCATCGTCGTCAGCAAAGATCAGATCGAACTCTCCAACAGTGCGTGGGCACAGGGGGGCATTGCCGGCGTGCTCGATCCGGAGGATGCGATCTCGAATCATGCGGAAGATACGATGGTCGCCGGGGCCGGGTTATGTGACCGGACGGTTGTCGAGTCGATCGTCGAAGCGGCTCCTGAGTTGATCCGGGAATTGATCGAGTATGGAGCCCGGTTCGATCAAGTGGACGGTCGCATCGCTCTTACCAAGGAGGGAGGGCATTCGCACCGACGGATTGCTCATGCCCTTGGTGATGCAACCGGCAAGGAGGTGATGAGGGCACTCATTGAGAGTGTGCGAGGAGTTTCCACACTCGACATCTGGGAGCAGACCTTCACGATCGATCTGCTCACTCAGGACAACACGTGTCGCGGTGCGATCGTGTGGAACCCGGATCATGGCAAGACGTTTGTCTGGGCCAAGCAGACGATCCTGTGCACGGGCGGAGCAGGGCGTCTATACCGTGAGACGACGAATCCGGACATCGCTACCGCAGACGGTCACGCGATCGCATTTCGTGCCGGGGCCGAGCTGCGCGATATGGAGATGATGCAGTTTCATCCGACCGTGCTGTACATCGCCGGCAGTTCGCGGCATCTCATCTCTGAAGCGGTGCGTGGCGAAGGGGCCTATCTTGTCGATGCGACGGGCTACCGCTTCATGGGTGACTATGACGAACGGCTCGAACTCGCCCCGCGAGACATCGTCAGTCGTGCGATCACCACACAAATGAACAAGACCCGCCAGTCGTGCGTCTATCTCGACCTGCGTCATCTGCCAGCGACACTGGTCAACGAACGCTTCCCTCACATCAAACAGGTGTGTACTGATTTCGGTCTTGAGTTGCCTCAGGATTTGATCCCCGTTCGACCCGGTGCACATTACATGATCGGTGGAGTGACGATTGACTCCGCAGGTCGCACGACACTCCCCGGCCTCTGGGCGGCAGGCGAGGTGACATCGAGCGGTCTACACGGAGCGAATCGCCTCGCGTCCAACAGTTTGCTCGAGGGGCTGTATCACGGTCGGGCGGCGGGCAAAGGTGCATCGGAGGCGGCGCTCAACATCCCCGATGACTACACCGTGCTGCCGTTGACGTCCGACTGGCCGCCGCCAAACAAGGAAGAGGAACTCAACCTGACCGACCTGATGAATTCGCTCTCCGCCATCATGTGGCGAAACGTGGGCATCCGCAGAGAGGCCGAAGGCCTTACCGACGCCGCCAAGCAAGTCGAGTTCTGGGACCGCTACGTCTCGACTCGCGAGTTCGACACGGTCGAGGGTTGGGAGTTACAGAACATGCTCCTCGTCGCACAACTCATGATCGCAAGCGCTCAAACCAGAACCGAAAGCCGTGGCGTGCACTACCGGAGTGACTTTCCGGAGACAGACGAGGATCAGGTCGGACACATCGCGATCCGGTCCACGTAGGTTGCGAACTTGCCATTCGTCTCGCCAGTGTTCACCATCAGGGACTCTTCTCGTGGGAGTTCTTTGTCACTGTCTCAAATCCTGCATTCGTGCAAGGCGCATTTTCATGCTGAAGTCGCTCTGGAGTCTGGCCGCTGTTCCTGTCTTGGTTCTTGTCATCGTGGGGACTTCTCACGCCCAAAGACTAGAGACACCACGTCGTCATGATCGGCCGCCGGGACCGCCGTTGTCGCCGGAGGAGGCGGTGGCGAAGATGACTGTGCCTGAAGGGTTCTCCGTCGAAATCGTCTCAGCAGAGCCGGACGTCGTGAATCCGGTCGCCATGTGCATTGATGAAAAGGGACGGTTCTGGATCACGGAGAGTCTGGAGTACCCACGCAAGTCGCCCGGTCCGGGGCGTGACCGGGTCAAGGTCCTCGAAGACACGGATGGTGACGGCAAGGTCGACAAGACGACCGTGTTTGCAGACGGGCTGAATATTCCTTCGGGCATCGCGGTCGGCTACGGCGGGGTGTGGGTTGCCAACTCGCCTGACATCCTGTTCATGCGGGACACGGACGGCGACCTGAAAGCAGACAAGATCGAAACAGTCGTCACCGGCTTTGGACGCACCGACACACACGAGTTGCCCAACTCGCTCACGTGGGGACCAGACGGCTGGCTGTACGGACTCAACGGCGTGTTTAACTACTGCGATGTGAAGTATTCCGAGACGAACCCGAACTACGCCCCTGAGCATCCCGGCTGGAAGTTCACCTGTGCGATGTTCCGTATCCATCCGCGGACGCGCAAGTTTGAGATCTTCGCAGAGGGCACGAGTAACCCATGGGGCATCGCCATCAATGAGGACGGCGAGTTCTTCATCTCCGCCTGTGTGATCGATCACCTGTGGCACATCGTCGAGACTGGCTACTACATCCGTCAGGGCGGACCCTACCCGCCACACACATGGCCGATGGGGTCCATCGTCGAGCACAAACACCAGAAGGCGGCCTACTGCGGCATCACGTGGTTCGACAGTGACGCCTACCCGGAGGAGTACCGGGGCGTGCTCTACATGGGCAACATCCACGGCGGCTGCATCAATGCCGACATCGCCGAGCGACACGGCTCGACCTACAAAGGCAAACCACACCCCGGCTTCCCCCCCAAACCGGGAGCATGGGACAACGATGAGTACGGTCTCATCCGCAAGACGGGCGACCCCGACAACCCCAAACTGGCCGACTTCCTCACCGCGAACGACGCCTGGTTCATGCCGGTCGTGCAGAAGGTCGGCCCGGACGGTTGCTTGTACATCCTCGACTGGTACGACCGATACCACTGCTACCAGGACGCCAACGCCGACCCCGAAGGCATCGAACGCGTCAAAGGCCGCCTCTACCGCGTGAGATACAAGGACACGCCACACGCACAGCCGTTTGACCTGACGACAAAGTCTGACGACGAACTGATCGCACTGCTGGGCGATCCGAATGTGTACTACCGGGAGACAGCACAGAGGCTGCTGACAGAACGCATCTCCGCTCCAGACGACGAAAACCAATTGGCACGTCGGCTCATGGACTTCAAGCCGATTGATCATTCGAATGCATCATCTGAAGAACAGCTTCGCAGATTCCAGATTGTGACATCGGGTATCAATCTGACTACGAAAACCCTCCTCGAAGGAAAAGGTTTCCCCAAACTGGCCCCATGGGCCTTGCGAACGTTGCGGAATCGACTCACCGAGGAGCATTTCGACTTGATGGCGGTAGGCGAGTTGGGCGCCCCCTTCTGGACGTTGCCCCTCGCCGAAGTGAAGATGAATGAATCTGAGGTCGAGCATTATATGCGATTGTCCTTGAATCGCGCGATTCTTGCCCGCAACCTGATCAAATCGTCGGGACATCGCAGCTATCAAATTGATGATGCACATGGCATCGCTTATCTGCTGGCAATTGTGGGACATGGCAACATTGATCGCACTGTTAAGCACGTTGTCTGGGAAGGCGTGAAGCCAACTCTGATGCAGCATCCCGAAGTTCTCCTTCAGGTTCTGCAGGAAAGGCAACCTCCAACCGGCACAATGATCAATCCGTATCCCCTCGGCGAGTTGGGAGAGCTGCTGCCACGTATGGTCGCTGTCTTGATGGACTCCCCACAATCGAGTGGCACTGAGATTGGCTCGGTGATTGGAGAAGTAATCACATCGGATGAGGTTTCGGGTGAACTCAAGCAGAGGTGCCTCCTTGAACTCATTTCCGGAGTGCGTGGAGGTCGGTTTCCGGGAGGCATGCTTGCGGCGATCCGTAAGAGTTTGGAACCTGCACTCACCCCTGAGGAAGAACTGATTTATGCAAACGAAGTCACTCTGCTAAAGGCACTGTGGGGCGATCACGATGCGGTCACGCAGCTTCAGTCTCGGTTTGCCAGTGAGAAGTTCTCGATTGCTGAGCGAATCGAGTCGCTGCGAACTCTCATTGACATTCAGGATGACCTCGTCTTGGCGATGACAGATCGGGTGTTTTCGACTGAATCCACCAATGGTCTCCTCGTCGCAGCGATGGTTGACAACTTGGGACATTTCAAGGAACCAGGGTTAGGCGAAATACTGCTCTCTCACTTCAGTAAACTCGACTCCGACGTAAAACCAAAAGCGATTGAAGTCCTCACGCAGCGAGCAGCTTGGAGTAGAGCGTTGCTCAAGGCGATCCACGCCAAACAGGTCGACAAGGATGCGCTCAACCTCAATCAGATCGCGCGGGTCGCATCGTTCAAGGATGAAGAATTGCAGAAGTTGGTCGCGAAGGTGTATGGTCAGGTGCGGACTGGGCGGCGGGGGGATCAACAGCAGACGATCAATCGGATGCGTGACTTTCTGCATGGGACGCCGGGGGATGCGGAGCGGGGGGCGCTGGCCTTCAAGAAGGTGTGTGCGCAGTGTCACAAGATCTACGGCGAGGGAGCAGAAGTGGGGCCGGACATCACCCGCAACGGTCGCAACAACTGGCTGCAACTGCTTACGAACGTCTTCGACCCATCAGCGGTCATCGGACCGGGGTATCAGGCACGCATCCTCGTCACAACGGATGGCCGCGTGCTGACCGGACTCGCCGTCGAGGAAAGTGACCAGCGGGTCGTACTCAAGATACAGGGCGGCAAAACGGAGACAATCCCGCGTGATCAGATCGAAGAATACAAGGTCAGCGAAGTCTCGATGATGCCCGAGCAACTGGAGAAGCAACTCACCCCCCAGGAGATCGCAGACCTGTTCGCCTTCCTTGCTCTCGACAAACCGCCGAGTGATCCGGAGGCGAGAATCCTGCCTGGTGCACCGCAGCATTGATTCATGGCGAAGCGAGCCAAAGTGACGTGTCCACATTGCGAAGTTCGTGTCACGGTCATGCGAAGTTCGATCGATGAGGCTGGAGTCCTTTGCCCGCGTTGTGATGGATTGATACCGGTTCGTCGAAAGCGGTCCAGCACCAACCATCGCCGTCAACTCCCCCCGAAGGTCAAGGTCGAGCGCTTGCGGCGATCACGCGACGAGCCTGATCCTGATGTCTCGCCACGGCTGGAGCGAGGCGAACGGCCTCAGTGGAATCCTGGACCGCCCATCGACGCGAACACGACGAAAATGGCTTTGACCATCTTCGCGTCAAGTGTCGGCCTCACCGTGTTTCTTGTGTTGTTGGGACACCCCATGCTCGCCGGCTTTCTACTCTGCTGTGCGGGGATGCTGTGTGCCGTCGTTTGGAGATCCTGGATCTTGACGATCATGTACGACGACGGTCGTTCCTGGTTTGATGCCCACTACTATCCAGGCATCGAGTTCTACTACACCTTCAAACACTGGCGAAATGCCAAACACGCGATTGTCTTTGCACTGCTCTCCGCTTTCTTTCTCGTTGCTGGCGGACTCATCTTCGTCGGTGGTCTCTTTTGGGTGATAGCCGGCCCATGATGTCATTCATCAGCCGCAATCTCGATTTGCACAATCTGCAATTTCAGATCTCAAATCTGGAATGTCCCGATCTGGTACCTCCAGCGTGCATTCACTTCGATCACACCTCGTGTGAAGTTGACCACAGGTGATTGCGACGCTGAGCGCGCCCGTAAAGTCAGCAAGTGGGCATCACACTTCAACTTGCAGAAATAATGACCACATTGGCACGCCGAATGCCAATTCTCTCCGGCGTGACCTGACAAGACATCAGATCTGTTTCCGAGCAAGACGTCCGAACGATTCAAGCTCTTCTGTGCCTTCACTTCCCGCGGCTGCACTTCCGCCGCATTGCATCACAGGAGACTGAAACTTCAGCTCATGGAGAGACAGATAATGACCAAGTTCGCTTCCACAATCCTCGGTTTGACCCTCGTGACACTGCTGCCCGTGGACGCTGTCCACGCTGATGAGACCACAGCTGACGCACCGCAGCAGACCGCGTTCCTCAACTTGTTCGCCCCGTTCCGTCCGAACTACTACGCTCCGAACGCCTACCGGCCCGTCGCTCAGTATGGCAACACAGGCACCTTTTGCACAAACGGTCGCTGCTACACGACTCCGAGTTACGTGCCGACGACTTCGTCCTGTGTGAATGGTCAGTGCGGGACCTTCCAGTCTAATTACTGCCCCAACGGCCAGTGTGGCACGGGAATCGGGTATCGACCGGCCCCCGTCTATCAGCCGACCGTGACGCCGTACCGTCCCTACAACACCAACTATGTCGCTCCGTCAAACCAGTACGGACCGATCCAGTTCAACACGACACCAGCCAGCACCAATTACCCACCGGCTGGATCGAACTCACCGTACTTCGGTGGATACTGAGTCGCTGACCTGTCCTGACGATTGACACTCAAACGGTCAGTTCTCATAGGGGAACTGACCGTTTCTTCGTTGATGAATGATCAATCGTCCAAGAACGAATCCGTGGGTGGCAGGGTCAGAAGCGGAGCGGATGGCCCTGCGCGATCGACGACCGGGTCTTTCCTTCGGTCCAGATCCGGCCACCCATCTGCTCTTTAATCCTCGAAGGCCGCATCGAAGCGGCGACCGGAGGGGGCGAAGTCGACGTTCTTGCAGAACTGTGCTGCCTCTTCGGCCCCTGATTCGCGGTCCATGCCGGAGTCTTCCCATTCGACCGAGAGCGGCATGTCCTGAGGGTAGCCAGCGGCGTTGAGAGCACGAATGATCTCCTCGAACCGCACGCCACCACGACCGACACTGCGGAAGTCCCAGCCGCGCCGGGGATCGCCGAACGGCAAGTGACTGGTGAGAATGCCGGTCTTGCCATTGAGCGTGACCGCTGCATCCTTCATGTGGACGTGATAGATGCGATCCGGGAACGCTCGAATGAACTCGACCGGATCGACCCCCTGCCAGATGAGGTGGCTCGGATCGAAGTTGAAGCCAAACTCTTCGCGGTGATCGAGTGCCTGCAGTGCGAGTTCTGAGGAATAGATGTCGAAGGCGATCTCTGTCGGGTGCACTTCCAGCGCGAACTTGATTCCGCACTCCTGAAAGACATCAAGGATCGGGTTCCACAAGTCTGCGAGGAGTTGATACCCGGCGTCGATCATGCTGCGTGGGACGGGGGGGAAGTCATAGATAAGATGCCAGATGCTGCTGCCGGTGAAGCCGTTGACGACGCCGATGCCGAGCTTCTGAGCGGCGCGGGCGGTGTTCTTCATCTCTTCGATCGACCGCTCGCGTACACCCGCGGGGTCTCCGTCGCCCCACACATGCTCGGGCAGGATGGCCCGATGCCGTTCGTCGATGTTGTCGAGCACAGCCTGTCCGACGAGGTGGTTCGAGATGGCGAACAGCTTGAGGTCGTGCTTTTCGAGCAGGTCGCGCTTCTTCGCGCAGTAAGTGTCGTCCGAGAGGGCTTTGTCGACCTCAAAGTGGTCACCCCAGCAGGCGAGTTCGACGCCGTCGTAACCGAAGGCTTTGGCCTTTTTGCAGAGTTCCTCGATCGGCAGATCGGCCCACTGGCCTGTGAACAGGGTGACCGGGCGTCCCATGGTGCAGTTCCTAACGTCTTGTCTGAAGGCAGGATCGGATGAATAAGGCCTCCGGCGCGGGGAATAGTCAACCAGCCGGATTCATCACGGTACTCGACACCGCGCGGGATTTCAATCTTCGGCTCAATCGTGTCGGGTGGTCTGTTTGCTTGTGTGATGAACGGCGTAGAAGTACCTCGCAACGAACGTGCAAGCGCAGATCATGCTGCTCTCCCTGATTTGACCAACATGCAGAGAGGACACGCGAACGAGAGTGAGACTGCCTCGCTGCGTGATCCTACGCAGATCGTCGGGGTTCGTTGCTTCACCGTGAGTTAACGCGATAGTAATTGCCTGCGACGATGCGATCTCCATCGCCTTCTCAACACGCATTTTCACGAGGAACCGCTGCGGATTCATCGAATGTGCTTGATTAGTCGAGCCTCATCTCTTAATCTGCCAATTGAGGATTAGTAAACAAATGTCACCGTGACGGATTCCCGGATCGGCGAGCCTCACGCGGGCTGCCCCCCAGGTCGACTCAGGGGTGTAGTCATCTTCGAACACTTCACATCTCCAGCAACTCAGCACAAGGAGGCAGCGATGAACGCTCCATCGTCCAGGATTGCGATCGTTGACGGTCACCCGTTGTTCGTGGAAGGGCTCACCCAGAAGATTGTCGCCACGGGCGAGATGGAGGTCGTTTTCACCGCTGCCGACTCCGATCGCGGGTTGCGACTGGCATTGGAGCATCAGCCGGAGATCGTGCTTATCAACATGGAGATCTCCGGACGAGGTGCCTTCACGCTGGCTGACGAACTGGCAAGGCGTCTTCCCATTGCTCGGATCGTCTTCCTCTCCGATGACCCGACAGATGTGTTCCTCGATGAAGCCCTGCGACTGAACGCAGCGGGCGTTCTGCTGACAAATGATCCGACGGATCGGCTGATGGCATGCCTCCGCACGATCTGCCATGGGGGCGTCGCGTTCTCCGCTGACGTGATGGAGCGACTCGAGTATCAACCGGACACAAAGAAGTACGTTGTCAAAGTTGCGGACTATCTGGCATCGCTGACCGGACGGCAAACAACCGTCCTGAGACATCTCGTGCGGGGCGACAGCGTCAAGGAAGTCTCAAAAACAATGTCCCTGTCGGAACGGGCCATCGAAAGTCACAAGTACCGCATCATGCGCAGGCTCGGCATTCACGATCGCGTCGAACTGGCTCGCTATGCCATTCGGGAAGGGCTCGCGTTACCATAGGGCAGAACAACCCACTGCCCAGGTAACGGAGCGTGTAATGACACCGACCTCATTGACACGACGGGAATTCGGCGCAATTCTCGCATCCACGGCAGCGACCGCTGTCTTTCCGCGATCACTCTGCGCCGTCGAGGACGCGGAATTCCGGTTGCGGTACATCGTTGCCTCGTGCATGTACGGCGAAGCTCCTCTGGCGGAGATCCTGCCGGAGGTCCGAAAGACCGGCGCCGATTACGTCGAGATCTGGGCCAAACGTCACGGCAATCAACGAGAGCAGATCGACGAACTGGGGGTCGAGCAGACGCGACAGCTGCTTGACGAGCATCACGTCGAACTCGGTAGTTTCACCTGCTTCAAGTACGGAATCTTCAACATGCAGGAGGAGATGCGGCTGGTCAAACAACTCGGCGGGGACATGGTCATCTGCAACACGGGCGGCCCAAAAAATCTGGAGGGGGAGGAACTCAAGTCCTCCGTGAATGAATTCGCCGAAAAGCTAAAGCCTCACGTCGACGTCGCGGAGGAACTGGGCATCACCATCGGCATCGAGAATCACAGTGGCGGACTCATCAGTTCGCCCGACTCACAACGCCAGGTGATGGACGCTCTGCCGTCGAAACATCTCGGCATTGCGATGGCTCCCTACCATCTCCCACAGGACACGGACATCATCAGCGGACTGATTCGTGACCTCGGGGAACGTCTGGTGCATATTCAGGCGTGGGAGCACGGCATGGGTTGCATGGAAAAACTGCCCAAGGAGCAGGAACTCATGCAGTTACCGCACCGTGGACCGCTGGACTGGGTGCCCATCCTCTCCGCCCTCAAGGACATCAACTACCAAGGCCGCACCGAGATCTTTATGCACCCCGTCCCTCGCGGGATTCCCATCCTCGACACCACCGAGGCCGTCACCGCAGAGATCAATGCAGCCAGAAGCTATCTTGAAGAGTGCCTCGCCAAGGTCTGACACCGAGCTATTGGAGCATCAGAGCTTGGTTTTCGGGTGGCGGGGCCAGAAGCGAAGCGGATGGCTCCGAAGTTTGGACGCACAATACCAGGGCCATCCCGTTGGCCTGACCCTGCCACCCAACCCGAATTCCTAGCAGTGACGGTCCACTATTCAGGTCGACGTATGAGCACTGACCGGGTGGGTCATGACCGGTTGTCGTTGTTCACTGACGGGCAGACGTGGCCTTTTCGAGCACGGATTCCATCACTTTCATGTTCGCAAGGCCGTTCTCAGCGGGAGCCCGGAGAGAGCCAGCGGCGATGGATTCGCAGAAGGTCGTGACTTCACAGGCGAATTGATTGGCGGGCTCAGTGCGTTCGACTTCGATGATCGGCTCTTGGTCCGTGGTACGTTGCAGCAAGATGACCGATTCGTCTTTGGGCAAAAAGGCGTCCTCCAGAAACATGCGGCCCTTTGTCCCGACCAGTTCAGCACGGCAGCGGAAGGGGGCCTCGAAGCTGCAGTCGATGTTGGCCACGATGTCGCCGGGGAACGCGAGGGCGATCTGCATCGTCATGTCGATGCCCGTTTCCCCCCAGTGAGCGTGAGCGTGAACGTCGCTTGGCTCTGCCCCGGTAAAGTAACGACTGCAATTGACGCCATAGCAGCCGATGTCCCACATCGCGCCGCCCCCCTTCTCCGGTTGCATCCGCCAGTCGCTGCGATCGATGTCGAACGTGAAGCTGGCGACAATCAGCCGCAACTTGCCGATGGCTCCCTCGTCCAGCAACTCCTTCGTGCGGGTTACGCGCGGATGATGCCGCCACATGAATGCTTCCTGCAGGATCACCCCCGCTTCGTCACAGGCAGCGATCATCTCTTCCGTCTCGGCAACCGTCAGTGCCAACGGCTTCTCACAGAGCACATGCTTGCCCGCTTTCGCAGCGGCGATCGTCCATTGCCGATGCTCGTGCCCCTGACACGGCACGTAGACCGCCTGCACCTCCGGGTCTGCCAGCAATTCCTCGTACGAGTCGTACGCCTTCGCCGCACCGTGCTTCTCCGCCCACTCGGCAGAGACGCCCGGCCGCCGACTCGCAATCGCATGCAACTCCGCCAATGGAGAGTCACGCAACCCCGGTCCGAGTCCGCGTTCGACGATACGTCCGCACCCAAGGATACCGAATTTGATAGGTGTGGTCATCGTGTATAGCTTTCATTCGTGTGAAGTCCATCAAACATCCGCCTTCGTCCATTCGCCGTCGATGCGGCGCCACATGACGGTGGGGTTCTTGTCTTGCAGGGCGGGTGGCAAGCGATGCGGGCGGATGTTGTCGTAGGATTGGAGCATCGCAAAGCGTGTGATCGACGCGGGGATGCCGACGGCGGTAAAGCCGGGATGGCCGGTGGCGGGGAAAGGGCCGCCGTGGTTCATGGCCGGGCTGACTGCGACGCCGGTCGGCATCTTGTCATTCAACAAACGACCAACGCGTTGACGGATGATGGGTGCCAGCCGATCGTACAACGCATCGTCGCTGCCTTGGGTGTCGGTATAGAAACAGCCGGTGAGGTTCCCCTCGAACTGCTCCGCGATGCGGGTGAGTTGGTCATCATCAGCCGCGATGACGAACAGTGAGGCATTGCCGAACGCCTCTTCCTGCAAGCCGTGTGGGTCGCTGAGGAATTGATCGCCAGTCACTTTGAGGAGCGTGTTGGCATAACAGAAGCGGTCGCCGTCGGCCGGTTCGTTACCGGTGATGACCTCAGCACCCGCTCGCTGAAGGGCGACGATGCCGGCCCGGAAGTTCTGTTCGACGCCGCCGGAGAGAAGCGTGCCGGGTGTTGCCTCTGCAAAACCATTGGCGACAGCAGAGACGAAGTTGTCCGTTTGGTCACCCGCTTTCAGCACGACAATGCCTGGGTTGGTGCAGAACTGACCGGCACCCATCAGGCAACTGGTGGTGAACTCGGCGGCGAGGTCGTTCAGCCGTTCGGTCAGAGCACCGGGAAGGATGAAGACCGGGTTGACGCTCGACAGTTCCAGGTAAATCGGCTTGCCGACTCGGTCGCAAGCCGTCTTGAGGACCAGTCCCGCCTGTCGAGAGCCGGTGTAGCCGGAGGCTCCAAGCAACGGATGCGACACGAGCTTCGCGCCATCTTCATGGGAGGTGCGATAGATCAGCTGGACGAACCCGCTGGGCATGTTCGTCGCTTGTGCTGCCTCGTGCGCCGCTTCGGCGAGCAGTTTCGTCGTGCCTGGATGGGATGAGTGACCTTTGGCGATGACCGGATTGCCCGCAGCAACGGCTGCTGCGAAGTCGCCCCCCGCGATGCTGTTGAATGCGAGCGGAAAGTTGTTCGGACCGAAGACAGCAACAGGGCCGATCGCTGCGAGCTGTGAGCGGATGCCTGTCGCCGTGTCGATCGTCGCGTTGACCCATGATCCGTCCCGTGCAGCAGTGGCCGCCTGACGAAGCTGGTTGGTCGTGCGTGGGAGTTCCACGTTCTTGAGTCGCGGTTCGACGGGTAGCCCCGTTTCCTGATTGGCGAGGTCCACGATCGCATCGGTGCGTGACTCGATGGCGTCCGCGTAGGCTTCGAGGAACGCTGCAAATCGCTCCCCGGGCCAATCGCGAACAGCAGTGAACGCGGCATCAGCAGCCTTGAGAGCCTGTTCGACCTCGCCCCAGGGACTGAAGGGGAACTCGTCTGCGAGCGGCTGTTTGTTCGCCGGATTGACGGCCAGAAAGGCGGTCGTCCCGGTGGATTGTCGCCATTCGCCGTCGATGAGGATGGGTTGTGTGGTCATGCTGGTTGCTCGCGTTTTGGACTCGTTTGGCCTTGATGATAGAGGCATCTTAGCAGTCGGATCGCGAGAACGCATCGCGCTGGGCTCGTGGATGATCGATCGCTAAACGAGTGCAAAATCGCAGTCCATTCAGTGGTTGAGAATCGGTCTCCCGGAAATTGGACGAATGCGTCACAATGCATCGCTCTGACTGGTTTGTCGGAATGGCCCATACAAGGAGGCTGGCCATGAGTCGATGTGAGACTCGGATTCTCATCGCTGGATTGCTGATCGTTTTCACGCATGTGCGATTGTCGTACGGCGATTCGCGGTTGGCGCTGCCGGTCTCGTCGGCACCACGGACGATCTCGCCGCTGCTTGATGATGCCGGGCTGCATGATGTGCAGATGGTCGGTGCATCGCAGGGATGGGCGGTCGGCGAACGAGGTGTCATCTGGCAGACGAGTGACGGCGGGGAGCGGTGGACACTCGTGCCATCGAATGTCGAGACATGTTTGCGAGGTATGTGCTTCCTGACGAACAGCGTCGGCTGGATCGTCGGCGGGTCGGTGAGACGCGGCGGTCAGGAGACAGACGGCATCGTGCTGCACACGACCGATGGCGGCGAGACATGGGAGCGGCTTGGAGGGGAGTTACTGCCCCTGTTGCATGCGGTGAAGTTCTTCGACCTTGAAAACGGCATTGCGGTGGGCGAAATCAATGCTGCTTTCCCGACGGGAGTCATGTCGACGAAGGACGGTGGTAACACGTGGCACGCTGTTCCCGGGACAGCGACAAACGGTTGGCGGACGCTCGCGAGTTACAGTGTCGAGCAGGGTTTTGTCGCCGGTCAGATGGGCCGGTACACAACGGTCTCTGTTGGCAAACTTCAGGAGACGTTCGCAGGAGCAAGCGGGTTGCGAGGCGTCTGCGACGTGACAATTGCGGCCGACTTGCGAGGTTGGCTGGTCGGAGATGGTGGTCTGCTTCTCAAGACGGACAACGCGGGCATCTCGTGGAGTCAACCGGACGGCGACCTGCCTCGCGCATTACGGGATGTGATGGACTTCCGGGCTGTTGCAGCTGTGGGAAGTTCGGTCTGGATCGCGGGTCAGCCGGGGAGCGTCGTGTGGCACTCGGCGGACAATGGCAACACGTGGACCGGGTATCCTACCGGACATGCGGCTCCGATCGAGTCGCTCGCGTTCACATCAGAGACTCATGGCATTGCAGTCGGAGCACTCGGATGCATTCTCCGCACGACCGATGGCGGTGCAACATGGACAACCAATCGAGGTCAAAGCCGACGAGCGGCTCTGCTCGCTTTGCACGCCCATGAAGATTATGTGTCGCTCAATCTCACCACGAAGTACGGAAGCGAACTGGGATACCGCACGGTCAGCACCGTCGTGTCGCGGCGAGATGTCGGTCCCGACGCTAACGACGGGCGATTGCTCGATCTCCGGTTGCAGCAGGCGGTCACCACCGCAGGTGGCAGTGCAGGCACGGTCGACTGGGCGTTCCCCATCGCTGCTCCGGGTCTCGACCACAATCAGACGGAACTCGTCCGCGAATGGCAACTGCTCACGGACAACCAACTGCGGGAGACGATGCTCGCACGATTGGTCTGTCTGTTGAGCGCGTGGCGACCGGATATCGTCGTGGTCGATTCGCCAGCGAGTGACGATGCAGCGACGACGCTCCTTGTCGATGCGGTCCGTCTGGCCGCTCAACAGGCAGCCGACGAAACTCAACTCGCCGAGTTGCGAACCGCACTCCATCTGCCTGCGTGGGAGGTCAAACGAATGTTTCGTCGACTTCCTGACGGCAGTGAGGGTTCCGTACAGCTGGATGTGTATGAGCTGCTCGCTCACGTCGGCAAGTCGCTGACGATGGCCGCGGATGAACCTTATGCAATTCTGAACGCCGGTAACGTCACTGAAGGACGGCGAGAATCGTACGCGGCAGTACCCTTGAACGGGACATCCGAGACGTCGCTGCCCGATTTCTTTGCCGGCCTTATTCTCAGTCCGGGTGGCGAGGCTCGTCGTGAGTTGCCATCGATCGACGAAGACGTTCTTGCTGAAGCTGAACGGCTCGCCCAACGACAGCGGAACCTCGCATCTTTCGCTGAGCGGTCACTGGACGATCCGCGACATGCGGCGCAACTCATCGGGCAGACAGCCGACATCGTGGGGGGAGCTCCCGATGATCAGGCGGCCATTCAACTGCATCAGCTTGCGGGTGAGTACCGTGTCCGGGGCGACTGGGAGAACGCAGAAGCCGTGCTCGTTGAGTTGACGGAACGATATCCGAGTCAGCCCCCTGCGATCGATGCGATGACATGGCTGCTGAGATTCTGGGCGAGCGAGGAAGTCGCCTGGCAGAGGCTGCGTGAATCGACCAGCGTGCAGAAGTCGCGACTCGAAAACGTCACGCCCGTGCAGCCGGCTCGTCTTCAGCAGGCGATCAGCACGTCGCCCCGCTCGGACATTCAGCAGACTTCGGCCAATGGGCAGGTGATGATCGCCGGTGAGGCTGAGCAGCATTCCGTGCGACGCGAGCAGTGGCGACAGGGGGCAGCGCGTATGATGAAATTGTTGGAGGAGCACTCACCGCAGGAGGCTGCCGGTCCCGCGAGCCAGTTCCTGCTGGCATCGATGCATCGCCGCGAGAATCGACCGCGCCTGTCGGATGAGATCTGCCGCAGATTCATCAACGAGACCTCCGGCAGTCCCTGGAACAATGTCGCGTCCGACGAAGTGTGGCTCGCGCAACCGGAGACTCTGGCTCCATCTGCGGTGATGCTATGCAGCATTGCATCGGAGCCGCCGTTGTTGGATGGCGAGTTTCACGATCTCTGCTGGCAACGGGCGTCGCCGGTGCGATTGAGAAACGAGGCGGAGCATCGTCAAACCAGACAGCCATTTGCAGAGGGCGATGAGTTGCCGCCGGGTGCGAACGTTCGACTCGCTTACGATGCCCGTTTTTTGTACGTCGCTGCTGAGGTGCCGCGAGATTCAGAATTGCCGTCCGATCCTCCACATCTGCCGGGACGAACGCACGATGCCGATCTCGCCGACTTCGACCGGTTGAACTTCTCGTTCGACGTTGATCGTGATTATGCGACCCACTATCAAATCGATGTCGACCAACGAGGCTGGACAACCGACGCCTGTTGGGAGAACCGGGGATGGAACTGTCAGCGTTACATCGCTGCGGTCACCGACGAGAAACATTGGCGAATCGAAATGGCAATTCCGTTCAGCGAACTCGTCGCACATTCACCGGCGTCGGGAGACACCTGGGGAACAGCGATTGCCCGTGTGATGCCGACAATCGGGGTCGAGAGTTGGACACTCCCCTGCGGATCTCGACCGCGCGCCGAAGGGTTCGGGTTGCTGCGGTTTGAGTGACGCGGTGAAAAAACGTCTCGAACATCGCCATCGCTCGACGGTAGAACCGTCGGCTTGGGATGTTCATCCGAGGTTGTAGAGTTCGCCGAACTTGGATGTGAGATGATCGGTGAGTGGTTCGTGGGAGAGCGTTTCGCTGGTGACGACTTCGAGCAGACGATCTGCCTGATACAGGTGTCCTCGTTGGTGGATGTTCGTACGGAGCCAGTCTTTCAGTGGAGCGAATTCGCCTCGTGAAAACTGTTGGTGCAGATCGCCCAATTCACTTTGGGCAGCATTGAAGAACTGAGCCGCGTACATGTTGCCCAATGCGTATGTCGGGAAGTAGCCAATCAGGCCGGCACTCCAGTGAACGTCCTGCATGCATCCGACCGAATCATCCGGAGGCGAGAGGCTGAAAAACTCCTCGAACTTCTGGTTCCAGGCGGCAGGCACATCAGCGGCGGACAGGTCACCCGAGATCAGTAGTTGCTCCAACTCGAACCGCAACATGATGTGCAGGTTGTATGTTACCTCGTCCGCCTCGACGCGGATGAAGGACGGTTCGACGATGTTGATCGCCGCGTAGAACTCATCAAGTGAGACGTCGCCGAGCGCCGTCGAGAATGTCTCCCGGAACGGTGTGAGAAAGTGCTCCCAGAAGGCGCGGCGGCGACCGACGAAATTCTCCCACATGCGCGACTGCGACTCATGAATCCCGAGCGAGGCGGAGTGGCCCATCGCTGTGCCGAAGGCGTCACGGTTGAGTCCTTGCTCGTAAAGTCCGTGCCCCGCTTCGTGAAGCGTGCCAAACAACGCTTGCGGGAAGAAGTGTTCGTCGTAACGCGTCGTCAGCCGGCAATCACCCGGTCCGATGCCCGAGCAGAAGGGGTGAGCTGCTTCGTCGAGTCGACCGGCGGAGAAGTCGAAACCGATGGCCTCCGCCGCCCGTCGACCGAACGCACGTTGTGCATCAATCGAGTAGGCACGCGTCACGATCGAACGATCGGGTGTGACTGATGATCCGGCGATCTGCTGAACCAGGCTGACCAGATCGTCTCTCAACGGGGTGAAGGCGGCCTGAACTTTTTCTGCGGTCATGCCCGGTTCGTAATCGTCGAGCAAGGCATCGTAGGGAACTCCGTCCCCGTAACCGACGGCTGTGGCTTCCTCACGTTTGAGGGCGATGACCTTCTCGAGCCACGGTTCAAACTTCTTGAAATCCTTTGCCTGCCGGGCTTCCACCCAGGCCTGTTGTGACAGAGTTGTGACGCGGCTGAGTTCGACGACGAGTTCCTTGGGCAGCCGGGTTGCCCGTTCGTACGACCGTCGAGCTTCGCGAACATTGGCCGCTGCGGCGGTTTCGGCTCCGAGATCAATGCGATCCAACTCGGACAATAACTCTCCGATCCGCGGCGAGACGGTTCGCTCATGGACCAACCCGGCGAGCAAGGCCATCTGTTCAGCACGGTGTTCGGCACCCTGCGCGGGGAGGTACGTTTGCTCATCCCAGCCGAGAAGATGCGAGCAAGATGCCAGGAGAGCTGATTCCTGCAGATGTCCAATCAGCTCTGTATATGCAGGCGCGTCCGGCTCTGACATGGCGGTTCCTCCGTGGGGTGGGCTCGTCGCGGGGATGATTGGGGGGACTCTCAGCCTCGCCGGCCCAAGAGCGACTTGAGGCTAGGTTGCACGCCCCTAGAATGCAAGCAGATTTTCCGCAGATCGCGGCTCGCTGCGTGAGAGACACACATCAATGAAATGCGATGGGTATTGCGGGCTTGAACTGTCACAACGCGTCGATCTGCTTCGTTAACGTGATGACGGTTGTCATCACAACTCACAAAATGTCCGACAATCGCATGATGCTGCAAATAGGGTCATCTGAGTGATGCGACTCATCGAGTGGTACCTGCAAATCCCGCGACCCGGACCCGGACAGGGAACGGTCTGGGACCTGCGCGCGGCTGCACCGCTCGACTCGAATCTGCCATCCTGGATGCTCCTGTTGCTCGGAGTTCTGTGCCTTGTCGCTGTGATTGCCATTTACGTGCGAGATGCGCGAACTCTCTCGTGGCCCGCCCGAGCCGGATTGATCGTGCTGCGACTTGCAAGTCTCGTGCTCCTGCTCGTCATGCTGGGTCAGTTGTCACTCTCCGTAACGCAGACCGGTCACCCGCAGTTAGCGATTCTGATTGACACCTCCGCCAGCATGGGACTCGAGGATCGTTTCTCCGATCCGCAAGCGGCATCGATGGCCAAGCGACATGCTGAACTTGCAGCACCCGATCCGCCAGTGCGTCTGAGTTTCGCCAAGTCGATCCTCACTGCGGAGGACGGTCGGTTTCTGAGAGAGTTGCAACATTCCCATCGCCTTAAGCTGTACTCGTTCGCGGGGACGTCATCGGCACTCGAGTTTGATGCTGACGGCGATTCGAATGATCGAATCGACGTGCTCATCGACGCGGTGCGACAGTTACAGCCGACGGGAGAGGCAACCCGACCGGCGGTCGCGGTTCAGCAGGTGTTGGACGATTTGCGAGGCAATTTGCCGACCACAATCGTTGTGCTGACCGACGGCATCACCACCACCGGCGATGATGACCGTCTCGTGCGTGCCGCTGAGGAAGCACGCGCCCGATCGGTCCCCTTGATTCCCATCGGATTCGGCAGTGACGAACCGGCCCGCGACCTCGAACTGTCGGACGTGTTGGCTCCTGATGTCGTGTTCGTCGATGACCCGCTGACGTTCACCATGCAGTTGAAATCGTTCGGCTATAGCGGTCAGACGACAAACGTCACACTGCGACGCAAGGATCGTCCCGACGTCATCGACAGCGTCGAGGTCGAGTTGGGAAGCGATGGCGAGCCGATCATGGTTGAGATCACGGATTCGCCCGGAGACGAGGGAGATTACGAGTACACCATGAGCGTCCGTCGGTTGCCTGGTGAAACGAATACGGACAACAATCTGGAAACTCACCGTGTGCAGGTCCGCCGCGAGCAGCTGAAGGTCTTGCTCGTCGAGCAGCAACCTCGTTGGGAGTTTCGTCATCTCAAACCCGTGCTCGAACGCGATCCAGCGGTCCAATTGCAGACGGTCCTGCAATCGGCCGACCTCCGGTTTGCCGACGAGGATCAGACGGCCTTGGCTCGCTTTCCGGTCAGTCGAGATGACCTGTTCAGTTACGACGTCGTGATCCTGGGGGATGTCGATCTCGCATTCCTGAGTGCGGGTGCCTTGGAGTCGTTACGGGATTTCGTTGCGGAACGAGGCGGAGGGTTGTTGTTCATCGCTGGCACGTCACATAACCCGATCGACTATGTCTCAACGCCGCTGGGTGATCTGCTTCCCGTTGAGGTCGACCCGTCACTCTCTTCACAAGATGCACAATCGACGTCGACCGGGTTCCGTGCCTCGTTGACGATCGAAGGTCGCACACGAGCCGCATTGCGACTCGCCGATTCGTCCGACGAGAACACAAGAGTGTGGGAGACGCTGCCGCCGTTGTACTGGCTCTTCGATGCTGCACGGCGGAAGCCGGGTGCGCAAGTGCTCGTGGAGCATCCCACACTTCGCCATGAGTCGGAGCCATCGCCGATCGTCGTCTCGCAACGATACGGAGCCGGGCAGGTGGTGTTTCATGCGACAGACGAATTGTGGCGCTGGCGCGAGCGGGTCGAGGATCGCTATTACGGTCGCTATTGGTTGCAGATGATGCGGTACCTCAGCCGATCGAACTCGAACAGCAGCGAGCAGGGGCTCGAACTGGTCACGGACCACAGGGTCTATCAACCGGCAGACACGATTGAGTTTCAATTGCGTGTGATGAACCCGGATTCACGTCCTGTCGAGGGTGTCGTTCCGCAGGTGCTGGTGGACGGACCGGGAGAGACACAGGAGAGTGTGAACCTGTCGCCGCTCCCCCAGTCTCCCCTGCTCTATCGCGGGCAGCTCTCGTCGCTCTCCCCTGGGGCGTATCGAGCGCGACTGGCGTCGTCAGCGCAACCGACGGGTGAGTCGCCTGATGAGGCTGCCACGGTTCCGAGTGTTGACTTTCGTGTGGAGGTGGCAGCGGGCGAGTTGCAGAACCGGGCATTTCAGGCAGCCGAGTTAGTCGACGCGGCGAAGGTCTCGCGAGGCACCTATTACCCATTCTGGGAGGCGGATCGACTGCTCACTGAACTCCCTTCGGGAAGAACCGTGCCTGTCTCAACCGAGCGCACGATTCCCATATGGAACCGCTGGGAGGTTCTGCTGTTGCTCGTCGCCCTGCTGACAACAGAGTGGGTCTGTCGCAAACGGGTCGGGCTGGTATGATGGATGGAGGTTGTGCGTGTGTCGAGTCATGACGCATGCATCACCTCTCCTTCGAGTCCTTCACACACATGACTCATGTCTGACCGCTGGAACACGATCGCAGAACAGGTTCGCAGTCGTCTCAAGCGACTGCTGCTTGTGCGCGGGCTGGCGTGGGTCTTCATCACATTGTGCGGGCTGGTGTGGTTCATCGGTCTGGTCGACTGGACCGTCCATCTCGATGCCGCGTTGATCAGGATACTTCTGTCATTCAGCATCCTTGGCGTGTCGTTGTTCGTGCTGTACCGGGAACTGGTGCGGCCATTGTTGGTCGAAGTGTCCGACGTCGATGTCGCCCGATTGATTGAACGAAGTCAGGCATCCGCGGACGACAACTTGGCCAGCGCGGCTCAGTTTCGCGCTACGAACTCAGACCCGTCTCTCGGCTCACCTGTGCTGCAGCAAGTCGCGATCAAACGGGCTGACAGCACAGTGAGGGATGTCGACATCGATCGTGTCTTTTCGACGAGACCCGTTCAACAGGCTGTCGCCTCTGCGGTCCTCATGGGCGTGATTGGCGTGGTCACTGTGCTGGTGTCACCTCTCGTTGCACAGACGGCGCTCTGGCGATTGGTCCTGCCGTTGGATGATGTTCCCTGGCCACGCGCGACCGAATTGCAACTGCTCGATGCGGACTTGAGGCCGCTTGCGACCGAGTCACTGAGGACAACTGCTGGTGAACCGCTGACCGTTTATGCAGAGAATTCGCTCGGCGAGTTGCCGACCGATCTGACACTCGAACTCATGTTGCCGGACGATCAACAACAGGCGCAGACCGTCCGCTCCACACAACTCCGCGATGCGCAGGGCGACTCACATGAGGTCGGCATCGTCACGTTATTGGCCTATCGTGGTCCGCTGCGATTTCGCGTGCGAGGGGGTGACGACGACGGAACAGCATGGCAGGCGCTCGACGTGGTCCCCGCCCCCGCGTTGACCTCAATGAGTATCTCGTTGGAGCCACCGCCATACACACGGCAACCGCCGACGAAGCAGGACACGGCGGGTCTCATCGAGGGACTCGTCGGCACACACGTGCGCATCCAAGCCAAAGCGAGCAAGCGGCTCGCAGCCGCCCATCTACACCGGGAGGGTCATGCCGATCAGCCGATCACGCTTTCAGACGCTGGACGTCAACTCGTCGTCGAGTTTGACATTGAGGAGCCGGGATCGTCGTGGTACTGGATCGAACTAGTCGACGAACATGGACTGCACGAGCCCGATCCACCTCGCTACGAGCTGCGAGGCATCGCCGACCGCCCGCCGGTGGTCTACATCGATCAACCGGCGACCGACATGAGTGTTACACCCGAAGCGACAGTCCCCCTGCGGGTCATCGCCCAGGACGATCTGGGGTTAGCCGCTTTGCAACTGCGGCACACCGATCAGGTCGTCACGGAAGAAGAGCCCCCGTCAGCAGAAACTGTCTCACTCGAACTCACTTCATCGCTGCCCACAGACCTGACACACGAAGAAGACTGGCAACTCGGTCCGCTCGGTCTTTCACCTGGCACACGCATCACATTCTGGGTGGAAGCCGTCGATGCGTGTGATGTCGGCATTGAGGCAGACAGTCCGGCAGGTCAGGTCGGCACCAGCGCCCGGCGTCATCTCACAGTCCTCTCCTCAGAGGACAAACACCGTGAGTTGGCCGCGAGGCAGTCCGGGTTGCTTGACACCCTCGAAGCCGTTCGGGATCGACAGGCACGAGCACGCGACATCACCACACAACTGCGGATTCAGGCCGAATTGACCCAGCAGTTGCGTGCAGAGGACTTGGAACTCCTCAAACAGGCTGAGCAGGAACAACGTGATATTCGCCGACTCATCACCGACGAATCTTCCGGTTTGAAGGGCGAAGTCGAGGGCATCCGCAGCGAACTGGACCTCAACAAAATCGAAGCCCCGGAAGCCACTCAGCGACTCTCTGCACTGATCGATGACCTGAATGACTTGGATGCGAACTGGCTGTCACAGATTGAGCAGTCACTCGCCCGTGGACGGAAGTCGGCAGCTACAAGCGACAGTCGGTCGACCGAAGAAGGTGAGCTGGACAACTTGTCAGACAAAGAAGTGGCCGAACAGTTTCAGAATGCTGAGGACGCTCAGGCATCCGCTCTCGCTGTCCTGGCCGACGCGGCCAACACACTCGGCGGATGGAAGCAACGCTTTCGCCTGAACAGCGAGTTAGATGCGATCGTCTCCGATCAACGCAGCGTGCAGCAGTCGACCAAGGACGTCGGGCAACGCACGCTCGGCAAATCGTCATCACGGCTGAGTGATCAGGAGCAGGCCGACCTCGCCCGATTGTCCGAACGCCAACGCCAACTCGCCTCGCGACTGGACGAGTTGCTCCAACCGCCGACCGAACCTGAGGAGGAGTCTGACGCAGAAAGCGTGACCGAATCCTCGTCGAACGAGTTGCTGGAGCAGGCGCGCGAGTGGCTGTCGCAACACGGCACGGCGGGAAACATGCATCAGGCGGCGGAGTCACTCAAGCGGAACGAGATCCCCTCCGCGGTCGAGGCTCAGGAGCAGGTGATCGCCGCCTTGCGCGATTTCGGTCAACAGTTGAACGAGTCCGCCTTCGACAACCCTGAAGAGATGCTGTCGAAATTGCAGGAACAACAGGAAGAGGTGGAGGCGCTGCGAAAGGAACAGGAGATATTGGCTCAGACTTCCCAGCAGGCACTCAGCCCATCCGCCGACCCGGAGCGTGAACAAGAGCTGCAACGACTGCGGAAGGAGCAGGCGGAACTTGCTGAGCAGGCGGACGAGCTGGCCCGGCAACTCAAACGTCAGTCGGCGGGAGATGCGGCTCGAACAGCCAGTCGCGCGGCTCAACGCATGCGGGATGCGCAATCGGCCCTCGAACGAGAGCAGCCTCAGGACGTCGCCGAGAATCAGCAGGAAGCCCTTGACGATCTGGAGCAATTGGCGAACGAACTCACCGAGCAGCAACAACAGATCGAACGCCAGCAGGCCCAGTTGCAAATGCGGCAACTCGCAGAGACGCTACGCGATCTCGCCGATCGTCAACAAGCATTGGCGACCGAGACGATCGCGTTGAATGACCACCAGACGGCTCGCGGGTCATGGAGCCGTCCGCTGCTTCGCCATCTGAAGACACTCACCGATCAACAGAACACTTTACGGGACGAACTCAGCGAACAGCAGGATGTGGTCGCCGATCTGGCTGTCGTGACAATGGTGATCCGAACGGCTCACGACCTGATGCAGAGTGCGGTCGATGCACTCGATGAACGGGAGATTGGAGAGTCCACTATCGAGGCACAACAAACGGCAGCGGCGCGTCTGTTGTCCGTTGTGGACGTTCTCCCCCCCCCGGAGACGCAAGGGGAAGAAGCGACGCCGGCGACTTCAACACCGCCCGGTCAACCGGCACCTGCCGATTCTGTACCCGATCAGCACATCGCCCTGCAACTCCGCCTGCTCCGTCAGATGCAGGCCGACATCAATGAGAGAACGATCGAACTCGCCGAGCAAGCTAATCAGGAGGACGCCTCTCCTGACGTCAGCGAACAACAACAGGAGCTAGCACGCGAACAGACTCAGGTGGCCGAACTCGCGAGAGACCTGCTGCAAGACTTCATCGATTCACAGGGTCTGCCGAGCGATCTGGCCCCGCATGATGATGAGCAACCATGAGAGAGTACATGCATCAAGCCACGACTCTCGAAGCGCGTGGCAGGGTCAGAAGCGAAGCGGATGGTCCTGCGGTCGTGAGCTCGGGTGGTCGCGCTGGCCAAGCCGTGAGAATGTTGATCGGATGCGTAATGGTTCCACTCTCCGTCGCGATGATGACCGGTCTCACACACGCCGACGATCATGACAAGCAACTGCTCGAGTCGCTCGAAGAGGACAAACAGGTCGAGTCCACTCCGGTCGTTGTCGGGCGACTGCTCGACAACACGGCCCGCGCTCAGTCACGACTCACCGAAGCTCAACTCGATGACGTGACGACATCGATTCAACAGCAGATTCTCGATGACATCGACGCCCTGCTGGAGCAGGCGAACCCGCCGAACACCCCGCCTCCGCCGTCACCCCAACAACAGCAGGCCTCCGCCTCCGGTCAATCGACGTCATCGGAACCACAATCATCTCAGGGAGAAGACACGCAGCCGCCCGATTCGCAAGAGCCGACTCCCGACCCGAATGCGGCGTCTCGTGAGTCGACCGAACGGACGAGTGAGGCGGATGGTACCTCAGGGCCCGAGGAGCATCGACTGGGTCTCGCGACCGCGGTCTGGGGACATCTTCCGCCGAAAGTACGAGAACAGATGCGAAGTGCCTTTAGCGAGACGTACCTTCCCGAGTACGATGAGTTGGTCCGCCGCTACTACGAAGCCCTTGCTGCCCGTCGCAATTGTCGTGACCACCGCGACGGCGAGCGATGACTTCCCCACTGATTGATCTCCATGTCCGCTCCACGTCCGCTCCATCGAAACCGTCATCCTGCCCCAGCGAAGACGTCCACTTCTGACCCCATCGGACCAATGCGGCTGCAACGGTTCCTCGCGGCAGCCGGTCTGGGATCACGTCGACATTGTGAGGAGTACATTACGTCAGGCCGCGTGACGATCGATGGTGAGATTGTTACGGAACTCGGCACACAGGTTGATCCCTTCGAGCAGACGGTGACCTTCGATGGCGAGCGACTCCGGCTGGAACGCAAGCAGTACTTCGCCCTCAACAAACCGGTTGGCTACCTCTGCACGCATCACGACCCCGGCGGACGACGCAACGTGACGGAACTGTTCCCCTCGGGGCCACGGCTGTTCGCCGTGGGTCGACTTGACGAGACAAGTGAAGGTCTGTTGATCGTCACGAATGATGGCGAGCTGGGGAACAAACTGGCTCATCCTCGATACCGCATCGATCGCACGTATCAGGTGCAGGTCGCCGGCCATCCGCCTCGATCGGTCCTCAACGAACTCGAACGAGGCATGTACTTCTCAGACGGCAAGTTCAAAGCCGAGAGCGTCAGGCCGATCAGGAAGCAGGGCAAAAGCACGTTCCTCGAACTGCGACTCAGGGAAGGCCGCAATCGTGAGATTCGCAGGTTGTTGGCCAAGGTGGGCTACAAAGTCATGAAACTTCAGCGAGTCGGATTCGGTCCGGTGCGGCTGGGCAAACTCAAGCCGGGCGAGTTTCGAGAACTCCGCCAGGCTGAGGTCAACGCGCTGCGTGAGTTAGTCAAGAAGACCTCTGCACCACGCAAGCAGGCATCGCCCGGCACACGCCGACGGAAGCCTTCCTCGACACAACGTTAACCCATTGACTCTCCAAACATGACAACGCAGTGTGACAACCTGCCCGGGATGATGGCTCACGCGGGATGGACGACGGCGCGGGTCATCGAGCAGCAGCAACTGGCGGCCGATACGTATCGTCTGCGTTTGCATTGTCCGGAGGCGGCACGCACGATCATGCCGGGCCAGTTCTTCATGGTTCGGCCTGAGGGAGGCACTGATCCTCTCCTCGGTCGTCCGTTCGCCCTGTACGACACGGCCGACGGTGACGATGGCCCGGAGGCGATCGACTTTGTCTATCACGTGATCGGCAAGATGACCGGGCTGATGAGCGAGTGGAACGGTGGCGAGGCGGTTGAATTCTGGGGACCGCTGGGGAATGGATACCCGGTGCCTCAATGCCGGCATCTGATGTACATCGGCGGCGGCATTGGATACACGCCCGTGCTGGCAGTTGCGAGAGAAGCACTCGGCCATCGCTCCTACGGCCAACCGGCTCGATCACGAGAGCGAAAAGCAGAGCGAGTCACTCTCTGCTACGGAGTGCGGTCGAGTGATCACTGTGCAGACTTGTCCGATCTGGAAGGCGTCGAAGGGCTGACCATTCTCCTGGCGACCGACGATGGCAGTGCAGGACATCATGGACTCGTGACGGACCTGCTCGACGAGTCACTTGCGAGTGACGATGCACCGGACGCTGTCTACTGCTGTGGCCCGCTGCCGATGATGTACGCGGTCGGCCGCATCTGCGAACAGGCGGGAGTGGACTGCTGGCTCTCGCTCGAATCGCCCATGGCATGCGGATTTGGTGCGTGCTTCAGTTGCGTGACGCGCGTTCGCACCGACGACCCCGATGGCTGGGACTACCGCCGCACGTGCGTCGAGGGCCCCGTGTTTCGAGCGACCGAACTGGTCCTCGATTGACAACGCCGCATGTCACCCGGCACGCTGATAGAAACAGACCACTCTCGCATTCGAGTTGATCATGACGAACCGACGACGATCTTGGACATTGCTCGGGACCAATCTTGTTGCCGCCTGCGTGATGGCAGCACCCTTATCTGCTGACGAGCCGTCGCTCGCGGATGAGCTGCCTCGTGTGCCGGCGGTCGAGCCGGAGGACGCCCTCGCGACATTTACGCTCCAACACGGATTCACCTTGCAACTCGTGGCGAGTGAGCCGCTCGTTTCCGATCCGATTGACGCGTGCTTTGACGAGTGGGGACGCATGTACGTTGCGGAGATGCACGGATATCCGTACTCAGCCGAGGTGCGGCAGTATCAGCCCGAGCCGCTCGGCAAGATCGACGCGGGCATCATCCGTCGGCTGGAAGACACGGACGGCGACGGCAAGTTTGAGACGAGTGTGATCTTTGCAGATCGATTGAGTTGGGTGACATCGGTCTGCTGCTACGACGGTGGGGTGTTCGTGCTTGCTCCGTCGAAGTTGCTCTATCTCAAAGACAATGATGACGACGGCCGCGCGGACGAGCGACGAATCATCTTCACCGGCTTCAGTCGGGAAAACGTGCAGGGACTGGCCAACAACATGAAGTGGGGTCCGGATAATCGCATCTATGTGTCGAGTGGCACCAACTCGGGCGAGCTCAAGCGTGGTGACGATGTGTTGGGTGACCTCCGCGGAGCTGACTTCTGCTTCGACCCGAAAACTCTGGAGGTCGAGTTCATCACTGGCGGTCGGCAGTTCGGTCACAGCATGGACGACTGGGGCAACCGCTTCGTTTGCGGCAACAGCAATCACATTCAGCATGTCGTCTACGAACGGCGTGATCTGGAGGGCAATCCGGGCGTCTCGGTGCCGGATGTCATTCGCACCATCGCAGCGGAAGGCGCAGCGGCTCCCGTCTTTCGCAAGAGTCCGGCTGAGCCGTGGCGCATTGTCCGCACACGTCGACGGGCTGCTGATCCGGAATACAGCAAACGTCTCCCACATACCGAACTCGTCGCGACCGGTTTTTTCACCTCAGCCACCGGTGTGACGATCTATCGGGGTGACGCCTATCCGGAAGAGTATCGCGGCAACGCTTTCATTGGCGATGTGGGGGGCAACCTCGTGCACCGCAAGACCCTCACACCTGATGGAGCGACGTTCATCGCCACGCGGGCTGAAGAGGGAGTCGAGTTCCTCACATCGACGGACACCTGGTTCCGACCAGTAAACTTTGTGAATGCTCCGGACGGCTGCCTGTACATCCTCGACATGTACCGGGAGACCATCGAACACCCGCGATCGATCCCGGAAGACATCAAGGCTCACGTCGACTTGGAGAGCGGCGACGATCGCGGTCGCATCTGGCGACTGACACCGCCCGATTGGACTTACGAAAAAGCACCAAACTTAGGTGACAAACCGTCTGGACATGTTGTAGTCCATCTAATGTCGAGCAATGCTTGGCTTCGCGAGACAGCCCAGCGGCTTCTGTGGGAGCGACAAGATCAATCGATCGTCGATTTTGTGCGCCGCCTTTCTGCAGTGTCACCTCAACCGGTCACACGGCGTCATGCTCTCGACACGCTGCAGGGTTTGGGTGTGCTGACATCAGACGATATCGTTGTTGCTCTCTCAGACATCGATCCACGCATACGAAAGCGGGGATTGCAGTGCTTATCTCGGTGGCTTGATGATGCCGGGGACGATTCAGAAGTCCTTGATGAGGGAGTCATGCAACTCCTTCGGTCACGCGCAGCGACAGCTGATCCTCAGGTCGCATTCCCAATGGCAATGACAATCAAACGACTGGATGGAGAACTCAAGAACGAACTCTGGTTACAGCTAGCATCGACCGCCACGATCACGCCCGATGTGCGAGCTGCCCTGTTGATGGGAGCGACGGATGACCGCATTGGAGTCATTGGGAATCTGGCAGCCGCGTCGAATGATGTAGCATCACCGCTGATACTGGATTTAACACAGTCGATCGGTTTGGCAAACGACACAGACAAATGTGCACGCGTGCTGGCGATTCTGACGGGTGACTCCTGTCCGGAGGCCGTGCGTGCGGCTCTGCTGACTTCGTTGGGGCGCGGCTTGCGACGCCGGGGCGGTTCACTGGTATCGCTGCTCGAAACGGAAGGCGTCGACGATTCGACACGTGAGTTGGTGGAACGTCAATTCGCACAGAGCGCGGAAGTCGCAGCCGACGCTGATCTGCCGGAGGCGGTTCGTGAAGCTGCGATCGACTTGCTCGCGTATGCGAGTTTCGAGCGTGCGGGAGCCGTGTTGGGGGAGCTGTTGAATCCGCAGACGTCGCAGCGGTTGCAACTTGCTGCGATCGGAGCTCTCAATCAACAGGCAGGTGATCAGCCGAGCCAAGTCCTCGTCGAGAACTGGGAGTCGTTCAGCCCGCAGTGCCGCAAGGCGGCTGTCGATGCGATGTTGTCGCAACAAACACGCACGAGTGAGCTACTGCAGGCGATGACCGACGGCGATGTCAACCCGGGCGATCTCGAACCGGCTGACCGGGAACTGTTGATGAATCATCCCGACGAGGGTATCCGCGAGCAGGCCACCAAGGTGTTGGGACAGCCCGCCTCCGCCGATCGCGAAGAGGTCATTGCTCAGTACGAATCAGCTTTGGAGCAATCGCCCAACGGTGAGCAAGGCCGAGCTGTCTACAAGAAGCTCTGCTCCAACTGTCATCGCCTCGGCACCGAAGGACACGCGGTCGGTCCGGACCTGGCATCGGTCAAGAACAAGTCAGCACGCGACCTGTTGATCGCTATCCTTGACCCCAACCGCGAACGACAACCAAACTACACGAGCTACACACTGCTCACGATTGATGGTCGCGTGGTCACCGGTCTCATCAGTGCGGAAACAAAGGCAAGCGTGACTCTCCGCCGTGCTGAGGGGAAGGAAGAGACGGTGCTCCGAGAGGACATCGAGGTGCTCAAGTCGAACGGTGTGTCACTGATGCCTGCCAACCTGGAGAAGGAACTCAAGCCGGAAGACGTCGCCGGCGTGGTCGCGCTGATACGCGGTGAGGAGTGATGGTGATCTCTGGAGACGGATGAATGCACGCGTGAGGAGTTGCGGACGATAGGACGAGATGGCGTTCTGTTTCTGGTTCCGCTAAGCCGCACGCGATGACTGGTTGGTTCTTGAGCTTCTTGAGAATGTTTTTTGAGAATCCTATGCATCACTCTGCCGTCTTGTTGTCGATTCCTGGTTTGCGGTCTCAGGACTTGGCGTCGATGCCTCGGTTATCCGCGCTCGCGAGTGGCAATGGAGCGAGTGTGCCGTTGACGCCGTCGTTTCCGTGCGTCACTTGGCCCGTGCAGGCCAGTCTGTTGACGGGTGTCGGTCCCGAACAGCACGGCGTCATCGCGAATGGTCTCTATCACCGGGAGTCGGGTGACGTTGAGATGTGGACTGCGTGGAATGAATGTGTTCAGTCGCCACAGATTTGGGACCGGCTTCACGAGCATGACGAGTCGTTGACCTCGGCCGCTTGGTTTCCGCTTCTGAGTAAAGGCTGTGCAGCCGACTATTTCTGCATTCCGGCTCCGCATCACAACGAGGATGGGACCGAGTCGATGTGGTGCCACACGAAGCCGGAGGATCTCTATCCCGAGTTGATGGAGTCGCTGGGTCACTTTCCGTTGATGCACTTCTGGGGCCCGCTGGCAAATATCAAGTCGACCGACTGGATCGTCGACTCGGCTGTAGTGATGGCACAGAAGTTTCAGCCGCGCTTCAGTGCGTTGTACCTGCAACACCTCGACTATGCGGCTCAGAAGTTCGGCCCCAACAGCGAGCAGGCACAGACGGCGATCGGCGAACTCGATACAGCGATTGGCCGGTTGATCGACGGGTACATTGATGCCGGGCTGGACGATGTCCTCTGGCTCGCCGCAAGTGAGTACGTGATCACGGAGGTCAATGACGTATGCTATCCGAACCGGGTCCTGCGTGAGGCGGAATGTCTCGCGATCAGGGAGGATGAGAGCGGCGGGGAAGTCCTCGTACCGTCGGAGTCGGTCGCATGGGTCATGGTCGACCATCAATTCGCTCATGTGTTCGTAAGAGACTCTGCAGACATCGAACGCGTGGCTGAGATGTTCCGGCAGCATTCGTTGATCGAGCGGGTACTCGTGGGTGCCGAGCGAGGTGAAGTCGGGTTGGATCATCCTCGGTCGGGAGAGATCGTGCTGATTGCGAAACCTCATGCGTGGTTCGCCTACTACTGGTGGATGGATGACGACCGAGCACCGGCGTTCGCACGGACGGTGGACATTCACAACAAGCCGGGTTACGACCCGGTCGAGATGTTCATTGACATGTCCAGCCGTCAGACGCCGTTGGATGCAACACTCGTGCGAGGTTCGCATGGCTATCCGGCGACGGACGCATCGCGACAGGGGGTGCTGGTCTCGTCCGATGCCTCGACCCTGAATCATGCGTCACCAAGCGGACTACGGGATGTGGATGTCGCCGGGATCGTGCTCGAAAACTTTGGAGTGACAGGCGAGTAAACTCACGTGTTGACTCACGTTGCGTCGTTATGACAGGCGGGAGCCGATCAACCAAATTGTCATTTCAATTGTCCCCGCTTAGAATCAGGGAACAAATCGTTCCCTCCTCAGGCGAATCATCGGGCCGCTCGCCGACTCCTTCCCTCCTGCCAGTTCAACCAAGGTTAGCCGTGCTTGCCGATCCGCAGTTGTCCGAATCGCTCGTCGGCTTCGACTTCGAGCCTCGCACGCGGGTTGTGTTCGGGCCGGGAGTCATCGACCAGTTGGGGCAGCTCGCCGCAGAACTCGGTGGGCAACGCGTGTTGCTGGTGACCGACAAAGGCTTGGCGGAAGCCGGTCATGAGCAGCATGGGAACCAATCGCTTGTCGCAGCTGGTCTCGACGTGACGGTATTTGATGACGTGCACCCCAATCCGTCGACCGATGATGTCGACCGATGCGTCGCCGTCGCGCGTGAAGCAGACGTCAACTTGATCGTCGGCCTCGGTGGCGGCAGCAGCATGGACTGTGCGAAGGGGTGTAACTTTATTTTCACCAATGGCGGACGTATGGAGGACTACTGGGGAGTCGGCAAGGCGTCGGAGCCGATGCTGCCGATGATCGCTGTGCCGACGACCGCTGGAACGGGAAGCGAGGCACAGTCTTTCGCTCTCATCTCTCAGGCGGACACGCACGTCAAGATGGCCTGCGGTGATCCCAAGGCGGCCTTCGCCATCGCCCTGCTTGATCCGGAGTTGACCGTCACACAACCTGCGATGGTGACGGCTGTCACAGGTATCGATGCGATCAGTCACGCCATCGAGACGTTCGTCACCCGTAAGCGTAGTCCGTTGTCACAGGTCTTCAGTCGAGAAGCGTGGCGGGCTCTCAGCAAGAACTTTCCGATTGTCTGTCAGGAGCCGGAGGACCTTGAAGCTCGCGCAGCCATGCAACTGGGCGCCTACTGGGCCGGGTCCGCAATCGAGAACTCGATGCTTGGTGCGACTCATTCATTGGCGAATCCGTTGACGGCTCGGTTCAACGTGACCCACGGCGTGGCGATTGGTGTCATGTTGCCACACGTTATACGTTTCAATGCGGTCGATGTCGGACCGCTGTATGGCGAACTGGCGTCGTCGGTCGAGTTGTGTGCGGCTGATGATCCGGACGCTGCGGAGCAATTGGCCATACACGTGCGAACCCTCACCGAACAAGCCGGGCTGCCGACCACTTTGTCCGAGTGTGGCGTCGATGAAGGGCTCATTCCCACGTTGGCCGAAGAGGCGGCAACGCAGTGGACGGCACAGTTCAATCCGCGTGATGTCGATGTCGAGAGCCTGGAGCATTTGTATCGATGTGCCTGGAGCGACGGTTGATGGCCGTGTTCAAACACCTCACGCTGTTTCCTCTGCTTGCATTGGTCATGTCAGCCAGTTTGATACTGTCGCATGTCGGCTGCGCGGATCAACAGGAGAGCAATGCTTCGCCCACCGCCGTCGAAACACCTGCAACCGAGACGCCGGCTGATTCTGAGCCACCGGAGACAGATGAGCAGACATCCGAAACTGAGGCGTCGTCAGTAGAGAGTCAGCAGGCTGAGGTCGTTGATTCGGCGATCTCCTCTGACGACACGCCTGAAAGTTGGACATCGTTCCGCAACAGTCCGCAGCAACTGGGAGTTGCTCACACGACGCTGCCGGACAACTTGGAACTTCTGTGGGAATACGAAGCCCCCGACGGCTTGCTCTCGTCACCCGCGATTGTGGACGGTCGTGTGTACGTCGGGATATTGCATGGTGATCTGTTGTGCCTCGATCTTGAGACGGGTGAACGTGTTTGGTCGTACCGCACGATTGAGTCCGATGACCCGGATGAGTTCGCTCCCGGCTTTCAGGCTCCGATGACGGTCACTGACGAACTCGCCCTTTGCGGCGATGAGGACGGCGTTCTGCACGCGGTCGATCGTGAGTCAGGCAAGAAGCGTTGGACATTCCCCACGGACGGCGAGGTCGTGGGCGGGGTGACCGTGGTCGGCGAGCGTGGGATCTTCGGGTCGCATGGCGGCAAACTGTTCAGCCTTAATCTCGCGGATGGCACCGCTGCGTGGGAGTTCGAGACGCGGGGGCCGGTCAATGCTTCGCCGACGATTGGAGAGAGCTTCACCTTCGTCACGGGGTGTGATCAGCCCATTATGCGGGTGGTCGACATCGAGTCGGGCGAACAGCACAGTGAGATCCCGCTCGAAGGTCTGCTGATTGCCACTCCCGCACTCATGGGAGACATGCTCTATTTCGGGACCGATCAGGGTGCTGTCTTCGCAATCGACTGGAAGGCCAAACAGCCGGTCTGGACTTACGCGGATGCGGATCGGCCTTTCGAGATTCGCTCGTCGCCGGCGGTTGTCGACGATCTCGTGATCATTGGCAGTCGCGACAAACGTCTGCACGCGATCAACCGCCAAACGGGAGAGGAGGCATGGACGTTCGCGACCCGCGCCGGAATCGACAGTTCGCCCGTCGTCTGCGGCGACCGCGTGTACTTCGGCTCTCGTGACAAGAACGTGTACGGCCTCACGATCGCAGACGGCAAGGAAGTCTGGAAACACAACATCCGCCAGTCGATCACCGCCTCCCCCGCGATCGGCGAGGGCCATCTGGTCATCGGCACCGACGAATCCGATGGGAAGATCCTCTGCTTCGGTGCAGCAGAGTAGTGATCACGCACTGCCTGGATGACACGAACACGAATTCATTGCTGCTGGTGCAACGCTCACTTTTTTTGAGAATGTCCGTACTGCTCAGTATTGCGGCTCGAGCTTCGGCGTGACCGTATCATTTTCTGATCCCGGGCTTATATGCGACATCGTTCGACGGACAATGCGAATGACAAGTGCCACGGGGGTTTGAAATCGCGATCTGATCTGGAAAGACGTGCTTCCGTTGTCAGAAATTGCGGAGACGCGGACGGGGTTCGAAAGGGCTGTTCGAGGATCTCCGTCACCGGGACGAAAGGTGTCAGTCGACAGAAGGGCCGATCAGATTCAATCACGACACTCTCAACGGAGCCAACCTACTGCACAGCGTCTTTTCTTCACGTTCACGAATCTCAGAATCACCATAGGGCGCAGTTACTCGCTGGGAGAGTCCTCTCGGAGGGCTTTCTCATTGAACGTCAGCATCTCCGTACCATTTCCAGAAACGTTGTGCATCGGTTGTTCTCCGGAGTCGATGCGTGTCTTCATTGAACTCTGCCGGTATACTCACCGGAAGCTGTCGTTCGCCATTCCTGCCCGGATGTTCCAGATTCCCGTGAAGCATGCTTGCAAAACTTGCCACCTACTCACTGTTCGGCATCGAAGCCAGGTCGGTCGAGGTGGAAGTGGACATTTCGCCGGGAGCCCTGCCGAAGACAGTGCTTGTCGGACTGGCCGAAGCGGCGGTGAAGGAAAGCACACACCGCATCGAACGGGCCCTCGTTAACAGCGGATATTCACGGCCTGTCGATCGCATTGTGATCAATCTCTCCCCGGCTGACTTCCCCAAGGAGGGACCGTCGTTCGATCTGCCGATTGGTCTGGGCCTGCTCGCTGCCAGCGGACAGTTGGAGTCAGACCTGTTTCTTCGTTACGCCTGCGTGGGCGAGTTGGCGCTCGATGGCAATGTGCGCTCGGTCAAAGGCGCTCTGTCAATGGCCCTGCAGGCGAAGGCGGACCGTCGTGCAGGCCTGCTCGTCCCGGTCGCCAACGTCCGCGAGGCCTCGGTTGTTGATGGCATCGACATCATCCCCGTTGGCTCCCTCGCAGAAGCGGTCGGCTTTTTCACTGGTCAACTCGGCATCGAACCCGCCGGATTCAGCTGGGATCAAGCCTTCGAGGAACATGGCAACTACGCGGTCGATTACTCTGATGTGAAGGGTCAGGAATCGGCCAAACGGGCGGTGACGGTCGCTGCGGCTGGCGCTCATCACCTGTTGATGATCGGCTCTCCCGGCACCGGCAAGACACTGCTTGCTCAACGACTCGGCAGCATCATGCCGTCATTGACCCCTGAAGAGAGTCTCGAAACGACACGCATCTACTCAGCCGTCGGACGTCTGCCGGCCAAACAATCGCTCGTCCTGCATCGCCCGTTCCGCTCGCCCCATCACACCATCAGCGAAGCAGGTCTGGTCGGCGGCGGAAGCACACCCACACCGGGTGAAATCTCACTCGCACACAATGGACTGTTGTTCCTTGATGAACTTCCCGAGTTCAATCGCAGGACACTCGAAGTTCTCCGTCAGCCGTTGGAAGAGAACTGCGTCACCATCTCCCGGGCGATGGGCAGCGTCACGTTCCCAGCGAGGTTGATGCTGGTCGCTGCCATGAATCCATGTCCGTGTGGATTTCGCGGCGACCCCAAGCGACAATGCAACTGCAACCCGATACAGATCGAACGCTACCTCAGCCGCATCAGTGGACCATTGCTCGATCGCATCGATATCCACGTCGAAGTTCCGCCCGTGCCGTTCCGGGAACTTTCTGACAAGGTGACCGGCACCAACAGCGAATCCATGCGTGAGAAGGTGCTTGTCGCCCGGGAGCGTCAAGCCCATCGCTTTGGTGATGACCCGACATCGTCAGCAAACGGCAAGATGGCCCCCAAGCAGATTCGCAATCACTGCAAGCTCAACTCTGACGCCGAATCGCTGCTCAAAGCGGCGATGGATAGCATGGGCCTCTCCGCCCGCGCGCATGACAAGATTCTGCGAGTCAGTCGCACGATTGCCGACCTCGATGGCAGCGACGAGATCGCATCGAACCATCTCACCGAAGCCATCGGTTACCGCACGCTCGACCGCACCTACTGGCAAGCATGACACGATTCCCACTCGCTGGAGTCTCCAGAGTTCAGTACTTCGGTATTCACTCCAGTTCACGTCAAGAACGTTGAGACGGAACACTGCGAATGTCTTGAACTCCTGACGCTGTCGAAAGTCGAACTGCCGTGCCATTTGTCGACTGCCTATCCCAACATTGACAGCTGAAGACAAGACTGTCGTACGATTGCCGACGCTCACTCCGCCACGGTCTTGCGCAGAAAAACCCACACAAAGCCATGCATCTGGTATTGAGGCCCGTCGTATGCAATGCCTTCCTGTGCTGCAGTGATTTGAGCACTGAGCTGATTGATATTCTCGCGCAGGGACACGCTCGTTGTTGAGTTCGTTTCTGCTGTTGACCTTTCCTCCGACTCCGGAGTCGTCGATGCTAACAGACTGTACTGGCGAAAAACCTTTGACCATTCCGCACGTGCTTCCTCAAACTGGGCCTGACTCCGTGCGGCTCGTGTCACCTCATGGGGGTTGAGTGGAGGCATACCCTGAAACCAACCACTGCAATCACCAAGTAGCAGATCGGGCAGACCGTCGCTGTTGTAGTCAGCAACGGAAACCGAGGCATGCCACCCCGGCTGACCTGGAGGTGAGACTTTGTCATCCTCCCTCTGCACTGGACTCTTCGGGACCAGTGTGACGAATCCATTAAGCTGAGGATTTGTACGTGATCCCTGATTCCGATAGCAGACGACACTCCCATCGGTCGCAGCGACAAGCAAATCCGGGAGCCCATCGAGATCCCAATCGGTGACGCAAGGTTGGGCCCACAGTGGATTGATGGGCTGACCCGCTGAAGTGAGGAAGACTGCTTCCGCAAATTGAGGTGCAGAGACAGAGCCAACATTTTTGAGCAACTTCACTCCTCCTCCCAAGGAACCGATGATGATGTCAATCAGACCATCGCCATCCCAGTCGGCACAGCTCGGCGGGATATCGTTTTTCCCTTGAATCGGCTCGCCGTCCGAACCACACAGTTTCACAGCCTTGGCAAATGTGCCATCCTTCAACCGGCGAAACCACAACAGCTCACTCAACCGACCTCTCCAGAGATCGGTGGTCGCAGTCACCATGTCGATCAGGCCATCTTGATCAAGATCGACCATCACCGGCTTGAAGCCCATGTGGTCGCCTGGTGAATCAGGAATGCAAACCACCTCACCCCCGGCTTTGAACCATTCGTAGTCGCCAAATTTCGGTTCCGTGTTGGTGCCATTGTTTCGATAGATGCGCAATCGACCACCTCTCGCTTCACCGACAAGCAGATCGTTCAGTCCATCACCGTCGAAGTCTTCCAACCAGGGACTCGCTTCTCCGCTGCGAGCAACATCGATCGGCTTCCCGTGTGCAAGGATGTGCTGCGGTGCGGCCAACTCGGTTGACGCATAAGGCTCTCCATCCGGCGGGAAGGTAATGAGCATGGTGAGAATGAACGTCTGCATGGTCCGAATCTCCTTGAATCACGCAACAGCGAATCAATCGGGTGTGCTTCCATCAGATACAGGTCAAGGACGAACGAACGCCGGCCCCAGTCTCTCCAGCTTCCAGGTCAAGACCGTCGCATTTTCTTGAGAAACTGCGAGTGATCGTCCGTCTGGCGAAAAGGCCAGACTGCTGCTCCCAGCGATGGGCTGGGTGCCTTCGATGGTATGCACCTCACTCCCGGTCGCCGCGTCAAAGAACATGACCTGCGAGTCCCCTTCTTCATGCAACACGGCTGCAACCAGTCTCCCGTCCGGTGAGAACCGCACAGGATTGCATGTGTCCGCAGGAAACCGTTTCTGCCAGATGAGGTCACCGGAATCCATCTCAACCACCGTCAGATCAACACGCTTATCGGTGTCCAACGGCTTTCCATCGGACGTGAACTGCCTGCGTGGCGCCCGGCTTCCAAACACGATTCGCTGTTGATCGGGAGAAAATGCGAGTACGTACGGAGCGAATGAAGTTTCACGGCGAAAGAGTTCTTCACCGGTCGCAGCATCGAAAGCCCAATAGCGATTCTTGCGGCTCCATGCCCCGTCCTCTCTGGCCGTGATCAACACGCGTGAAGCATCCGGCGTGAATTCCTTCCCCGACAGAAGCATCATCAACTCTTCCCGATGAAAGGAGTCGTCATCAGGGTCGTCACGGCGACGAGAGAACGGGTTGCTGGGGTCGTTTGGATGAAGGTCACTGGGACGAAGCTGGACAGAGAAGACTTGGTCACCTGTTTCGGTCGACCATCGACGCAACTGCAAGTCGTCCTCCAGCGCAATCAGTTCGATCTGATCGGGCGAGAAGGCAAGTTCCCATGCGCCGCCGAGCGGTCGTTTCCCATGCAGAACGTGTCGCTTCTTTCCTGTCTGTGCATCCCAAATAATGATGGTATCATCAATCGCAGCGGTTGCGAGAAGCGAGCCATCCTGCGAGAGGACAGGGGCTTGCACGCCCTGGTCCTGCTCAAACCGGATCAATTCCTGACCCGTTTCTGCATCCCACAAGCGGGCACTGTGATCAACTGCCGAAGTCAAAAGCTTATCGGAAGACGCGGAGTACATCAGGCTAGTAACTCGATCGCTGTGTCCTTCGCCGGAGGGGACAGCCTCCTTTCCCGTCTCGATGTCCCAGATGCGGACGTTCAGATCCCAGTCAACAGCTGCGATCAACCGACCGTCAGGAGAGATATCCACGTGACGGGGGTGCATCCCAGGAACAGTGAATCGTCTTTGTAACTCACCCGACTCAAGGTCCCATAGCAGCACCGCTGCAACAAATCCTTGTTGGCGTCTTATAGAGTTCGCGACGGCAAGCCGCTTACCATCTGGTGTGAAAGCGAGTTCGTATCCACTGACGCGACCTTTGGGAACATCGTAAAGTGCTCTGTACAAGTGGCCTGAAGCAATTTCATAAACATCTGCGGCTTGTTCAGCATCACGAACAAAACCTACAGCCAGTTGCTGACCGTCTGGAGAAAACCTCACCGGCTCCCAGTGACGACCAGTTCCGATCACTTCTGGTTCTGCTAAACTCAACCAGTTCCAAAGGAATAGCTTTCTCGACGCGGACGTGAATGCCACTAGTTGACCATCAGGTGAGACATCCAGACCTTTGATGTCTCTCAAGTCGACTTTGTACCGCAGCATCAGTTCCCCGCTGGCCAATTCCCAAACGCTCACGTAACCGTGCTCTTCACCGATCAACACGAATCGCCCATCCGGTGTGAATGCCAGAGCATTTGCATCGCCGTTTTCAGTCGGGCATTCAATCCTCTCGCCCGTCAGCTCACCTTCCATGTTCCAAAAGCGGACTTCGTAAGCGAGAAATGTCTTTCTCGGATCCGAGCGATCACGTCCCACAACGGCTACTTGTTGACGATCTGGAGTCAGCCGCATGAGTCCGCTCGTGAACTTTGTGAGATCAACTGTCAGATTGAGTTGTCCAGTTGCGGTGTTCCAGAACTTCATCGATCTCTCAGAGGATGTCACTAAGACACGACTGTCTGCGGAGAAGCCCACGTTCTTATGCCAGCCAGCATGCAGTAGCGTATGTCCGCCCAGACGCATGTCGGCTCCGCCGGGGAGTTGTTCGTTGTCGGATGCGGTTGTGGTGGCTTCGTTTGTGCCCTGTGCGACGGCGAGGGTGGGGGCGGATATGCGCAGACCGGCGAAGAGGGTTGCGATGCTCAGCAGGACCGCTGCGATTGGGATCAATGGGCGGCGGCGTGATCGAGTTGCCCTCTGTCGCCTTTTGTCGAGCAGGCCGGTGATGCGGTCTTCGAGTTTCCAGCGTTGGTTGAGAAATGCCAATGTCCCGGCAGGCAGCGAACGGGTCTTCGGGGGAAGGGCGAGTTGCAACAGCACGTTCGAGTAAGCGGTTTCGTCCACCTGTTGAAGCACGAAGTTGTCGCAGATTTCCTCCCGAGCGCGGCTGAGGGAACGATTGACCACATGCACCAACGGATGCGGCCAGTAGAAGACTCCCGTCAGCCGTTGCATCAGCCCGATGAACAGGTCTCTGCGTACCAGATGAGCCACCTCGTGCGACAGCACTGCAAACAGCTCGTCCTCGCACAACTCATCGATATATGACCTGGGGACAAGAATGACGGGTTGCCACAGGCCAGTCACGAACGCAGTGCTGATGTCATTGGAAGAGAGGACATTCAATCCAGTTTGCAGTTCATACCGCTGCCTCACGCGGCCGATCGCGTTCGCCAATACGACGGAATCGGACGGTTCCGCATCGCGGCATAACCTTCTCACCCGTAAGCAGCCGTACACCATCCGCAGCAGCATCACGGCACCGCCGATGCCCCAGACGAGGAGGCCGATCATCATCGCTCGCTGAATCACGCTCACCGGCTTTGCAACAACGGGAGCTGCACTCGATGGCATCGACGAGCCGAACGCTGCCAAATCGTGTGGCTCGTCAAACATCACCGGCAGCCCGGACCCCTGCAGACGTTGGTCATTTTCCACATGTGCAGTCGCAGCAACCTTCGTAGACGGTGACTCCGTTGGTTCCGAGTGCGATGCTTCGACGTTGACAGGTCGGAGCAGCGTTTCTTCCGGCTCACCTTCGCTCATCCCTGCGACCGGAAGACTCCACAGGCTCCAGTCCGCCGACGTGAACAGGACGATGCTCAACGGACTGAGGAGCAAGACGGCCAGCGTCGTGAGCAATACGGCATGACGCGTCGCCGGGTCGCGACGGAACCCGCGTGACAGCAGTAAACCTGCCGAGGCAACGACCGTGATCTGTGCGACAAGTAACGCAACCTGGAAGGCCAGCGACGACGCCATTTCGTTCGTGGACAGTTCGCTCATGATGACCTCCGGGATGCCTGGTCGATGAGTTTACGGATGCGGGCCGCTTCGCTTTTGGACAGCGTCTGATCATCGAGAATGGCCATCAGCAGTCCCTCGGTCGACCCCTCGAACACGGTGTCGAGCAGCCGTTGTGCCATCCGCTTGCGGGTCTTGTGACTCGGTTGCGTGGCACTGTAGTAGTAGGTATTTCCCTCGGTGCGATGCTTGAGCCAGCCCTTCTCCTCCAACCGTACGATCATCGTCTGCACAGTGTTGCGGGCGATGCTGCGGCTCTCCGACAACTCGGCCCAGACTTCGCCGACGGTCGTCTCCTCGTGATCCCAGATGACATTCATGATGGCCAGCTGTTTCTCCGACAGCGGCGGAAGTGATTGCCGATTGCTCATGCGACGAGTCCTGCTCCAGAAACTGCCTACACCTGTCGGTATATAATACCGACACTCGTAGGTATTCGCAAGTGCATGCCCAGGCACATTCTGAATCGCAACATTCGTCGTCACAGAGCGACTCGGTGCGTGAACACTCGACGCTCCGTACGTGTTGGTCAGAGTCCAAAGTCACTCCGGCTGAAGGATGAGTTACGTATGCGGACGTGCAATCACCCACCGGCCGTCGGCTAAGGAACCGGAACGTGACCCGTTCACGATCTTCGGCATCACGGGTGACAATATCCGAAGGGATTATTGCAAAGTCGCCCCCCCACCTGTCTCGGTACCTTCGTCGCCCCATCCTGACGCGTGACAATCATCGCCTCAGAGGATGCTTCGCCTGATTCCTGCCGGCTTCTATCGTAGACTACAAAGATATGACGCTGCGCGTGCATGGGCACCGATTGATTTGCATGTCCCAAGACCGGTGTCAAGAGCGATTGATGCTTCGTCCATGAGCCCATGATCGGACTCAAAGTTCCAACGAGAAGTTCGTCAATCGTTCGACACCATCCCGCGTGACGAGATAGTCCTGCTCGAGTCGTATCCCCGCACAAAGATTCTCGACATACAGGCCCGGTTCGGCGGTGAAGGTGTCGCCTTCTTCAAATCGGTCGTTCCAATGGGGGTTGAGGTAGGGGGCTTCGTGAGGGTACAGGCCGAAGCCGTGGCCGAGGTGATGGGGAAAGCCGCCGGGCAGGTGGGCATCAAGGATGGTCTTGGCCTGCTCGAACAGGTCGCGGGCGGAGGTGCCGGGGCGGACGGTTTGCTCGACCATGTCGAGGACCGCGACGATCGCTTCCCAGGCCTGCTGCTGGGCGTCTGTCGGCTGGCCGGAGACAGCGATCGTGCGGCAGTTGTCGGCGTAGTAGCCTCGATAGCACGGACCCAGATCAAGAATGAACAACTCACCCGCCTGAGCCGGCCGATCACGAGGCGGGCCGCCGGGGGAGCCAGCTTGGTAGTCGTTGCCGAGTGCGACCAACGGCTCGCCAGCGACGTCGACGGCAGCCGCGTGCAGTTCGTTGAACACGTGTAGCTCGGTGATGCCCGGCGTGATGATCTCCCTCGCCCGGGCATACATGGCCTCCGTGCAGTCAACAGCCCGACGGATCATGGCCAGTTCGTCCGGGTCCTTCCGTCGCCGCAGTTGCCAAAGCGTGGGATCGAGATCGACGAGGCGATCGTTTGATGTGGTATCGACGCCAAACGCAGAGAGGACGTGCGGACTGGGGGCAGCGTGTTCGATCCCAAGTCGTCCCGCCTGACGACCGACTGTGTCAGCCAGCAGCTTCGTGGCGACGGCCAACTGCTCCTGCCGCAACGTGCAGTGCCACTGTGCCTCGAACGTCACGATGTGATCAGCTGCGGCATGTTCCGGCTGCTCGTTGGGAGCGACGAGTGTGCATTGTCCGTCCGCCTCCAGACAGACAGCCGCGTGCATCAATCGGTGCGGTCGGAATCCGGTCAACCATTGCACGTTCTCATGCGAAACGATCACAGCCCGGTCAATGGAATGAGCGGCCAGTTGTTCACACAGTCGCTGTTGCCGAGCGCGACAGTAGACGGGATCGAGGTTCAGAGGTTCGACAGGCATGACTCATGATCGTAGCTGGATTCGCCAGAATTCAGCCGTTCGAGCGATCTGGATCTGAACTCTGGCGAGTTCAGCTACAAGAGGGGCGATGGTCCCTCCTGCTTGCGGTTGTACTCGGGGATAAGAGTGCGTTCAACGGTGGCGGTCGGCGTTGCCTCCCGGCTAACCTGTGCGCATCAACATTAGCCGCGAGCCAACGGCGAGCGCCTCGGGGTGGTGACTTCAACTCATTACGATGTCAAACATGAAACGAATTCTCATCATTGGTGGCGGCTCAATTGGTGAGCGGCATGTGCGTTGCTTTGGGCGGACCGGGCGTGCGGACGTCGCGCTGTGTGAGATGAACGATACCGTGCGGGAGCGAGTGACGAAGACGTATGACCTGCGGGCCTCGTACGCATCGCTGGAGGATGCCCTCGCTGACACTCACGACGCGGCTGTGATCTGCACCCCCGCTCATCTGCACGTGCCAATGGCGATGCAGCTGGCAGAGCGTGGCATCGGGCTGTTGATCGAGAAGCCGGTGAGCGTATCGCTGGACGGAGTCGACGAGTTGGCCGCGTTCGTCAGTGAGAAACAGGTGCCGACGGCTGTGGCGTACACGTTGCGGGCGCATCCGGCGATGATCGCAGTGAAAGCCGTTCTGGATGAAAAGAGGTACGGTCGCGTGTTGGAGGTGGTGGTCGTATCGGGGCAGCACTTCCCCTTCTATCGGCCTGCGTATCGGGAGACGTATTACACGCGTCACGAGTCGGGAGGCGGTGCCATTCAAGATGCGTTGACGCACATGATGAACGCTGCAGAGTGGCTGGCCGGACCGGTCACGCGGCTGGTGGCGGATGCTGAGCACTGTCTGCTCGACGGAGTCGACGTTGAGGACACGGCTCACGTCATCACGCGACATGGCGACGTACTGGGCTCGTTCAGTTTGAATCAACATCAAGCTGCCAACGAGTCGACGCTGACCATCGTCTGCGAGCGGGGCACCGTCAGGGTCGAGATGCATCGGCGTCGCTGGTTGTCGTGCGTCGAGCCGGATGCAGACTGGACCGTCGAGGATGAGTTCGAACTGGAGCGGGATGACATGTTCGTCACTCAGGCGACCCGGTTCATGGACTTTCTGGATGGCATAGCCGAGCCGGGTTGCACTCTGGCGGAAGGGATACAGACGCTGCGAGTCAATCTGGCGGGGCTGCAATCGGTGCGTGAGGGGTGCTGGGTCGACGTTTAACAATGCGGAAGTGGGAATGCGGAACGCGGATGGGTAGAATCTCGATTCGCTGACTTCCGCATTCCCCGTTCCGCATTCCGACTTCCTATGACCGAACCAACACTCAATGAATTGTTTGACCTGACCGGCCGCGTGGCGCTCATCACGGGTGGGTCGGGATATCTGGGTTCTGCTTTCTCGAACGCGCTGGCGGAAGCTGGGGCGACAGTCGTCGTTGGCAGCCGTGACGTTGAGCGGGCAAAAAGTGTGGCCAGCGGATTGGTGTCGCCTCAGGGACAGACGCATCATGGTGTGCAGTTGGACCAGTTGGATGAGACGTCGCTGCATGTGGGGTTCGATTCGGCTGTCGAGGCAGCAGGAAAGGTTGACCTCTTGATCAACAATGGTCAGAAGGGTCATGCGATGGACCTGACCAACGTGACCGGTGAGGCGTTCAGCAAGGATCTGCAGAACGCAACCGCTTACTTCCTGCTCGCACGCCGGCTGCACGATCATGTCGTCGAGCGGCAGGCGCCCGGCACGGTGGTGATGATCGGCTCGATGTACGGCGTCGTCGGCTCGTACCCCGATGCTTACGAAGGCGTCTGCACAGCGAGTCCGGTGCAGTACCACACACTCAAGGGAGGCATCGTTCACATGACGCGGCATCTCGCCGTCTACTGGGCGCGAGAGAATGTGCGCGTGAACTGCCTCAGCCCCGGACCGTTCCCCAACGAGCCGACCGTCCCCTCAGAGATGGTCGAGCGGCTGAACACCAAGAGCCCCATGAAACGCATGGGCTTGCCGCACGAACTCAAGGGTGCGCTGTTGTTGCTCGCCAGCGATGCAGGCAGTTACATCACCGGCCAGAACCTGCTCGTTGATGGCGGCTGGACGTCATGGTAGGCGAACGAGGGTAAAACCCTTTTCGGAAGAGGTTGAGATGTCGTTTCCCAATCGTCACAACTGGCTGCGGTCGTATTGACGGCCGATGGCCATGCCGAGCAGACGCAGGAATCCCTCATCAAGCTGGATGCGAGCGCGGACACCAGTTTCGGTCGGGCGGACATCGATTCGCAGGGCGTCATCCTCGCCGGCGAAAGCTTCTTCAGCCATGAGACGGAACGGTCGCGGGCCACGGTCGTCGCGGTCTGGAGGAGGAATCTGGAGCCAGCCGTTCACGCGAGAGATGAGTTGAATCGGTGCAGCATTCGCCGTCGCTGGAGGTGGCTGGGAAGCGGATTGTTGCACGAGGTCGATCGCCTGTCGGAGTGAAGGCAACGCGATGTCCGTGCCGATGGCGAACCAGATCGCACGCGTGCCCGTGCCGACGAGCAGACTCGGGTTGCCGCCGAACATGCGATTTTCGCCCTCGTCCGTCTCTCCGTCCTTGTCACTCACGCGATGGATCGTCACTCCCTGATGCTCAGCATAGTTCACGTCGATCCGTCCGACGTCCGGATGCGACTGCAGTTGCGTGAGGAATTGGCCGAGTGACGTCCCGAACATGCGGGCTCCTGTCAGCTTGACTCCTCCACGAATCACGAACTTCTCCGGCTCCGGTGCCACGAACTGCAGGCAGACATCCATCTGCCCATTCTCGATCGTGGCTGTCAGTGAGTCGGCCATGCCCGCCAATGAATCGGTCGGCTGCTCCTGCTCCGCGAATTGCTGCTCAATCGTCTCGCGGGCAGCGAGCACATACTCCTGCATAGCCGTCTGTTCACGTTTGTCGAGTTTCCATGAACCGATGAGCGTGAGCGGCTGCTGATCGCTGGCGAGAGCATGAAACATCGTCGGCGACCCGGCGAGGTTCTGGAGACGCTCGGCATAGTCGCTGTCCGGCTGCGCGTTGAGCATGATCTCCAGCACACCCGTCCGCTTCTCACGAGACGCATCCCACCCGATGCGGATCTCATCTCCCTGAGTAAGCAGCTGTTCCAGAAACTCGAGAATGCTCACGCCGTTCGCCTTGCGAATGCGATAGGCCGCGTCCGGTTCCTCGTCACGTTGTTGCAACTCGGTCTGTGTACTTGATCGAAGGAAGCCGAGGAACACCTGCCGGATGCCTTCAGGGATGGCACCAATTCGCAAGGATGCTGCAATGTCATATCGGTTCGTCAGTTGCTCGTTGAACGCCACCGGATCGGGGAGGTCCTCATCAAGGATCCACTCTCCGCGACGAACAAGGAACGCATAGCCATCGGCGAATCGCAGCTTCATGTGCGGCGGATCGACCATCTCGTAGCGGAAATCTGAAGTGCCCGACTTCTTCCACTGCGTACCGCGAATGGACATCGTGTCGAGCAATCGTCGTTCGTCCTCAACTGGCACATACATCACAGGAAAGGGGATCGGCGGCAAGCCCGAGTCGAGATAGAACAGCGCTCCAAAGGGTCGCGTAAAATCAACTCCGTCCAGATCGGAGATGTACGAGAGCCCCTCAGCCAACCAATCCATCAGATCAGGTCGTCCGGATGCCTCAGCGACATACTCGGCATCTTCCATCAGTCGATCGACACTCGCGGCGTTGACGACTGCGAACGGCACGGGCGGAGGCGGCGTCTCCTCCGGCTCGTCATCGGCCAGAAGCGAACCAGCTCCCACTAACCAAACAAAGTTGCTCATCAGCAAGAGTCCCCGTAACCGAAGGACATCTCTTGAACGAAAGGTGAGTCTCAGATTGGGCATGAATGTTTGCAGCTCGGGGAGTGTATGTACGGACAGCATATCAGGGTGTACTCATCATCAACCAATTCGGTTTCAGCAGTCGTGTCATCGCAATCGATGAAATGATCTGTCTCCAGTTATGAGTGTGTCAACGATCATTTGACATCGAAGTTGCCGACTAGGGAGGGGGTCAGCTGGAAGTCCGTTGTTTGTTCAGCAGGTCGTTCAGGAGCGACTGCCACTTCTCGCGACCGGCGACAATTTCCGCCCCGATCGTGAGTGCCCATACGGGCAATGACGTCTCCCACGAGGGGTCGAGTTTCACGAGGTCTTTCTGGGTGGTGACGAGTGCCGTCACTCTTTGTGATTTCGCTTGCTCGGCGAGCGACACAAACTCCGCCTCTGTGTAGTGGTGATGATCGGCGAACGTGACCATCGCGTCATCCGCGACCATGATCCCCGCATCGGAAAGTGTTCGACGGAATCCTTCCGGGTTGCCGATGCCACAGAAGGCGAACACGTTCTCACCCATGAGCGCCTCCAGGCTGACAGTCTTTCCTGACAACGAGAGCATGCCAGTCGGACGAAAGCCCACTTCAGCGAGGGGGGCGACTGTCAATTGTGAGGCCTGTTGCCGTACTCTCTTCAGGGAATCTTCATCAACGTGATCGACTCGCGTCAGCACGATGATGTCCGCCCGACAGAGTGCTGAGTGTGGCTCTCGTAACAGGCCGCGCGGCAACAGGTGCCCGTAACCCCACGGGTTCGTGGCATCAACCAGCACGATGTCAAGGTCACGATGGAGCCGCCGATGTTGGAATCCGTCATCCAACACGATGACGTCCACGTCGTGAGACGCAATTGCCTTCCGTGCCGCCATCAATCGGTCATGACTCTGCACATGCGGGACACCGGGACACAGCTGTTCAAGGACCCGCAATTCGTCGTTACCTGCATCATCGAGCGAGCGATACCCACGACTGACGATCCCCGGCTGCTTCCCCTGCGACGTCAGCCACTGAGTCACCCACGCCACAACCGGCGTCTTGCCCGTGCCGCCGGTGGTGATGTTCCCGATGCTGATGACCGGAACATCGACGGAGTGTGTCGTCTTCAGCCCCGTGTCGAACAACCAATATCGCGTGATGACGGCCATGCGATAGAACGGCGTCAACAATGCAAGGCCGACTCGCATGACACCGGCAATCACCCCGCGGCGACGACCGGAGATGACATCCAGATAGGCACGTTCGTTCACGAGAGATCCGGGGAGCTGGTGGCGAGTGACGATTTGGCCGAGCAGGGACACGCAGCCAGTGTGATGCTACTCGCCCGCTCGTGTCCGGTCACGCGAGTCAGGATCACCGGAGAGCTTGGTCGACCGCAATCGCAGAAGGCACTCGCTACGCTGCCCCACTTTCAATGACGGTGAACTGGCGATTCTTAAGCCGCAGGAAGGGTTGCTCGACGAATCGATGCGAGAGCAGACTCACGCCAATGCTCAACAAGACGACGGTTCCGTAGACCAAGCCGTTGTACAGCAAACCGCGAGAATGACTGCCCAGGTGCGAGTGGATGAAGGCAAAGCAGCCGTACATCACAAGCGGGTGATACATGTAGAGGCCGTACGAGATCTTTCCCAACTCGGAAAGCGGCCGGGATCGCAGGACGAGGGGATTCGTATCGTCGATGGTGAAGAGTAACAGGGCCGCGTAGAGCAGACCCAGTAGCAGAGAGAACTCGTCGCCGTGCGTGGTCAGCACTCCAATGAACATCACGATGGCTGAATACACAATGGGACTGCCCGTGAAACGCTTCACGGACTCTGCGTGATGATAGAGCAACAATGCAGTCGCACCGCCGATCGCCATGAACTCGATGCGGAACAGTGCGAGGAACCCCGCAGCTGCTGTGACACTTGCGAATTCAGAAGACTCTGCAATCAACTTGAAAGCGGGCAGGCCCACGATGATACCTCCTAGCACGAAGGACAGCACGCGCGGCTTGAACCAACGCACAATCTGAGGCCAGAGGAGATAGAACTGCTCTTCGACGCCGACTGACCACGCCTGTGAGAGACCGACGACACGCAGATTCGCCTGCACCGCGATGTTGGGCAGAAAGAGCAAATAGAAGAATCAGCGAGAACGTGCTTGTTTCGGTCATGCGCTCGATCCACGAGTAGTAGAAGGTCTCCTGCCGCAACGCTGGTACGGATTGGGCGAGGAACGGCACGACAAAAAACGTCACCAGTACCAGCAGGTAATACAATGGCCAGATCCGCAGCGTCCTCCGGACGTAGAACCGCATCGTGTCGATCCGTCCCCGGTCGTCCCGTTCGACGAGCAGAAGGTAGGTGATCAGGAACCCGCTCAACACAAAGAACAGGTTGACCCCATGCTCGCCGAGAAACATCACGAGCGGTGCCAGCGAAGTGTCAAACAGGCTCGGGAAGCCAGAGCGGGCCTTGTACAATTCGACGTGATGTACCACGACCGAAAATGCCGCCACGGCACGCAGTTCATTGAGTCCACCGAAGAAGACTTTCATGAGACGAACCGCAGAAGGATGGGGACGAGGACAGACGAGCAGGGCCGTTCCGGATGTCACATCCTGTGATCGTCCGCGCTCAGCCGATTGAGCACATTCGCGAAAGGATGCTCTCGTCATTGAGCGAGACATCCAGGAAAACGCGGGAACATGAGAGCCAATGCTGCGGAAGCATAGCTCACGAATCGGACCTGTGCGGGCCGAAATCTCGGTGGCTGACCGGGTCTGTCATGTCGTCACTGTCCCCGGAGAGCGTCGAGTGGAAGGGCCAGGAGCGAAACGGATGGCCCTCGCCTTGGAATGCGGGATCTCGATGCGATCCCGTCGGTTCGCCTTCGCCACCCATCGAAGGAGAGCCGAACCACTCAGAACTGAATCTTGTCCTGCAGGTCGAGCGGAGGGGCGCCCATGATGTGGTATCCACTGTCAACATGGATGTTCTCGCCCGAGACCGCGCTCCCGAGGTCGCTGAGGAGATAGAGGGCCGTGTTGCCGACGTCCTGCGGGGTGACGTTGTTGCGCAGCGGAGCGAAAGACTCATAGAGCTTGAGCATACTCTGAAACTCACCCACGCCGCTTGAACTGATCGTGCGAATCGGTCCGGCAGAGATGGTGTTCACGCGGACGCCGCCTTTCCCCATTTCACTCGCGAGATAGGTGACGGTGCTCTCCAAAGCGGCCTTGCAGATGCCCATGAGGTTGTACCCGGGGATGACTCGCTCGCCGCCGAAGTAGGTGAGACAGAGCATGCTGCCTCCCGGGTTGAGGAGTTCACGAGCCCGGCCGGCCATGGCAATCAGACTGTAGACGCTAATGTCCATCGAAAGTGCGAATCCCGCGCGGCTGACGTCGTGCACTGGGCCGGTCAGGTCTTCCGGCGGAGCGTAGGCCACACTGTGCACCACGAAGTCGATCTTGCCGAACTCGTCTGCCACCGTCTTGAACACCGCGTCCAGGTCCTCGTCCTTCGTGACGTCACAGGGAACGACAAACTTGGCGCCCCGCGGGTCGACGAGCTTGCGGACCTTGTTTTCATTTTTGGGTCGATTGGGGTCCTTGTCTGGCAGATGGGTAAAGCCCATCTCTGCCCCTTCAGCGAACAGCTTTTCGGCGATCCCCCAGGCGATCGACCGATCGTTGGCGATCCCGAACACGATTCCCTTCTTACCGTCGAGCAGTCCCATCATTATCTCCGATTTGGCTGATGGCGATCGACCGTTGGCCGTCGCCTTGTGTGTGTTTGAATTTCGGACCACCTTATCGGACGGTGGCGGCCCCTTCAATCTCGCCGTATCTGGTGAAGCGCCTGCATGTTCCAACATCTAACTGTGGTTGACTTTGGAGTCGCAAAGGCCCTATTGTGTGATATACTTGAGAGTCCACATTTCGATCGAAACACCGTGTGTCACACCGCGTGACACACGGCTTCGATTCCCGCCTCAATATGGTTCCCGCCCATGAGAGCGACGGCCTCCCTCGCCCTGCTCGGTCTGCTGCTTCAAGCGGACATTGTCTTTGCCCAAGATCAGCCCCTACACCTGCTGATCGACAAGCACCTCTCACCCGCATCGAGCGAATCTGTACTTTGTTCAGATGCTGAGTTCTTCAGACGGGTGTCTCTTGATCTGATGGGCGCTCCGCCGACTGCGGAAGAGGTGCGTGCATTCGTCGCCGATGAGTCGGCTGAAAAACGCACACAGATCGTTGACCGATTACTCGCATCACCCCAACACACACGACATTTGGCGACGACACTTGATCTGATGTTGATGGAGCGTCGATCCAACGCACACGTTCCGCAGGACGATTGGCACAACTGGTTGTTGACGTCGCTGCGAAATGACAAGCCGTGGAATGTCATCGCACGCGAGATCCTCACGGCTGACGGGGACGACAAGACGACGCGACCAGCGGCCCGGTTCTTTCTCGATCGCCAGTCGGAGCCGAACCTGCTCACACGGGACATCGGCAGGATCTTCTTCGGACGGGACCTGCAATGTGCCCAATGTCATGACCATCCGAACATTCTTGACTATCGGCAGGCGGACTATCACGGCTTGCTCGCCTTCCTCGCACCGGGGTATGCCGTCGTCCGCAAGGAAACGGTGAAAGAGGGTGACAAGGAAAAGACCAAGGATGTCACCATCCATGCGGAGAAAGCGGGCAGCGACCTGACGTTCGAGTCGGTCTTCATGCAGGGCAATCCTCACCGCACAGGTCCCAGGCTGTTCGATGATGTGATCATTGATGAGCCATTCCTGTATCCGGGGGACGAGTACGAAGTCGCACCGGCGGAGGGCGTGAAGTCGATCCCCAGATTCAGCCGACGTGAGAAACTGGCAGAGTTAGCCACCAATGGCACGCATCGCATGTTCAACGAGAACATGGCAAATCGCCTGTGGGCCCACATGTTAGGGCGCGGACTTGTGCATCCGGTTGACTTGCATCACTACGAGAATCCGCCGACCGATCCGGAACTACTCACGTTGCTCGGCGAACGCTTCGCGGCGATGGAGTTCAATATGAGTCAGTTCCTGCGGGAAATCGCTCTCTCGCAGGCCTATCAACGACCGTATGATCCACCAGCCTATGTACTGGCAACTGCGAGTGAAGCGGCAACTATGGTTGCTTCACTCGTACAGGAACGAGAGGCACTTCAGCAATCGGCGGATCAGTCGTCAGAAACATTCGAGTTGGCCCTCATTGTCTGGGAAGCGGCTGAGGCGGCCACACTTCCGATTGCCGACGAGTTGGATGCGGCTCGCAAGGCGTATGACGAAGCACGCAAGAAACTCGTCGAAGCACAGGCTGCCGTGACGAAGGCTCAAGCGGAACTCGACCAGAAACAGGCGCAGCTCACCCCGGTCCAGGTGGCAACCGACGCGGCTCAGACAGCCGTTGCGACACTCCCGGACGACAAGGAATTGGCAGCTGCAGCGGCTCAGTTTGCCAAGCGTGCACAAGAGTTGACCGAAGCGGTCGCAACACTCACGAAGAATCGCGATGAGAAGACTTCCGCCGTCGCCGGACCAGAACAATCGTTCGCCGCCGCGAAGGGGCCGGTCGATGATGCGGTCGCTCGGTTAGCTCCACTGAGGGAGACGCTCAAACTCGCTGAGCAGACGCTCCTGCATGCCCGCCGTCAAATGCGTGCGGATGCTGTCGCATTGAAGGCGTTGGATGAACGATTGGAAGCAGCCAGCGCGATTGCCTCGCTGCCTCAACTCCGTGAGGCGGTCATCGCCAGCAACACAGCCCTCGCGGCCAGTGAGACAGAGCAGATGGCCGCCCAACAGGCACTCGACCAGCACCTTGCCCAGGTGACCGAGCGACAGTCGGCTGTAACAATCGCAGAGACTGCCGTTGCCCAAGCAAACGCATCACTCACAGAAGCTCAGGCAGCACTCACCAAGCGAGTCGACGACATCAAGTTCGTAGAGGCAGCGGCAGAGACGGCTCAAGCCGCAAGCGAAAAGCTGCCGGATGACATGGTCCTCGCTGAAGCGGCGCAGAAACTTAAGGAGCGGTCCGTCTCGCTTTCGAGTGAGATAGGTCAGTTCGAGACCAGTGTTGAAACAGCGACGACTGCCGTCACGTCCGCAACGACCGCCAAACAGACAGACCAGCAGATGCTTGAACAGTCACAAGCCGAGTTGCCACCAATGCAGGAAACCGTCGCAAGGGCACAAACGGCGGTCTCATCCGCCCGCGAACAGGTCACACAAGAACAAGCGAACTTCGACAACGCAGTGTCCAATGTGACGGAACATTGGTCCTCCAACTTCTCCCTCGCTTCGCTCAAGGCGCTTACGCCCGAACAACTATGCTGGTCTATCTTCCAGGTCACCGGTGTGTATGAGCGAACCTGGAATGAACAAGCGGACGAACTCGAGAAGGCAAGCCCGCTCACCGACGAACAGAAGCAGGACCCGGATCAACTGGCAGACCGACAGCGGGAGATAGAGCAACAGACCTACAATAAGCTGAAAGGGAATCTCAGCACGTTCATCAAATTCTACGGAGCCGCGGCTGGCCAACCGCAGAATGACTTCTTCGCAACGGCTGACCAAGCGATGTTCGCAGCAAACGGCGGGTCGATCCTCGGCTGGATCGCACCGACAGGTGGAAACGTGACCGAGCGAATCGTCAACGCGGAGCAGCCCCAAGCTGCGGCAGAGGAGTTGTACCTGTCGATTCTGAACCGGACGCCGAGCGATGCCGAGACGGCTGACGTCACCACGTACCTCGCGGATCGCGATGCCGACCGGGCAGCGGCTGCACAGGAACTCGTCTGGGGACTGATTACCTCAGCGGAGTTCCGCTTCAACCATTGAGAGATTCTGTCATGAGCATCAACTACGCATGCAACACGTCTGAGCATGGCATGGCCCGTCGGGGCTTCCTCGGCACGATGGCTGCCGCCGGTCTCGGCACCATGAGCGGTGGGCTTGGAGCCTTCACCCAGCAGGCCGTCGGCGATCAGCTCAAAAGCGAACAGAAGCGAGTCGTCATTTGGGATATGCACGGCGGCATCAGCCAGCTGGAGACGTTTGACCCCAAGCCTGGGACGGACACAGGCGGACCCTTTCTGTCCATCCCGACGTCAGTGCCGGGCATCCATTTGTGCGAGTTGATGCCACTCACCGCTCAACAGATGCATCACCTGTGCCTCATTCGTGGTGTCGACACGGACGAGGACGACCACGGGTTGGGGCGTTACAAGGTCACTACCGGACGCCCGAAGACAGGTGCAGCCAACGACCCCCAGATTGGTGCGGTCGCTGCGCGTGCTCTGACGCCAGAAACCTACGCTCTTCCCGGGCATATCATGATCACCCCCGGAGGTGGAGGCGGTCGGAGTAATGACTCGACGTATCTCGGCCCCAAGTATGCGAGCGTCCAGTTGGGGAACGGCAAGCCGCCGGAGAATTCCGTTCTGCCGGACACGATTACCGTCGAGCATGACGCGGCCCGTCAGGAGTACCGCCGTCGTCAGAATGAGCGGTTCCTCAGCCGACGTCGCACGGCGACCAGTGAAGCCTACGGCTACTCTTATGAGCAGGCTCTACAGATGATGAGTCAGCGGGACATCTTCGATGTCACAAAGGAGCCTGCGAAGGATCAGGAGCGTTACGGCACGCATGATCTTGGGCGACATGCACTGCTCGCTCGCCGTTTACTCGAGCATGGCACACCGGTCGTGAAGCTGTCGCATTCCAACTACGACACACATCACGAGAACTTCAACTTCCACATCGAACAACTCGGCGAGTTGGACCGTGCGTTCTCGTGCTTCGTTGCCGACTTGGCCGATCGAGGCATGCTGGACAGCACGCTGATCATCATCATGTCGGAATTCGGCCGCACTCCGAAGGTGAATGCACGTTACGGCCGCGATCACTGGTCACACGCGTGGTCGATCGTGATGGCCGGTTGCCGTATGCCGCGAGGGCTCGCCTACGGAAAGACCAACGACAACGGGACCGACGTCGTCGACGGGCGAGTCGATCATGCGAATCTGTTCCACACGTATCTGCAGGCGGCGGGCGTCGACTCGACAGGCACGTTCAATGTCGAGGGGCGAGAAGTGCCGCTGGCCGATCCGGCTTCACATCCGATCGAAGAAATCCTGACATAAACACTAGTTGATTGATCATGTCTGAATCTGCTGCTTTCGATCCCAAACAGGCTCACGTTGTTTCCGAGTGGAAGCATGAGCGACCGATGAACGCCTGCCGCATTGATCCGCAGGGACGCTATGTCTTTGGCGGCGCACAGGACGCGGTTGTCAGTCGTTTTCAGCTTTCCGATGGTGCGAAGACCGACTTAACCGATGGGCATCTCACCTGGGTCCGGTGCCTCGCCTTCACGAAGGATGGTTCGCATGCGGTGAGCGGTGCGTGTGATGGAAAAATCACCTGGTGGGAGACGGCCGCGGAAACACCCACTCCGGTGCGTTCGATTGATGCTCACAAGGGATGGGTCCGCTCAATGGACGGCAGCCCGGACGGATCGATCATCGCCACCGGTGGCAATGACAACGCCGTGCGACTCTGGAACGCCGAAGACGGCTCGCTCATTCATGAGCTGACGGGACATGAGGGGCACATCTACAGTGTGGCCTTTCATCCGTCCGCGGAGTTCGTACTCACGGGCGATCTGATGGGCGTCGTCAAGCAGTGGGATGTGGCAACAGGCGCGGAGGTTCGTACGTTCGATGCGAAGCCGTTGCACTCGTACAACGGTGGACAAGGGGTCGACTACGGCGGGGTGCGATCGTTGGCCATCAGTCCCGATGGCAAATTCCTTGCAGCGGGCGGACTCCACGAAGCGACCAACCCCTTTGCCGGCGTGAACAAGCCGCTTGTGCTCTTGTTCGACTGGGAGACTCAGGAAGTCACTCAGAAGCACACGACTGACGGTGTCGAACGGGGCGTCATCTGGCGGATGCGATGGCTGTCAGACGGATCGCTGATGGGCGTCACGTCGGGCAAGAACGAGGGCGTGCTTCTCTTCTGGAAGCCGGATGCTGCCGGTGACTATCACCGCTTCAAGATGCCGAGTAACGCTCGTGACATGGATCTGCATCCAGACGGAATCCATGTCGCGACGGCCCATTTTGACAGTCATGTGCGAATCACGCGGCTGACAGCGAAAGTGGGATGAACGACGCTGGCGTCTCTTCCTGTTGGCTCGCAGCGATCACGCTCGCCGCGGATCATGACGGGGCTCGCTGACGTTTTGATCCGTTGCCGTTACCAGATGGTGCCGCCGTCTCGCGATCATCGGCAAAGTACTTGTTGTGCGACGGGTTCCCACCATCGCCACCGTACCCATAGCCGTAGCCATAACCGTACCCGTAGCCATACATGTGACCGGGACGGTAGTTGCCTCGGCTTCCGTAGGCGTATTTGCTGCGGGTCGCGGCGTCGATGCCGTTGACCACGATGCCCAGAATGTTGGCATCCAGTTGTGTGAGTAGATCGGTTGCCCGCACAGCATCGAGTCGAGACTTGTTGTTGACCCGGATGCAGACAAGTACCCCATCGACTCGCGGGGCGACGGCACTGGGATCCGTGACCGCCAGGACCGGAGGTGTGTCGACGAGAACGAAATCGTATTTCTCGCGGAGCAGCGTCAGTAGCTCCTCGAAGCGCGCCTGTGTAAGCAACTCCGAGGGGTTATCCGGTCGGGGACCGCAGGGCAGGCAGTCAAGGTTGGCGACTGGAGTTGATTGGATCGCGTCCATGATGTCGACTTCGCCTGCGATCGCTGACGACATGCCGACATCGTTGCCGATGCCGAACAACTTGTGTACTCGCGGTCGACGGAAGTCAGCATCGATGAGCAGGACTTTCTTGCCCGATTGCGCGATTGTGACAGCGACATTCGACGTAAGCGTCGACTTCCCGTCGCCCGGGTTGGGACTGGTGACCTGAATAACTTTGTGCTGGGCGCCCCGGGTGCTGAAATACAGAGCTGTCCGGATCGCCCGGAAGGCTTCGGCCGCGCGCGACTTGGGTCGGTAGTACGTGACCAGTGACGGATCGACTGAGATATCCATGTTGGCGTCTCGCGGCCGCTGCGAGGCGGTGATCAGTGGGCAGTGACCGATGATCTGCAAATTGAGCAGATGGCTGATCTCCTCCGGGCTCTTGAAGCTCTGGTCAGCAGCCTCGACAGCATAACCAAGCAACAAACCGGCGAGGACTCCGATGATTCCTCCGAGAGTCAGGATCTTGACCATGTTGGGAGCAATCTGGCCACCGCGTCCCGCTTCTTTGAAGACCTCGGCGTGGTATCCGCCAGAATCAGCACCGAGGACTGTGTCCTTCAATTTCGTGAGCAGGTCGTCGTAGAGTTTTTGGTATCTTTCAATCTTGCTTGCCAATCGGACATCTTCTGCCTTTGTCGAAGCGAGAGTCTGCGCCAAGGCTTTCTCTTCGTTCTGAAGTTTTCGCCACCCCTCAATTTTCTTCCGAGTCGATTCGAGTTCGAGCCTCTGCGATTCGAGGTAGACGGACAAGAGGTCCGCTTTGGGATTGGTCCCCGTTTGTCGTTCACCTTCCTCCTGCATCAGGAAGTTGCGGGTCATTTCGATTTTTCGTTCGATGCTGACAACTGCCGGATGATCCGGGCCGTGGTTTTGCAGCAGTTCCTCTCTCTCCAGCACCAGGGGAAAGACTGATCGAGCCAGGGAGGTGAATCCACTGGTTGCGTCTTTGCCGTCGGCTTCACTTGTTTTCATGACCAGTAGTCTCAGGGCTTCGCGACTTCCACCCTGCTGCATCGCCTTGTCGATCAACTCCAATTCACTTTGGATCGCCTGCTCCTCAGTTTTGGCCTCGGCGATTTTCGATTCCAGACTGTTCACATGGACTTGATGTTGATTGACAGTGTCATCCCCCTCCAATAACAACTTGCCTTCCTGATGGAGTTGGGCACGTCTCTTCTCGGCATCTTCCAACTCGACGAAAATATCGTCTCGAGCTGTCGTCAACAGTTGCTTGGTATCCTGGTTGACGTTCTGGTACATCTTTTCGAGGTAGGTCCGATAGCTGCGCATAACCGCATTGATGATCTTGCCGCAGTCATCGGGGTTCGGCCCCGCGAAGCGGACTTCGAGCACCTGAGCCGCCGGATCAACCTGATCAACCTTGAGGGCATTGCAGACCGTTGTGACCGGGTCGGCTGATCGGGCAAGGGTCGGCAGTTCGCCGAGATTGTTTTCCTCAACCGCGGGTCCCACGATGGCCGGACTGCAAATCAAAAAGATGTCAGTCTTCAGGTCGTTTTGCCTCATCTGCGAGTAGTCGACCTGCTGTCCACCGGCGAGGGGCCGTTGCGGGGAATGCTTCACCACGACCATCTGTCCCCGCGACTGAAAGACCTCCGGCTGCTGGATGAAGTACATGTAGCCGAACGACAGCCCGGAGATCAGCCCAAAGATAATCAGCCATTTGCGACGCATCAGGAAGCCGACAAAGTCGAATCCCTGATCATTCACGTCCTCCATCGCCATCATGCGGGAGACATCATTTTGTTCGATTGCCACCATAAACTCGACATCCTCAATGGGAGAGTCGCTGATTGGGCCTCGGAGAATATCGGGAGACCATCATTGTATTCCGGAAGATGTGCCGACCGGATTCAGTATTTGACATTTGACTGGCGATTTCATGAGTCGTTGACATGCGCCATTCCCTGCGTGTGTTTGCATCGCCTCCAAACCCACATGCCTCCTGTCAGAAGCCCTCCGCCACCAACGACCCAAATCAAGAAGTCGCCATATCTTAGAAAGTAGAAAAACAGTTTGATGTTCTCAGACAGAACGATCCGGATCCCTGTCCGTTGCTGCCACCAATTATCGTCGGCAAATCCGGGATTCGGGGCGGCAACGAACCGCAGCCGATCAGCCTTCGATCCCAGAACCTCTCGGAAGATATAGCGTGTCCGTCGTGTATGGAACGCATTGGTAATGACGATTACGGTGTCCAGAGGCTTTGATTCCAAAAACTCCGCCAATGCCCGGGCATCATCAAACGTCGTTCGGTTTGCACAGTTCAAGGATACGATTTTCATTTCAGGAATTCCACGGTGCAAAAGAATCCGTCGCACGATCTCGCTCGTTGGTTGAGAAATCCCATCCTTTTCGTCAGCAGACACTCGTGTGGCCGGGACAAGCACTTCTCGTGCCATCCCAACTTTTACCAGTGCGGCCCCCACCAGCGGACGTAACGTCTCGTCGCCGGGCAAAATGTAAACGTAATCCGCACAATCGGGAGACTCACTGACATCGAGCCATTGACACACGGATGGAAGCAACGTCGCCCGATTCCAGAATCCGATCGCACACAACAACAAGAGCGACAAACACGTCCCCGGTTTTAGTCTGCGTGACACGAGACCTCCCCAAACCGGGAGTTTAACGCCTGCTCGTAGGCGTCGGGGTCGAATCGGGATCGCTGTGCGTTGGTTTCCACCCCCACCGTTAGAGTAAACATCAAGTCGCTGAACGCGATGAAGGTCTCTTTCCAACCGGTGCGGGATCTCCACCAATTGTGTTCGTCGTACTCGTCCGCTGGCAGCCCCATCACGCTGAAGTTTGCGGGGTGCCTCAGTACGTCTGCAAAGACTGTCTGCACGTTTCGTCCATGCGAACGTTGGCACAAAATCACGACCTCCGTTTCCGGTCGCAAACGTAACTCGCGGTCGACGATCCGAGCGACATGCTCAGGCTGACTTGCGTGACCCTCCAGGAGTCGGATGTCCTTGGCCGGAACTCCCAGGCACTCCAGCTGTTCGAGCGCCATGTCGTGATCGGCAGGCAGGATTCCCGCTTCGACGGCATAACTGGGATCACGTTCGATCAGCCAGATCTGTGAAACGGCACTTGTCGACATGAGTTTTGCGGCTTCATGCATGCGATGATCGCCGCCAATTACGAGTGCAACATCCGCATGAGGCCTCGCTTCTTCAGCCAGTAAAAACTCGCCGAGGACACTCAGCCACCATGTGTGCGTTGACATCACGGCCAGCAGGACGGCCAGAACCCATCGCGTCCAATGTCTCTTGCGAGGCGAAGCCCGTTGCTTTTTCTGTTCTGGCTCAGTCCTTGACATGCTTCAGTTGCCACCCCCACGTTCGTGATCGCCTAACGATGCTGAGACAGTTCCAGCAGAATTGTCGGTTGTGACATTCCAGTCGATTTGCTGCTCGCCCTCACGCCAGCGGATAACAAACCTGTCGTTGGAGGACTTATCAACGGTGACCTCGCCGCGGGATTCATTGTCATGAACAATCCAACCAACCATGCCTGGCAACAAGCAGGTCGCATTGAGCGTAAGTACGGAATTCTCCTGTCGTACGCCGAAGTCCGGACAGTACCATCCGTGTTCGATCGACAAGTCAGCCTTCGTCAACGACTGAACAAGAAGGTTCCGATTGCCCACACGCAATCGAGCCGAGTGAGCCGTCTCCTGTGAGATGTCAGTGCCCGGTGCAAGATGCAGTCGAGTCGTCAGTTCATGTGTTCCTTTTCCCTCGGCCCAGTCGACGCAGATCCAGGGGAAACCCGAACGACAAGCGATCCATCGTCCCACAACGGGAACCCCGATCCGCCGATACGCATCGTGCGTGGCTCTGCACCACGAAAACGAACCGGTGCGTCCCGACTCCATCGTCGAGGGATGGCCGCGGTACCCCACCCGAAATCGTGACCACATGTCACACTGCTCCTTGCCATCGACTTGCAGGACGTTGTGGCCCGCCGTTGACCGACACGCCTTCCGCATCTCACCGTCGCCGTAGTCGTAGACGCCCCCATCAACGAACAGGCGTTTCCCTTCGACGGAGGCTTCCAGGTTCAACAAGTCGCAATGTGCATGCGCCGGTAAGTCATCAGCGCCGACCGGTCCGGCATCGAATATGAGAAAGTCAATGCCGCTCCTCCACATCCAGTATGCGTCATGCCCCTTGCGAACATCTGGGTCGGTCGCGGGCGATGTTCTCCCGTCGCCAGTGGAAGCAGCGATAAGCACGGAGGGCGTTGGGGTCTCTCTTAGCGCCGAGTCCGCCAACAGAGGAATCTCACCATCCGGATGAAGAATTCTTTCGAGGAAGTACGCCATACTTGAGGCGATGTCGTGACAAACCTCTGCTAACTCGGGACGCGCACACTTGACCGTGTCGCGAACGTCGAGGACTGCGTTCAGCATCTGGGCGTGGTACATTGGGGCGCGTTCGAAGTGTTCGCCGCTTGGAAGTATCTGCTCACGCAACTGCCCACGAATGAGCCTGTCAGCCTTGTCGAGACGTCGCTCAGCGATCGGTCCATCAAAAAACGCGCCGGCCATCGCCAGTGTCCGCAGGTTTTCCAAGAGATGATTGCCGCGCAGGTCCCACTCGAGGTGACGTTCCAAATACCGGACTTGAGACTCGAGACTGCACACGAAACGGTCATGCAGGCTCTCAGGGGGATTCTCAGCCTGCCAGAGGAGGAGCCATACCCCGATTCGCTTAGACAAACAAAATGGATGCCAGGCGTCGGCCAATGACCCCTGGCGATTGATCGGATTGCCGGTAATCCAGTCATCAATGATTTCCCACATCCGAGTCGATGGTGCAGGATCGTTACTTTCGCATGACGCAAACAGGAGGTCGAGTAGGTACTCTTGATAATGCAGTTGGAAACGCCATAGATGCGACACAGGCTCGACCGATGTGACCCGCCAGTCGATCGGGAGCGGAAGCCGCCTGCGCTCATTCAGAAGTTCGAACTCCCCGGTGATAATTCGGCATGCCGCTTCGCGATGAAGATCCTGCCGGATCTGCAGGTGCCGATCGAGCATCGTGGCGAATCCGTCATTCGTTCGTCGGATCATCGACAAAGAATCGACGTTTTTGTATCGCGAGTGGGGCAGCAGCGGAAAGAGCCTTCGCTGCAGGATCGAAGCGGCACGCCAGCCAAGCTGTGACGCACGGTGGTGCCTGAAGATGTACCACCATCGGGGAAGGGGAATCACGACCTCGCCATGTCAGCTGCGCCGGGACGTTCTGCTCGAAGCACCATGGATCGCCAAAGGAGAGGCCAGCGACCGGCCCCTTTCATTTGGACGTTAACAAAGCCGGACTCCGTAAGCAGTCGTTCAAGAGTCGCCGGGCTCCAGAACTTGATATGCCCACCTTCCCGAAGCGGCTGCCAATGACTGTCACATTTGTTCGTCAACGCAATCGCCAAGTTCTTCACGTAACCATGGTAGGGAGTCGTGCATAACAGCACTCCACCTGGTCGACATGCTGCAAAACAGGCTTTCGCCCACGTATGAGGGGAATAAAGGTGCTCAACAACTTCCGAACTGAACACGAGATCAAACGGAGCCTCGTTCAGACGTTCGACGAGGTCGTTCGTGACGACATCCTCTTCAAAACGAACAGACGGATAAGCCCTTCGCGCCTGCTGGATGCCGGATGTCGAGGGATCGATTCCAACAACTGTGCAACCTTGATCGGCAAAATATCCAGCCCAGTATCCGTTGCCACATCCAACGTCAAGCACACGTGTGTCGTTGCTCAGCACTGGCTTCAACTCATCGACAACTGGCAAGAGATACCAGGCGGCCGATCCGCGGCTGCCGGTGTGTTCGAATCTGTAGGCGCTGACGCCCAACTCGGCGTTCGTCTCGATCGCATTCAGGCTCATGCCGTGGTCTCCATCAACGCTGGACGGGGTGATCCCGCGTCGTCCCTCTTTGGATCGCCGGTTGACTGTTCATCGGTGTGTTCAGTTGTTTGAAGATCATCCACACTTCTGCTCTCTTCCGAGAGCTTGATCAGGAGATCGAGGAATCTCTGCGCCATCGAGGTTCGACTGTAATGGGCGGCGACGAACTCACGCACAGCGGTGGTCCTCATCTGGCCGGACATCTGGTCGTCTTCGCGAATCTGATCAATTGCTGCGAGCAAGGACTCTGACGACTCCGGTCGCATCTCAACTCCGGCTTGAGCTTGCATGACGATGTCGAGCGCTTCGCCACGAACACCCATGATGATCGGACGGGACATTGCCATGGTCTCGAAGATCTTCGAGGGGATGACTGTATCGAATAACTCGGTCGCCTTGAGATGGATCAAGCAGGCGTCGGATGCCGCAAGCACTGCCGGGATCATCTCGCGAGGTTGGCGCCCGGCGAAAATGACCGTGTCAGACAATCCGCTCTTCTGGGCTGACGACTCCAATTCTGCACGTCGTGCCCCATCACCAACGAGCAGGAAGGCCACGTCATCTCGCCCGGCCGCCTTCAGTTTCGCAGCGGCGTCGAGAACCACATCGAGTCCATGTGCCATACCGATGGTACCGATGTAGGAACAGACGAAACGATCCGTGAGATGCCACATCGTACGAAACTCATCAACGCCATCGACACCGTCGGGAGAGAACTTGTCGAGATCAACGCCGTTCATGATGACGGAGATACGATCTGTCACGGGAACCTTTTCGATGATGCGGTCCCGATATCCCTCCCCCACAGCCACAATGTGATCAGCAGCGAGGTACATTCGGCGCTCCAGCCATTCAAGATACCGGACAGCGAGCCCTTTTTGCATGGCTCCGACAGCCTGGATTGACTCTGGCCAGATGTCGCGAATTTCAAGAACAAAGGGACGTCGCTTGATTCGGCTGGCCCACACACCCGCCCACCCGCAGAAGAACTGAGGCGATGTCGCGATCACGACATCGGGTCGCGGGAGCCAAAGGCAGGTCCAAATTGCGCTGACCATAAACGACACGTAGTTCAAGATGCGGCGAACAGTGCCCGAATTCGGGGCGACATAGGTCCAGATCCGCACCACTCGCACGCCATCAATATGTTCGACTTGCTTGCGGAACCGATTGCGATAGCCATCGAACACGACCCCATCCGGACAGTTCGGCACGCACGTGACGACCGTCACCTCGTGCCCTGCTGCCGCCCAGCGCGCGCAGTGCTCCGACGTCCGAGACGCCGGAGCATTCACCTCAGGCGGGTAATAGTGACAGAAGAACAGAATCCGCATGAGTTAAAGATGTTTCTGATCAAAAGTTTCTCGGACAACAGACACAAGCCTGTTGCCGTAATGATCGATCCCAAAGTCCAAACTACGAGAGAGACTCTCCGTCGAGAATTGCGTCAACAACCCACGGTCGGCGTCGAGGGTATCCATGCGCGCCGCAATCGTTTCCGGAGACATGACTGGAACGATGTATCCATTCACTCCTTCTGTCACAACATCGGCTCCGCCAGTGTTCGGGGTTGTGATGACGGGGACCCCGAGCGACATTGCTTCGAGAATCACGAGACCGAAGGTATCGCTCACCGAAGGTAGCAGGCAAACATCGGCCCACTCGTATTGCTTTCGCATCTCCGATCGCGGCACCGCCCCAAGCAGTTCGACGGTTCGACTCGCTTGTGCCCGTCCATATTCGCTGAGGTCGATATTTCCAGCGACACGAACATTACAGCGGTCCGTCCCGAATAACTCGATCGCCCGACATAGATCACCGATTCCTTTGCGAATCGCTTCGTCCCCGACGAACAGAATTCGAAGTCGACGCCCCTTGCTGGACGATTTGGGACGGACATTTTCTGGCAGCTTTCGTAGCCCGAGTGGCACGATCCGGCACTTTGTTCCTTGTCTGCTCTCTTGATCAACGGCGTTCTTGACAAATGTCGAACCACAAACGATTACGTCCGCCAACTCTGCTTCTGCATGCTGGCGATCAGCGTACTCGTTGACCCAACGATCCTTCAATGGCGGTGCCGACGACCAACCTTCATATCGCGACGCCTGCTGGGCAGTCAGTCGATCTTCAAACCGTTTTGGGGCAGTCGCGTGGTCGAGTACACACATGATGTCCTTTCGCTTGGCGGCTTGAAAAAGTTCGAGCGCTGCCGAACTGTACCCGTAGACCACATTTGCCTCGCCCAGCCCCTCTGCGACAACATTGTTGGCAAACTCTCGTCCTGCCCACAGCCAAGCGGCAGTCAACTCACCCCGGCGGACTGCGAGTTTCGATCTCAGGCGGTACTGGAGACCGAACCAGGGAAAACTGGAAACAAATGAATCAGGCAACTCGCTATCGTAACGTCCCGCGAGACGTCGAATCGACGGCCCGGGGAGGACGCGTGCCAGCCCGTTGAGAACAGCGCCGATTCGACGATTATGCAGATAGACATCAGTCGCGAAACGGTCCAACATTCCATACGCATGAAACGTGGCCGGCACCAAGTAATGTCGACGTGCCCCCAATTGCGTCACAAGCACGCGTGGTGCCAATGTCGCTCTCGCTGATACCTCCGCCAACTGATCTCCAACCAGAATTGTGGCCGACTCACGAACTTCCTGTCAGTGGGCTTCAACCGGTTTGGTTGCCTGAACGTAAAGACTGTAAGGAACCTTTGGATGCCTGGTGTCAAACACCGACCAGGGTGCCAGGACAGCGAAGCTCGCCATCGCCAAAGGGAGTCCACCGACATCATGCATGCGCGTGATTGGCTTGTTGCAGGTCTGGCGAATCGGTCCCCCAAGGCCGATCGGATCCGAGACGCGAAACCCGATTGGCTCAAGTAATGCCTTGAACGTCTCATGGGTATACCCGGACCGCACATGGCCACCCGTCTCATCAGGATCAAGCGGATAATTGACGTGATCCGGATGTTCTGCGTTCGGGCAGCAAAGGTGAAGCAGGCCACCGGGCTTCAGGATCCTGTAGAAACTGGTACAGACCTGTTGATCCCCTTTGATGTGCTCCATCACTTCACAGCAAACGATCTCGTCAAATTGCTGGTTGAGCGACTCAATCTCGTACAGGTTGTGTGCCAGGAACTCCAACCTGTCCTCCGGTATCTTCAAGTGCCCATTGAAGAGTTTCTTGTTTCTCTCGACTTCGTCTTTGATCGAAACACCGAGAACGCGGTTCCCCTTGAGGTACGCCTGATACGACAACATGCCGTTACCACAACCCGCGTCGAGCAGGAGGCGTTCCTCACCATTCCCGGGCTGGCCCATGTAGGTGGGCATGACCTGATTTCGCAAACGGGCATGCAGGTTAAGTCCGGGGAACAACGCCCATTTGATCGATTCACGCAACTTCATAGTTCTTAGATTCCGTTCAAAAGTGGGTGCTATTTGCTCACCTCGAGTTCGAATCCGCTGGAGCCCTTTCCATGGATCACGATTTGGCGGACGCTGATGCGACTGCTGGATCAACGTCGTGAGATGCCGTCGCCTTTGCTTGAGACACACCTGGATCCGTCGAGAATCCGGCTGGCTTATCAAGGCGTTCACTCAAAAAACAGCGATACTGAATCAGGCTTGCGACGACGATATCGAGCGCATAAACCAATCCGGCCAAACCGGAGAGTATGCCACCACGCCAGACGTATGAAATGAATGGGACGACAAGTGCGCGAATGGGAATGATCGTCGACAGTCGATCAAACCATCCGGCTTGAGATGCCTGCACTCTTCGCCAACGGTTTCCCGCATACCTCACTTGTGAAGCGAGATAGCGGTCAAATGGTTTGAAGTCGTTGTGACCAAGCATCGCCTCCGTTTGACGGGATCGGACATCATCGGCGAGTTTCTCTCCGTGTCCCTTCGCGATGAAGTACTCATTCCCCGATCGGAAAACAATTGGTTTAGGGGGGTATAGTGACCCGTGGGGTAAGGGGACACCTTCGACATACATCTGCACAGGAGCAATCAGCACGTCCGTTGTATCATCGCGAGTCAGCAGAGAAACCTCTGTCCATAGCAGCGGGCCGACTTCCATGTCCGCATCAAGAACCATTGCCCAAGAACCCGGTTCGACCAATTCAGTGGTTATTTCGTTGTATGCCAGATGATGATTCCGATAGACAAAATCTTTCACTGTTGCGTTCGGAAACTGCCTGACAATGTTCTTGGTATCGTCCGTCGATCCCGAATCGAGTACGACGACGGTTGCTTCACACGCCTGCAGACAGTCCAGGCATTTTCGGATGTTGGGAGCTTCATCCTTGGCCAGAATAAAAACGGTGATCTCGGATGTCATCGTTGAGTGCAGCTGTGAACTTCGATGTGGGCGGACAGCGATCGCCTTTTTCGACCGTCTAGATTCGAATGAATTCGGGACTGGATCCGCCGTTGATCAACCAACGGTATAAGCCGAGCGTCTGTTGTGCGACGCGATCCCATGTGTAGCGGTTCGCGATGAGTTCATGTCCTCGCTCTCCCATCAATTGCCTCTCAGCGTCAGAAAGGCTCATCAGATGAAGCAATCCGTCTGTCGTCGATTCAACAGTGGGGTCGACAAGCCGTGCGGCTCCTGCATCTGCTGCAGCGATAAAGTTGCAGTCGGGTGTCATCAGGACAGGCAAGCGACATGCCATTGCTTCGATGATCGACATGCTGAATCCTTCGGAGAACGACGGCTGCACGAACAGATCCGCTGCCGAGAGAGCGGCCCGCTTGTGCTCTCCATTCAGTCCACCGGTGAACGTGACATGCTCCGCACATCCCACTTCCTTGACCAGACGGCGAGCAGAAATTTCGAAACCGTTATCGGGGCCAGCGAGTACGAGATGCCATGCGTGATTCGGCGACGATCGCATGACTTCCGACCAGGCGGGAATGAGATGTCCCAATCCCTTTTTTTGGTGAAGACGTGCCATGAACAATGCGATGTGCTTTCCACGTGCCTGCGGAACGAACTCGTCAAACGCTTCACGGGAAGGTAATGCCTCGAAATCGGGCAGGTGAATCCCATTTGGAATAACTGCGATCGGACACGTCAGTCCGTACTGCCGGACACCGTCGATCTCGCTTTCTGTGTTGACCTGAATACATTCAGCGCGTCTTAAATCCCGATCCTGAAAGGCTGCTCCCGTGATGCGCTTCTTCCAGGCAGAGCGCCTGATGGCCCATGGTTCGAGGTTTCCATGATTCGTCATCACCACGGGGATGCCAGCCCGATGGGCCGCACGGCACGCATAGGAGTTTGGAAGCATCCACATGCTGTGCGTGTGAACGACGTCGAAATTCGCGACTTCCTCGTTCAATAGCCGCTTGACGGCAGGAGACCAGGAGAGTCCGCCCATCCACAACCCCCTGGCACTCACCCAACGTGTTGGTGGCTCAAACACATCCCCGATTGATTCGGCACCTCGACCCCAACAATCGGCTGCATAGACGCTCACTGGCGACCCAACTCGCCCCATAGCGGCTGCCAAATCGCGCATGATCCATGCCACGCCATTCGCCAGCGAGTAAAGGCCTCCCACCGAGAACAGTGGGCGAATCGTCGCCGTGCCGTCACGCGACAAGTCTGTTTTCGGCGAGCTTTCGGTGATGGTCATCATAACTCTTCGCCAAAGGCGTCGTATCGCGATGCTTTGGTGTTCGCAGTTCTCTCAGAATCAGCTTGGTCTATCGTCGAGGGCACGCCATCCCAACAACCTGAATGAGTTTGCTGGCCGCCGTTACAGCTGTGTCGCCTTTGAAACGCTCGCCAGAAACCTCTCGGCTCCGATCGAAGGCGAGAACAGTTCCACACGTTCTCGAGATCGCTTGCCAAAGGTCGCTCGGTCTTCCGGGTGATCCAGAAAATGTTGCATTGCCGAAGCAAAGCCTGCCATATCATCGCAGTCCAGGATGAACCCGTTCTGTCCATCAATCACGAGATCGTAAGCTGCACCCGTCTGTCGAGTCGTAATGACTGGCAACCGCGCGGCACATGCTTCGTTCACCACAACGCCCCATCCATCATGACGTGACGGAAACACAAACACATCTGCCGCGAGAAAGTATGCCGGGAGTTCTGACTGAGGGACGTGACCCACGAAGTGAACCTGTGATCGAAGGGACTGCGGGACAGAAGCCTCATACTGACTCCTCAACGGACCATTTCCCAAGAGAATGAGCGCAATGTCTCTACGTTCATTCGCAATGGATGCGAATGCGTCGAGTGCCGTGTCGACTCCCTTGCGATCGATCATCTGCCCCGAGAACAGGAACACGGTTTGACCGGAAAGACAATGTCTCTCACGAACCGACTCGATTTCGGTAGCGGGGACTTCCCGGTAACGATCCAGGTCACAACAATACGGCAACATGTCGAGGCGTTGCGTCGGAACCCCCATACTTTTGTATGCATCAAGCGCAGCAGACCCGATGCAAAGTACTCGGCTCGCGGATCGGAGAATCCCTTGATGGATCCCGTGAAAAAGGATTCGCATGGGATTCTGAATGACACTCTTCAATGACCAACGTGCAAACTTGTTTCGACCAGGATGCGGTCGTTCGAACCAGACGACCCAAGGCTTTCCCTGCAATCTCAGGATGAACGTGCAGGCTAAAAAAGTCAGGCTTGTGTACAGCCCCGACAAGACGAAGAGGTCATGGGATGCGAATGCGGATTCCCAAACTGCCCTGGGATGGAAGTGGAGTTCCTCTCGTAGGAATCGAGGAAACAGACTTCTCATGACAATCGAACGGTAATGCCGCGATGCCGCTCGCCCCGCCGGACTGCCTGCCAGCATGAATCGGACTTCAAGCTCAACGTCATCTCTCTGCGAGATCGCCGAGAACAGCTCTGACTGATACGGGCTCGGGGCGTTTGTCAAGAGCCATACTCGCGCTGCGCGCGGTCGATTGGAAATGTCCGCCCCCGACACGGCGCTCAGTTTCTGCTCACTATCTTTGACTGTGACGAAAGACATACTCTCCGTGCATTCAATACTCCGACAAGGCGACGGTCGGAGAACTATCTCCGAAACGTGGACATGCCTGCGTGTCGTCGACGGACCTGTGGAGATCCCGACGTCTGGCCAACCGGTTGAAATGCTGCCGGTCTGCGTCTCCCTTTGGCGAGGTTACGTCCACCCAGGAACCAGGACAGGAAGCCGACGATCATGAGTCGATAGAACCACGCACCCACACCTTGCGTCACCAGGAACACAGACAAGATCATCATCTCAAAATAGAGGATGGCCCAGATTCCCCCCTCGAAGACCCACTTCCGCCATGTGAATGAAAAGATGCGACCAATGAGATAACAAGCTGGAATCACTCCCCATGAGAACTCGAGAAACAGGTCTGCGATCAGTCCAGGCGCGCCCCCCATTGCGGGGACGAAGCCGACAGCATCATACCACTCACTGGTGGTAAACCCGGCTTGCCCGGGGTTGGTATCCATCCATCCCATCCCCAAATCGGAATACTTCGTCGGCCAGAGTTGCTTCGGAATCGGCCGGACGAAGAAGATCGTGAAATACCGTGATCCCCAATGATGTTTTCCATGATGCATGCAAGCCTGAACCGTGGCGGCCGCACAAATATACTCGTCACCCAAAGTCAGTGTCTCAGGAGCAAGGAAGCTGGAAGCAACGTCGACATCTTTGGACGCTGCCCAGGGTTTGAAGAGGTCGCCCCGATGCTGTTGCAACAGAATCAAGAGCACGCCGATTGCTCCCAACCCGGTGATCACCCATTTCACTTTTGGCAGACGTCCGCGGATGATGCACCAGCAACCGACAAGCGTGCATGCAACGAGAAACATCGGACCACGACGTCCTCCCAAGGTGGCCATGACCACCTGAGGGAATAGGACCGCCAAGAGAAGCGCAATCCGAACGATGTTCAGCCGTTTTCCCTGAAAGGCGACCGCCAACACAAACGCCGCAGGATACGAAAGCATCAGCAACTCGCCGATATAACCGCTCGGAGAAAGCAGGTAAGGCTTGGCACGGGAGAAGACACGTGTCCATCCACCGGTATATTGGATCATGTAGAAGAATGCGGCATTCGATACGCTTCCCATTCCGAAGCCGAGTCCAAACATTCTGTTCTGAGTTTTCCGGGCCATCTGGGTCTTCAGCAACTCAAACCGACGATCGATCCCGCGAGGTCTTCGCTCGGCAATGCATCCCACGCAGAAAACGGCAACTCCGATCAGATTGAGCACGTGTGTGATTACCAGATCATCTCGGTCCGGAAAAATCGAATCGATCGCACCCGTCGAGACGCGTGTCAGCGGCATGTACACATACAGATAAAGCAACATCGGCCCCAGAATCATCAGCGGAAACAGAGGGTCTCGTGTTTTCTTCAGACCGACGAGAGAGATCGTGATGATGGCAACCCCCGTGAGGAGAATCAGACCTTCGAGCATGCGACTGATCCCTCCGATTTCAGAGGTTTTGGAAGCTCCTGATCCATTGTCTCGAGAGGACCGTGGCAGGGGAGTGACCGGTATCGGCGATAGGTGGAGGAGTCCACAACAGTGCGGTCACGCCATTGTCTGGCACACGCAACCCATCCGGCGCTGATACACCGCAGCTTATCGGGCACAGATGAAAGCGTGAGTCGGTACTTGAACAACTGGAGTGAATCGATCAACAAGCGAGGGATGACGTAGGGTTGTGGGACATGCATTCCTGAAAAGAGCAGCGTGTTTCGATAACCGAAGTAATTGACGCGCTGTCGATCACGGCTCGGACTGTAACAGTGGACAAGTGGTGGTGTGTCGCCGTATATCGTTTCCCAACCACGATCCAACATTCGCAGACAGAGGTCACGTTCCTCACCCTGATGAATCAAGAGTTCGGGATATCCCCCGATTTCGAGAACTAACTCGCGACGAAGTGCGTGTGCACAGCCAATGTAATGCCTCAATGGCGTTCCCACTGAGCGAGGCGGCATCCGTCCGTTGCTTCGCTCGCAAACGGGCTCGAAGTAGGGCAGCGCGATTGCTCCAGCACGCGGGAATCGACCAAAGAGGTCGACGACACGGTCAATGGTTCTGGGATCTGTGAAATAGGAATCATCGTCAATTGAAACCACGAATTCGCCAATCGCGTCTCTGAATCCCTGGTTCCGCCAGACAAGGTAGCCGACCTGCTCTGGACTCGTGTGAAGTTTCACCTCCGGGAAGTGGCCTTGTACGGCTTCAGATGTCCCGTCCGTTGAGGCGTCGTCATAGACAAGTACTTCGAGCGGCCGATAGTTCTGTGCCAGGCAGGATTCGACTGCACGCAGCACATCGTCACGACGGTTGCGAGTCGAGATCACTATGGAAACACTTGGCGGCATTAGACGGTCGTGTTCAGCCAATTTACTGTGTTTTGCAAACCGCTCTCCAGCGGAATCCGTGGACAGAATCCGATCGACTGAATCTTGGAGATGTCCGCGTACCATTCGGGAACATCGCCGGGGAAGGACTTGCCTGTCGTTTTGATGATCAGCTCTGACCGACCCATTGTGTCGCACATCTGTTTTGCGAGGTCGATGATCCGCGTCGGCTCGCCAGACGCGACGTTGTAGTCTTCTCCGGGTTGTCCATGCTCTGAGACGGCGACAAACCCGTTCACGGCGTCATCGAGGTAAAGAAAATCGCGAACCTGTTTGCCATCACCGAGAACTTCAAACGTATCCTCGGCCTGATTGATCTTGTGAAAGAAGTCATGGATGGCGAACCGCTTCATTCCTGGTCCGTAGACGTTGAACAATCGCACAACGCGGACATCGAGTGAGTAGCAATGATGATAGACGGAGCAGTATCCCTCGCTGGCCAACTTGGCGGCTCCGTATGGTGAGATTGGTCGTTTCGGCGACTTCTCATTGTGCGGCAGGGGCGAACGTGGATCGTAAGTCGCGGATGACGATGCAAACACAACTGCCGCTCCCGTCCGGCGTGCCGACTCAAGGACTTCGATTGTTCCGGCGACGTTCACTTCGAAATCATCTCTCGGTGAGGCGACCGATCCGGACACACTCGTTTTTGCCGCCAGGTGAAACACCATGCTCTCATTCGTCAGCAATTCATCGAGTGCTCCGGGGATCGTGAGATTCAATTGACGAAATGGACACCCGTGTGCCCCCTCCGTACAGTCGACAGCAACAGTTGAGACTCCCCGATCAATCAGGGCTTCGACGAGTCTGCGACCGATCAAGCCGTTCGCGCCTGTAACGATTGCGTGCTGTCGCATCATCCGTGAGCAGCCTTTCGTGTTGCGTTGTAAGTCGCACAAATGACATCCACCATCCGTTCGGTCGTGAAGTGTTGTCGAATCTGGGCTCGAGCCGAGTCGCCCATTCGGCAGAGCAAATCGCGATTACCAGCCAGCCTCGCGACCTCGGCAACAAGGGCATCGACGTCACGTGCGGGGACCAGACAGCCGTCCACATGATGACGAATTGCCTCGCTGGCACCGCCGACGTCCGAGGCGATCACAACACATCCCGAAGCCATCGCTTCAAGAATGGTTGTGGGCAGCCCTTCTGCGTTGACGGACGGGACGACGAACAGGTCGACTGCCTGATAAAACTCTGTGACTGAAGCCACCCAACCGAGGAATGATACGTGTGCTTCCAAGCCGTTTGATCTGACAAACGACTCCGTCTCTTCCCGCAATGGTCCATCTCCCGTAATCCGCAACTTAACCGGGATTCCCTGTTCGACGAGACGGGCCACTGCCTGCAAGAGATACTGATGTCCTTTCTCGAACTCAATTCGACCGGCCATCCCAAGAACGAGCTTCCCATTTCCGTTCAACGGACGGCATTGCTCAGCAAACTCATTCCAGTCAATGCCATTGGCAGCGACAGCGACGATTCCCGGATCGTACTGCATGTGCTCGCACGCAAATTCCTTGGCGGCCTGCGAGACGGCCAGATAACGAGTCCGAGCCCGTTTCATCGCCTGCTTTGTTGATGAACGGCGAATTCGATGGATCAAACGATTCGATTCCTGCCAGGGTCGCCGATCGACGATGTGGCTGATGTGACTGGTGGATGTCTTTGCAGCCACTTTCGCAGACAGGAAGTCCGAGACCCAGAGATAGGAATGTATCAGATCGGGGCCGACACGTTCGACAACATCTCGTAATCGACGCTCACATCCGAGCATCGTCAAGGGGTTCCGGTAATCTCCCGAGAAGTTGAGGTATTCAGGCTGTACTCGATCGCGATAGCTCTCATCAGTCGAGACGGTTGACGAAAGGACGCAAACCTGCGACTTGACTCCTCGACGATCCAACTCGCTGATTGAACGCATCAACAGGTTCTGCGTCCCACCCATCGACAAGCGGTCAATGACATGTAACACGCGAAGCCCACGCAGCGCATGAGTCCCGTCCTTCAATGGTGGGTTCATCACATCCGCAGTGCTTCGCGTCAGCTTGATGATCGTCTCAGTCATGAGATTCTGGTTGGCGTCGTTCTGAAACGAGCATGCATCCGGTCAGGTCGCCTGTGCCGGGCGACCAAGATCATGGAAGGCCCGTTCCTGACGAGCCAGTTCACAGTCATGGTCGACCATGAGTTGCACCAGTTCTGAGAACGATGTCTTTGGTTCCCAGCCGAGGACCTCACGGGCCTTTCTTGCATCGCCACAAAGCAGCTCCACTTCAGTCGGACGGAAATAGTGGGAGTCGATACTGAGATAATCCTGGTAGTCTAGTCCCACTCGACTGAAAGCCTCTTGCAGGAATTCACGCACAGTGTGAGCTTCTCCAGTGGCGAGGACAAAGTCTTCTGGCTCGTCGTGCTGGAGCATCATCCACATGCCTTCGACGTAGTCAGCCGCGTAGCCCCAATCTCGTTGGGCGTCGATATTCCCCAACGCGATTCCGGATTGGAGTCCTTCCTTAATCCTCGCGGCCGCTAGTGTGATCTTACGGGTGACGAAGTTTTCACCTCGCATGGGCGACTCATGATTGAACAAAATGCCGTTACATGCGAACAGCCCGTAGGCCTCTCGGTAGTTCATTGTGTGATGGAATGCCGCAACTTTGGCTGTCGCGTATGGGCTGCGGGGATGGAACGGTGTCTTCTCCGACTGAGGAACCGTCTCCGGCAGACCGCCGAACATTTCACTCGTCGAAGCCTGATAGAATCGTACCGGTTTTCGCTGATTGAGTAATCGAACGGCTTCGAGCAGATTCAGGCACCCGTCTGTGTTGGCGGCTTGCGTGTACGCTGGTTTGTCGAACGAAACCCGCACATGGCTCTGAGCGGCGAGGTTATAGATTTCGTCTGGCTCCAGTTCCATAATGATGCGAATCAGTCCGGCAGCATCAGTCACATCCCCATACTGCATCGTAATCCGATCGGCACAATCGGGCATTTCATCCTTGAGCTGATCAATGCGACGGCGGCTCATGCTGCTCGTTCGCCGGACGATGCCTCGAACGTCGTATCCCTTCTCCAACAACAGACGCGTCAGGTAGTAACCGTCCTGTCCTGTGATGCCCGTAACGAATGCCCTCTTTTGTGTCATGTGAGTCCTTTGGGGGTTCTTGTCGGGAATTTCATCACTTGTCGACTCCTTCGCTACGAGTACGTTCTGTTCTCTCCGGGAGATTGATCTCGTAGATCGACCAAACGTCCGATGATTTCATGAGTTCGCAGTGTGACGCGATGATTGCCGGTGGTGCGTCATCGACGGGAATTGCCAGGTAACGCACGTTGTAATTGTCCATTGCAGTAGGAAAATCACGAAGAATTTCATCGTATGTTTCCACATACATATCCGAAATTTCCTGCCGGACCTCAGAGTTGCTCGCAGCATCACCGAACGGATACGTCTCCAGATGCTTGTCGATGATGAGTCTGTATGCGTCCGCTGAGGTTCCCATGAGGATTTCGTTAAGCGCCCGTCGTTCACTCAGCTCGTTTTCTCCAATAAAGCTGGAGTGAAATACGATCGCCTCGTACAACGGAAGCAGCGGTCGTGTCACAGCTGCATAAGTGAGATAGTCTGAAGGACCAGCCACAGTGGACCAGGGCGCGATGACTTCTGCTGTATCTCTTACACTCACAGCACGGTCGCTTCGCGTACTGGCATTAGGTCGAACAGATGCTTCCACTCGAAGGTAATACCCGGCTGTGATGCTGACCAACACAGCCGTCGTGACCGCTGTCCGCAGCAACCACGAAGGCTTGATACTTGTCACGACATCAAACCCAACGATCAACAACATCAGAGAAGCGATCGGCATCAAGGCATATGCGCGCCAGTGTGCGTGTTGAAAGTCGACACCCGTGAGCAGATGGCTGTTGTAAAGCAACAGACCGGCCAAAGCGAAGCACCAGATCGGGAGCATCTCGCGACGTTTCCGGAAGGCGGAGATTCCTCCGATCAACAGCGCGAGAATCGCCATTCGAGGTAAGTCCAGACCATCGGTCAGGTCCGCAGCAATTCCGAGGCGATTGACCGCCTCCGGGATCATCGCCTGCCTCGCGTGCCAGATATTGAAGACGATTGGCAGGGCAGTGATGGTACTGATGATGCCCACTTTCAAGTAGGTTCGAAGATGTCCCGAGTCGAAGATTAACAGGAGCAGCAGTCCCAATGCGGCTGTGGTCGCAAAGAAAAAGTAGGCATCGCACAGCAATCCAAGGCTGATGCCAGCAAGGACGACCCAGACAGTCTGCCCCGTTGACCGGGCGCGTCCCAAGAGCCAGAAATAAAGCAGAAGCCAGACAATCAGCGTCGCTGGCGAGATAACCCGCAGTTGCCAATGGACGGATCCTCCGCGAGCAATCGTGGCATCCGGATGAGTCCAGAGTGTCCATCCCATCAACAGATTCTGAATTCCGGGACGGCACATCAGCCAACCGGCATCACACGGAAGCAGCAGAGCCGTCAGAAATGCTGGCCACTCGGACTGGAAGTATGATCTCATCAAGACAAAGAGCCCGATCGACATGGACAACCCCGCCCAGAACCGCCAGATGAACAGGACAGAGAGCGGACGTTCCCAAAACATGCGGGCAAAGTGAACGAATGGCGCTGTTCCTACGAATGGCAGCATTCCTGGCGGATTCCCTGTTGGCAAATCTCTGTTTCCCAGGGCTCTTCCGTAGAATGCCCTCGTTCCATTGGCCACGTAGATTAAGTCATCCGGGTCGGAAACAAACGCGAGGTCTCCCGCCTGAAAGTATCTCACGAAATGAGGCAACACAGAAATCGCGACCCCGTTGACAGCAACCAGCATGAAACACCCGACCACTATCAAACGCCGTCTTCCCTGAATACCCGGTTGGTAACTCGGCTCGATCGAGGCAACCGACTCGGAGACACGACGTCGTGATTGTGAGCCCATTTCCAGGGGTGCTGTTGAAGGGATGCGTGAATCGAATGACAACATGAGCCTCATCTGTGAGTGATGAGTCACCCGGCGTTTGCTGTGACGTTCTTACGAGAATTGACCGACTGAAGTATCTCGCTGATCACGTCGGTCACGTTCTGCACTTCTTCGTCCGAAATGCTGTAGAAGAACGGCAGGCGGAGCAGGCGACCACTCAAATTCTCAGTGACAGGCAGCTTTGTCTCGTGCGTCCCCAATTGAATGCCCATCGGGGACGAATGTAATGGGATGTAGTGAAACACTGCTGTGATGCCTTCTCCACGGAGTCGATCCATCACAGAATCGCGTAGTTCCTGAGTCGGCAGCAGTATGTAAAACATGTGATAGTTGCTTTGGCAGTCGGCTGGAATCTGTGGTAACTCCAGAAGTCCCCGGACGGCGAGTGGCTCGAGCAGACGTCCATAGAATTCGTAAATCTCGCGTCTTCGGCGAGCAATCGTGTCCAACAACTCAAGTTGACCATAGAGAAACGCCGAGCAGATTTCGCTGGGAACGTACGACGAGCCGACGTCGACCCAGGTGTATTTGTCGACCTCACCCCGGAAGAAGCGTTGACGGTTCGTGCCTTTGTCGCGAATGATTTCCGCACGTTCGATGAATCGTGGATCGTTGATGCAAAGTGCTCCCCCCTCTCCGCAGATGTAGTTCTTTGTCTCGTGGAAACTGTACGTTCCCAAGTGGCCGATCGAGCCGAGCGCACGTCCTTTGTAGGATGCATTGACCCCTTGAGCCGCATCCTCGATCACGAGCAGATCGTGTCGCTCAGCAATCTCCATGATTCGGTCCATCTCACAACTCACACCAGCGTAGTGGACGGGCACGATTGCTTTGGTCCGTTCAGTAACGGCGGCTTCGATCTGCGATTCGTCGAGATTCAAGGTGTCGGGGCGCACATCGACAAACACGGGTGTCGCCCCCTCACGGACAAACGCACTGACCGTCGATACGAAGGTGTAGGAGGGGACGATCACCTCGTCGCCCGGCCGCAAGTCGCAGAGAATGGCGGCCATTTCCAAAGCGGCCGTACAGGAGGGAGTCATCAAGACTTTCGCGATTCCGAACTGCTCCTGAAACAGGGTGGCACACTTCTTCGTAAAGAAGCCGTCACCGGCGATGTTACCGAAGGTCACTGCCTGAGCGATGTAATGCAGTTCTTTGCCGGCAATAAACGGTTTGTTAAATGGGATCATTGTCCCGTTCTCCCGAGTTGTCGGAGATTCCGTCGTGATGGAGCCTTGAAAGACATGCCGATGGCAGCTCAACCCGCCACACGCTCAGTTGCGTTTGCGACATCGCGACCCAGAATCGTGCCGTAGTAATTGCGAACATCACTTGCCATCGCCTTGGCAGAGTAGTTCTGAACGATGTGTTGTCTCGCCGCCTGCGACATTCGCTCGGCTAACGTGGGACTCTCGATCAACTGGCTGACAGCCGTCGCGAGTGCAGGCAAGTCGTCTGGTGGGACAAGCAACCCTGTTTCCCCATCAATGACTGCCTCTCGGGTCCCCGCGCAGTCCGTCGCGACGACGGGACAGCCGGAACTCAAAGCCTCGAGCACTGCCAAGGGCAATCCTTCCGCACCCGTGGATGGATGAACGTAAAGATCCAGTGATCCATAGAAACTCTCCATATCCTCCACGAGGCCAACAATTGTGACGTGCCCCTGCAGATTCAGTTCTTCGATCACCTGAAGATAGCGTGCTCGTTCGCCACCCTGTCCGGCTATAAGAAGCCTGATCGGCTTGGAGAGACTCCGTAGCGAGTGCACCACGCGTATCAGCTGTTCGTGTCCCTTCTCCGGCACGAAACGTCCGGCCGTTCCAATCGTAAAGACACCGCCTTGCGTCGACCCGTTTGACTCGCGACGATCAGGCGAGAAACGATTGGTATCCACTGAATTGGGAATCATTCGCATGCGAGACCATTGGGCACCAAGATGTTTGACGAAAAAGTCGCCCGATGTCTGTGAACACGCGACATACTTGGTTCCTGCCTTATGCAAGGCCTGCCGAACACACCAGCGTCGCACTTGAAAGCTAAGCCGCTTGCGAGACATCCAGTCCCACTGGGCTTGAATATGAGCGAGATGGGGCAACGAACGTTTTGCTGCGACGACCGCCGAAAAGTAATGCGCCAGCCAGAGGTGGGAGTGCACGATGTCCGGTTGAAAATCGTCGATCAACTCAAGCAGCTCTCGACGACACCTTTTCGCAGCTGAGCTTCGCCATGAGTCATGGAATCCCAACGAGACCGGTTCGCGACGAGGACTGAAGTCCGAATATACCTTGGGATCGAACTGTCCAAAGACACAGAATTGCAGGTCCATCATCGGATCTGCCTGGTGTTCCCGAAAGAGGTCGACAATCACTCGCTCGGCACCCCCACGTACAAAAGCGGGGATCGCATGCAGGACCTTGAGTGAACGCCCAATCTCCATATTCTTTGCGGTCTCCAGAATTCCAGACGATCGGTTCACGACGGAATGGTTTGTCCGCACAAACGACGCTTCAGCAATACAAGTCGCTCCGTCAGGGTTGGTCCGAGCAGTCGAACACAGGGACGCATCTTCGGCGAATATGCCATGTTGATCCCGGCGGAAGGCAGCAGTCGGTCGGCTTGTGCGAGAAATGCCATTCCAACTTCTGTCCCGCCACGTTGCAGGCATGCGCGCCCCAACCGTGCCATCTGACCGGCGAAGGCACTGCGGCGATCGTCCGTCAATTGGCCAATTTGTTCGAGCTGATCCGCCAGATCGGGCAGATACTTCAACTGTTCGCCGATTGTTCTCACGTAATGACTCGAAACACTTCCGGGAATGCCGCGTACGGTGGACAACCTCTCCGGAAGGTGGGTGAACTGGTGCCCCGCGCAAGCCAGCCTGAGATGCAGGTCGATCTCTTGTGATCCCTTCAGGTCCTCACGAAAGCCACCAATACTCAGCAGCGAGTTTCTGCGATGGAGTGGCGCCTGGATCGAAAAACGAGGTTCTTCGAGAATGAAGACGATGGAATCCCGATCACCGCAGTCGACCGCAAATGTCTTTCTGTTTTCCGGTTCTCCCATCGGATGCCAATCGTAATCGCTATAGACGATTCTATCCGGGTGTCGTGCGGCGACGGCGAGCTGTCTACTCACTTTTTCTAGATGCAAAAGATCGTCTGCGTCCAGAAACTGAACGAATTCACCGTTCGCCTGCTTAAGCCCCGTGTTGCGAGCTGCACCTCCACCGCGATTTGGCCCCGTCTGCCAACATATTCGGTCTTCATACGATCTGAGCACGTTGACACTGTCGTCGGTTGATCCGTCATCGATCACGATGACTTCGATATGCGGTGCTGTCTGGTTCAATGCGCTCTCAATCGCCTCACCGACATATTCGGCAGCGTTGAAGCACGGAATGATGATAGAGACCAGAGTGTTGTTCACGGCGCCACCTCCGCTCGAAATCGTTTGGCAGCATAATCGTAGATTTCCTGGTCGACAGAACAGATCTCTCTGATTCGATCCATAATCGCCGGCGTGAGTTGTTCGTTTCGTTCGCTCTTGTTCGTGCGATTGTGGTTCAGGTGGCCAATGTCAATCCGAGTGCTCAAAGTTTGGCCGAGCAATGTCGCAAACGCATCGAGTTGATCGACGAATCCGACATGGGTCATTTGATCGAGTGTGCGACACGAGGCTGCTACGGCAGCGGAAATATCTGAAGAATCGTCGCCCGAAAGCCCGCCAAGGAACCGCGCATACAACGTTCCGAAGTAGGAGGCCTTGGGAGATTCCAGAAAATCGGACAAGGAGTCGCTCACGGAAAACGGTGAGTCGCTGTTGAGATTGAAAAAGTAATGCGAGATCCATCGTTCGACTGGATCACGCAGCACGGTCACAAACGTCCAGTCATTCGACCATCGTTCGCAGATGCGATCATCGACGGGATAGTGACCATGGAGAAACCGCCCCGTCCCGCCCAACATCAGTTCGTAGACCAGGAGTGCTTTGCGAAACTCGAGGAGGTCCATCCCAAGAAAATCGACACACTCCTTTGACTCGAACGATTTGACATCCGTGATTCTTCGCGGAGGATACAGCCGCGTAATCGATTTACAGACCGACGTCCCTCCGCACTTGGGCACATGGATGAATGCCAGATTGCCATCACGGCTCGGTCGCATTTCGCGAATGATCCGTGACGACCGGTCTCGTAATCTGGATGAGAGACTCACCTAGTCTCTCCAGCATGTTCTGAATGACAGGTCATGCACACACCACTTTCGGCACGAGACCGATCACTTCAGCGGTCAGGGAGAACATTTCTCTCACCAGCCGATTCAGATCGCATCCATGTTCCCGCAGCTTGGTCACGACGGCGGATCGTGAGTGTGTGGAAAGCAACTGGTTCAAGAGCGATTCAGTGATTTCGATGCTGTCCGAAGGATGAATCAACAGTTCCGGACACCCGTAGTCGGACACCAGCATTTCGTACTTGTGACTCCACCCGGTCACGATGCAAGGTACGGCTTGCGAAAGCGCGCCGACCAAGGCGTGAAATCGCGACCCAATCACAAGACAGGAGTGCCCCAGAATCCCCTTCAGGTATTCCGGACGATGCTCTCGAATTCGTTTGAGCGTAAACGACAACTCGCTCTCGACTGCATCTGCGACTTGAGGATCGGTCGTGTCATCGTGGAAAAGAAATACGGCTTCAATCTCACGAACCCTCAACCTCCGGATACACTCCGCCAGGAAACCGACGTAAGCCTGCTGTTCCTTTTTCGCACCTTGATCAAGCATGCGGATGTTGGGCACGATGCACGCGTACCTCTCCGGTAACTCAATATCCGGGGGCATGTGTCCCTTGACGATGCTCGTGAAGTCCGGAGCCTTGCGAACATTCGGGAACGGTCCCCCCAACTCCTGGAGATGCCGAAACGAAACGTCATCTCTGGCGAAGACCAGTGAAGAAACATCAATCAGTCGTTTTGCTTGTGAGGCGAGTTCTGTCGTAGAGAATGGGCCGAACGCCTGGGGCAAGAGCACGACAGGCTGTCCACGACGCTTCGCTTCGGAATAGAACTCCACAGCCTCTCGTGTCGGTCGAAGCCCCCATTGATCGCCGTACGCAAATCCCGCTGCATCAAGAACCGCATTGACTTCTTCATCAACCACGAGCCCGTATGTCCGTCGATACGCAGGTGACATTAACCGTTGCACGACACTCGCACGGCCGAAGCCGGTGGCACGGGCTTTCGAGAGTAGCCCATGACGTGCACGGTCGGAGTAGGTTCCGAAGAACGGGTCAACAGCCAATTGAATGTCAGGATCGAGCTCTCTCAAGTACTGACGAATGGCGCAGAGCATCAACTCGGCGCCCTTGTTGTGAGTTCCGGTTCCTCGAACTTCAACGATCATTCGAAGTTGTACCGTCGCAACTGCCCAAGTGGCTTCTTCTGAGAGTAGGCAACAAGCCCCTCCGGATCCGGGTACCCGACTGCCAGACACATCACCGCTCGTTCGTCGCCGGAAAGTCCGAGCAATTCGCCAAGGGCCGCCTCTCGCGACTCGATGTCCGGCCAGTTGATGCAACACGAACTGAGCCCTTGCGCTTCAAGTGCATAGACAAATCCCATCGTGGCCAGTGATCCATCGATGTAGATGAGATGGCGATCTCGTTCATCGAAGTAGTTCCTTTGTTGACCGATGAGAACCACCATCACCGGGATGTTGTGACCGTATCCAGCAGTCCCCATTGGGAGTTGAACCACTCGTTGGACCAACTCCGGATCGTCGAAGATGCGAAACTGAAATGGCTGCCGATTGCAGGCACTGGGCGACTGCCCCGCAACCTCGATCGCTGCGTCTATCATCTCCCGTGGAACTGGCCGGGGAAGGAACCAGCGAACTGACCGCCTCCGTTTGGCCAACGAAATCAGGTCCACGATCGAGACTCTTGGTTCACCGCTCAAGTCCCGTTGATACGGCACACACTCACCGGGTGGACAACGCACCAGCTTGGCGGCCTGTTCAAACTTCTTTCGAGCCTCGGCAATCGGTGGCGTATCGACGACGACCTGGAAATACTTCGACAGCACATCGTAAGCCCATTGCATTTCCGGTGAAAGTTCGTCCTGTTCGACATCACAGTGGCGGCCTATGGTGCAATAGCTGTCGACCGTCTCACCGATGTATTCCGCAGCGAATACTTCACGTCGTGGAACCATCAACAACCCTTTTTCCAGTCGATGGCAATTTCGCCGCAAGCGGACGGATGTCTCCTTCGGATTCGCCAAGTCGGATGCGTACTGAGCGCGACCACGGAGTACTGCCTGCTGCTCGCGGCCAAAGGCGCTGTTCCAGAATGCATAGTACAACCGACTTCCCAAAGTTGAACCCGATGCCCACATGCTGAGCCTGCGGTCCGCATGACTCCACAGTGCGGAGAGCCGCCGCTTGAGCTTTCGTGCAACTCTGCCGGCTCCTCGACGGAGTCCCACAAGCTCCGACGGTGAATCGGACAGTCGCTGTCCGTCATCGTGAGACGTTGGGGACACATCAGGGTTCTGACTCATCCGTGTCCGCGATTGTGTCGTCGTAGACGTCACTCGTAACCCAACTCCCGCATCGTGTCGCCCGCGATCGCGTGCAACGTGTGCCGCTGGCCATTACTCCAGCGGTCGTATTCGGGGAACTCGGCCGAATCTTGAGAGTTGTGCCGCACCGTCAGTACTTCACGCGCTTCATCGACACTTGGAGGTTTGACATCAACCAGAGTGAACAGGTCCCGATAATGCCCTGTCTCGAAGTTCATCAAATCATCGAACGCGAAGCTCAGCTGCCTTTCCCGTGGAATGGTCGCCAGAAATGCGAGGAAATACCGATTAGTCGCGTCCCAGAGCCAGCAGATTTTCTCGAGCGATTGCCACTCTGACCATTTTGATGCGGCCGGATCATCCGGGCGAGGCGTGAGGCGATTGCCATCTGCCGGATGGTGGTCGTACCAGCCGCGCCGCATTCCGCTGCGGACGAATTCAGCCGGATGACGATGGATGAACACGAATCGCGCTCGTGGCATCACAGCTGCGATCGAATGGGCATAGAACTTCATTCCATTCAACTCGACGTAACACAACCCCCTCTGCTTTAACCGCCACAATGTCCATGCCCGGAACTCCTGAAACGTCCGCCGCGATTCCGGAGAGTCACTGTTCTCGAGATAGTAAGGACGGGTCCGCAGGGGATCTTTGACATGCGGACGTGGTTCATGCGTGGCGACAGTCTCCGGACACGACTTCATCAGTCGCGTCAGCGTTGTGGTACCACAACGTCCAGTGGTCAAGCCAAATAACGCCCGCGCCTGCTCCCAGTTTGGGGGCGGGACAACTCGACTCAATTTTGACAGCAAGCGGTTCAATGTCGGTGACGTGGTCAGGAGACTTTCGAGAGTGAATTGGAAGGCACCGACTCATCGTTCATCAGAGAGTCGGCCGAAGCATTTGTTGAAGACCACGTGACATGTGGGAAGTAGACTCCTTTTCCGACCTGTTGAGGAATTCGACCTGTGCCGTAGATGTCTCCCGGTGCCACGCTGAAACGGATCGCCGGCTCCGCGACCGCCAATTCCTGACTCGCCGAAAGCAGTGTCGCGGACAGCGTGTAATCTCCGGGAACGAGACGTACTCCTTCGAAGAGACAATGTAACTCGAGTTCCTGGCCGGTCGTCGCCAGTCGTTGATACTGGAATCGAGAATTGCAGGTGAAGATTCGTTGTCCGTTATGGCTGACCACAACGAGGCGAACAGCTGGGTCCGAGATCGGCATTTCCGGACGAATCACAACTTGAACCGTAGCCGGTTGACCACAAACGACAGTATCTGTGACCCCACGATCGTCTGAGGCAACAAGACGAACTTCTCGCAACGGGCTGTCCGGGTTTTCGTAGCGACCGGCAGCCGCACCCGCATTGATTCCAGACAGGTACTGCCCGACGATCTCTCTCACAGTCCCGATCGAAAGCACCTTCCCTGCCTTCAGCAGCATGGCAGAGGTGCACAATGACTCGACCGCCGCCATGTTGTGACTCACGAACAGCACTGTGCGACCACTTCGGGCGACATCGTGCATCTTGCCAAGACAGCGGTTCTGGAATTCCTGGTCGCCGACAGCCAGTACTTCGTCGATGATCAGAATCTCCGGTTCCAGGTGAGCGGCAACTGCAAACGCCAGTCGTACCTTCATGCCGCTGGAGTATCGCTTGATCGGCGTGTCGAGGAACTTCTCAACTCCGGAGAACGCAACGATCTCATCAAACTTGCGCGTGATCTCGGCCTTTGACATCCCCAGAATCGCACCATTGAGAAATACGTTTTCCCGTCCGGACAACTCGACATGGAAACCTGTTCCGACTTCGAGCAGACTGGCAACCCGGCCGCGAATCACAGCTCGACCCTCTGTCGGCTCCGTGATTCTGGACAGTATCTTGAGCAGAGTGCTCTTGCCTGCACCGTTGTGGCCGATAATGCCCAATACCTCGCCTTCCGGGACATCGAAATTGACGTCTCGAAGCGCCCAAAAAGTACTTCCTTCGTCGGATTGTCCGGAGAGATGACGCAGTCGCTTCAATGGTGCCTTTGCCATTTCGACAAGTGCTTCACGAAGCGTCTCGTTTGCCTTCTCACGTAGTCCAAGCTGGTATTGCTTGCCAATCGCGTCGACTTGGATTGCTGGAGAGTTCATCAACAAGAAACGTCTGGGCACATGGACGGCGGATTCGTTTAGACGATGTCAGCGAAGCGACGCTCGACACGACGGAAATACACGGAACCAATAATGAGTACAACAATTGCCGAACATCCGGACGCGAACATGTAAAGCGGATCGAGCGTTTCACCCAGGATACACCAGCGAAATCCTTGTACGAAACCAGCCATTGGATTCAGCGTGAAGTACAAACCCAACCAGGACTGATCGATGCCCGCCTTGTCGAGCAACCGATAGACTTCTTCCATCTGGTAACCAACTGGTGTGGATAGCATCCACATCTGCACGAGGAACGGCACGACATAACGAAAATCGCGATACGCAACCGTGAGAGCAGCCAACAATGAGCCGACGCCCACAGCCGTCATCACCACTCCCAGGAGCAGTATCGGCAACATTACAACTTGTATGGGAGGGACGATCCCATAGAACACCAATATGATGGCCATGACCCCCAGAGACATCACGAAGTCAACCAAGCCCGCGCCGACAGCGGCAAGTGGGACGATCATGCGAGGGAAATAGACCTTGCTAATCAGATTGGCACTGGTCACAAGGCTTTGTCCGCTTGTGGTTACGGCTCCCTGAAAGAACTGCCACGCCATTTGACCAGCGAAGACGAGGGCCAAGTACGGCACATTCGTCCGTTCTCGCATGCCAGCCATCATGCCGAAGAGTACAACAAACACCAACGATGTCAGCAGTGGCTGAATGACAGCCCATGCTGCTCCCATCACCGTCTGTTTATAGCGAACCTTGACGTCGCGCCATGTGAGGAAGAATACCAACTCGCGGTACTGCCAGAGTTCGGCGAAATCGATTGCCCGCCAACCCGGTTTCGGCTCGATAACCGTCTCGGCAATTGATTGTGGCGGCACCGCTGGCGGAGCAGTTACCAAGTTGGTGCGTTCTTCAAGCTGTGTGACACTGGTCTCCATGTTTGTTGGGTCGATGCTCGTTTGGTCCGCTTGCAACTATCCGTCGAGAAGTTCCAAGTCGCATGGTGTTAATTCCACCGATGCGCCTTGTTGCAGGAAGTCGACAGAGACAAGAAGTCGCCTCTGACCGCGACGCTCGATCACAATTCCGACTCGCCCAGTGAGCATGCCCGATTTCACCCGGACTTTTGAACCGGGTTCGATGCGCGATTCCGGAGTCAGATCCGTGCCAAGTTCAATGAGCTCACGAATCTGTATCAGGTCACGAACCAGCCCTTCCGGTTCGGTCACCTCAAGATCACGTGACACACACCCTGTCGTTAAGGCAGCGTGACGATCGTTCTCGTTACCCCAAAGGAAGACGTAATTCGAAAACAGTGGAAGATAACTGGTCCGCAGCCTTCCGTTCGGGGAACGATGTTGGTGTTCGATGATGGGGCTGTAGAATGCGACATGTTTTGACGTCAATCGCCGCATTAGCTCTTTCTCGCGGCGGGACCGGGTGTAGAGTGCCCACCATTGACCCTCATCCGTTGACAGCGGACCTTCCTCATCGAAGAGGTTTGCCGGGTTGAGATCAACTTCCTTCTTCAGTATCGGCATTAGTTTGATAAGCCCAAGTGGGGCATCCGCGCGGACTCCGTCCCTCTGGGTGACGCACACCCACAAGGAATCTGTCGTTTTCTCACAATGACCAACCTTGTCGGTCACAGCCTTCAGGGTATCCGGGAGGGCTGCGGGGAGACTATAGCATTCTGTTCGCTCACACAGAACACCGATTGGCGCAAAGAGTTGAGCCAATTCGATCAGCAAGGCCAAGTCACGTAGGATCAGGGTCCGGAGTGCCGCATTGCACCGTCAGCACGGTGACAGAATGCTGCAAGATTTCTCAGGAGACGGGTTGTCGCGCTTGAGTTGTCTTGCCTGAGGGAGTCTGACCGTACGGTTGAAGATAGGTTCCATGATCGGAAACCGGTCGCACGGTTGTCGGTGCTGCCAACTGCTGGACCTGCTGCTCGAACGATTGCAGTCCGCTGACCAATTCCGACATCCATTGGCTGAGAGCGACTCCAGACTCGGCAAGGCCCGCGAGGCGGAGGCGGCCGATCGCGTGCCCGTTGTCATTAACAAGTGGCAGGGTTGCATGCCACATCTGCTCCTGTTCGGCCCCGTGTTTCCGTTTCCAGACGGCATGATACTCCTCATGCAGAGCTGGCAGATTCACATTCAGTTGAACCATACAGAGGTCATACCGCTCGGCATACTCCGTCAGACGTTCCCAGAGTGCATCCCATTCACGATCACCCTGCAAACGTGAACTGAATGGCTCCTGCTTGGGGTCTCCTCCTGCCGGCAGATGCAGCAGTGAGATCACGAATGACTTCAAGCTGCGCACAAGCAAAGCACATTCGGAATGCCCGAAGAAACGCGTCAAAACGAGTGTGCAAATGACTGCGACCGCGCTGCCGATGGCCAGGAAATCGTTTTGATACACGATGCTGGCCAAGGCACCAGCTGCGCAAAACGCGCAGAGCATTCCGACCCAGACCACAATCCGTGTACCACTGAACCCCCGTTGCAGCAGGGTGTGATGCAGATGACCCCGATCGGTTGTGTAGACGCTTCGTCCTGTCAGTTTTCGCCGGACAATCGCCATGCTGACGTCGAAGATCAACACGGCCCAAACGGCTGTGGGAGCTGCGAGGGCCACGGTCGCGGGCCCCTTGAGTGAACTCCGAATGGCAAGAGCCCCGACAACGAGCCCAATCAACATACTTCCCGCATCACCAAGGTACATTCTGGCGGGGGGAAAATTGAACAAGAGAAAGCCGCCCAGACTACCGGCTAACGCCAGTGCAATCAGTGCATCGGCCTGATGCCCCGTCATGTAAGCCATCGTTGCGAGCGCAAGGCTGAAGACCAGACCGATACTTGTTGCCAACCCATCAACACCATCGATCAGGTTCAACGCGTTAATGGCACCCAACAGCCAAAATGCAGTGAAAGGGATCGACAACACACCCAAGTCGACCCCCCATTCGAAGATCATGAATCGGCGAATCTCCAGTCCAGACGAGATCAAGATGCCGATGGCCACAACTTGGCCGATCAGCTTCTGTCGTCCGCGGAGATTGATCCAATCATCCAATAAGCCAACAACACAGATGCAAGCCGCTGAGCCAAGCAACCCGGCATAATAGTTCCAGTTGTCGAGGAGGTTTTTCTGCCACGGATTCGATACGGTCATCAAGCCAACGACCGTCGCCGTAAACGCTAGAAAGATGGCGACCCCTCCCCCGAGCGGGATAGCCTCTTTCTGCAGTTTGCGCACACCATCTGGGCGGTCCACCATTCCCAAATGAAATGCCAGTGATCGGACCAGTGGTGTCGTTGCAGCACTCGCCAGAAATGCGAAAACGGACACTGCCAGCAGCGTATCCATCAAACCTGCCAATTCTTGTTAGGCAACCTGGGGAAGTGGGGACCTAATCGTGCTTGTCGATGAAGCTCGGTTGGTCCATCAGATGCATGCACAGGCTTGGCCCTCGTAGCGACACCCGCTCAGAACTGTCATCATACTGATCGTGCCTCTCAAATCAAAGGGGCTTGTCAATCGGTGCACCAGCAGTGTAGGCATGAACATCAATTTCTAACAAACATGCCGTTACGAATATGCAAGCCCTGCACGAAGGAGATCGGAGAGGCCGCATAGGCGTGTTCTTCAATCCAATCGAAGTCGTAAGTCCTGTAGTTCCCGTTCGATATCACGTCTCTTGGGCACGAGAATCCTCAACATGGAATACTCGTTTTCCGCCTCTTCGAGTTGACCCTCTCTCGCGAGCAGCCTCGCTAGCTTCAATCTGCTCTCAATTTCATCGGGGTAAAGCCGGATGGCCTCACGATACGCATCAATGGCCTCAGCCTTTCTGCCTTGAAGTTCGGCAAGTCGTGCTTGGAGAGTGAAGGAAAAGTCGTCCGAATCGGAAAAGTTTGTCTCGTTCGCCACTTTTTGACTGAGTGAAACGAGTTTTTCCTTTTCTCCCAAGTCCGTCGTCGCTTCGGCAAGCGCGATCAGCACGTCCAGACGCCTTGGGATCACATTATCCAACAACTCATCAATCTCTGCTGTCTTGTTGAGGACCGTCCATATTGCCATCAAGTGATCCTCGCTGACCTCAAGACAACGCCCCAACGCGACATGAGAGAGATCCACACGATGGAGTGAGTCCGCGAGCAGTCCTGTCCGCAGTAGTTCGTCTGCCTCTGATGGACTCAGAAAAAGAGCCAGCTTGATGAAGCGATCAACATTTTCATTGGTGGCGTGATCTGTTTCGCTGGGATCCTGCAGGATGGCCAGATGCGCCAATGTGCTTGGGTTGTCCCGCATCAATGGGTTGAGGCGGGAAGCTTCAAGTAGATGTCGATAAGCATGCCCAAGGTTTGAACGGATCGCCGGTATTCGTCGGACCGCCGCGATTTGTTCACCACTGTCCTGGGCGGCAATCTCGGCCACCCGAGCATGCAGGACTGGAAGCGACGTCGAACTCCAAAGTTGTCGAACTTCGTTTCCCGACAGATCGCCCAGCGGTTGTCGAAGTTCGCGGAAGGCCTGGAGTCGATAACGGTCAATCCACCAAAGTGCTACGGTCTGATGCAACTCGGGATCATCAGGTCGCCATTGGAGCGCGTTGACCGATAATTGGATCGCTTCCTCCAACGCCGTCACAGGGGTATCGAGCGGGCGGTGCGGCAAAATCCGAATCACCCTGTTGCGTGCCGCGGCGGCCCGAGTAGCGCTCAAGACTTCCAGTCCAAACAAGCCACCAGTGATCGCCAGGACGAGGCTCAGCAGAATGGAACTGGCTCGACCTTCCAAACGAACAAGACTCAACCATGATGAAACGCGAAATCTCTGAAAGTCGGCAGCGTTGCAGGCCATTCCGCATACGGCTCCACAAATCACCGCGAACGTCACGCCGTTCGCCGGTATCAGGAGCCCGAAGTCGGTCACAGATTGGATCGCCTGAGATAACACGGTTGCCAGCCCGACAACGCCCGCAGCCCGATACGATCGGTCCGTGTGTTTCAATAGCGAAACCGACGCCCAGCCCGTGAGAACAAAACCGCCTGCAAAACAGACGAATCCAAGAATTCCGGTCTCAACGAGCAGTTCGAAGAAATGATTGTCTGCGTTGACGTACCACGCGTGACTCGGATGTGCCTGGTATGGCAGATTGGCATAGCGGTAATTCCCCAAACCGGTTCCCAGAACCGGGAAATCCAGCACGGCACCGAACGTGTCCTGCCAATGACGAAGGCGACCTTCCGCCGCCGACAGTGGATCGCTCAGACTCGCGATGCGTTCTACAACCAAGTCCCATCCCTGCAGCCAGATCAACATGCCGACTGCTGCCGATCCGGCAACGACGACCATTCCCGACACTCCCCAAAGCGAGAATCCGTTGCGTCGACGCGAAGACACGCGACGAACGACCACAAGGGTCATCAGCGTTGAAATCACGCTCGCAATGATACCGCCGCGTGACAACGAAAACATGACCCCGGCACCCATCATGACGATCAAACCAAGAACGCCAATCTCTGCGCCATCGACAGTGGCAATACGACTGAGTAATCGGGCCTTCCACGGCATTCGATGTCCGCGACGACCGTCACGATGTCGCTTCAAGGGGTCTTTGCAGTCGCTTTTCCCGACATCGCTCAGTCCGGACTCCCGGGTAACCAATTGCAAGAGCAGCCACCCCAAGCCCGCAGCCATGCACAAGTTGAGATAACCAGCTGCATTATTCCGATTTACGTATGAGGCAAAGGGCGTTCCCCCAAACCTGAGAGGCACTTGCCAGAACAACATGCCATTCCAGGTCAGCTTTTGAACAATCCCAAAGAATCCTAAGGCTGCACCATTGACTGCCAGTAACCCCCACAACCACATCGTCTCGCGAGGTGACACAAACCACACAGACGCGAGAATGAACGCAGCGATGGCAAAGTAAAGCTTGGCCGCTTGTGTTCTGGTGATGACGGATGATATCGTCCCGGTGGTCGGCCCATCGTCTCCAAGTTCATCGGCGTATTCAGAGAAAACTGCATGATTCATCCAGTGAAGAGGGCCTTCATCCCGAGGGAGCAACTGGAATGCAGCAATCACGAGCAACCCCAGCGGTGCTACGACCGCAACTGGGACATGTACGTGCCGATCGGCAGGGACGAAAACCGACTCCAGCAAGTGCCAGACGAGAAGTCCCGCAATTGTGAGTGCGATCACACAAAGCGATCCAGGCGTTACGCTGCCGAACGCCCAAGGCGAAGCCACGACCACCAACAGCAACACAATTCGCCCAATGAGTTCCATGCAGGCCTTGCGAAGTGAATTGGGTTAAACAAATCGTGGAGCCGGTGGAAGGATTCTTTCAAATCAACACTGAATCAGGACGTGCAGTTGGATTTGAGTTTCCTTTCGCCCCAGCCCGAATTCTCAAGGAACTGCATCGGATGAATTCAAATGACAGCATCTCCAAGTTTGCAGGATTCCCGAAGAACTCTGCCCCTTACTCTCGCTGTCGAGTAATCAGCTTTCAGCAACCGCAGACCTTGGTTTTTCGGGATTGAAAGCTGATCGCTGGCGGCACACAACAAACACCGATTCCTTTGGAAACTGATATCCTCCAGAAAATCGTTCTTCCTCGAACTACCGAATGAAGTGAAAAAAACACCCCGACAACTTTGAAGTAGTCGGGGCGTTCAATTCAAGTCCAGTTTCAAGCGTTCTTACGGGATGGCCGGACTGACCACCTGAACGCCGTTGTTGTTATCATTCGAATCTGCGAGTGCAGCAGCACCGAGGCCCAAGGCCCCCAATCCCAGCAGAGTTCCGAGTCCATCGCCTCCAAGGAATCCGCCTCCACCCCCGAACCCACCACCAGGGCCACCGCCGAACCCGCCACCACCGCCTGGTCCAAATGGCGCTCCGTCGGCGTAATCCGATCCGGAATCGAAATAATTGGACAGAAAACCGAGATCCGAGCCATAGACGGGACTGGCTTGGGCGACTGTCGTCTGCATCGTGAGCAGAGCCACCGTTTGCGATTCCTCTTTCGGATTCGGTCCGCCGAAATTGATCCCTGTTACCGGAGCAGGAACGTCCACATTACCCGTTGGAGGATGAACCTTCGCTGCGATTGCCAAGAATGCGTCAGCACTTGCGATAACCATCGAATACACGCCGTGATGGAGCCCTCGAACACTGAAAACCCCATTGTAGTCCGTCCTTCCTTCGGCCAAAACTTGACCGCCTTGAACGAAGTACACGTCGAGATTCGGGATGGGTGGTTCCGGTGTTGACGGCGGTGTGCTACGAACGATCTTGCCAACAATTGTCCCATCCGGACGGATTTCGAAACCGTGTCCCTGCAGCAGATTGCGACTGATCGTTCCTTGAAACGCTACACCATCATCGATCGCTTGCACACTTTCATGGTTCACGTCACTCGTAGCGTCCATGTTCCGAGGGGAGTCAGCAAGCTGTGGGGTATTCGGCTGCCTTGTCTCATTCTGCCCGAAGGCCGCCCCGCCCCCCAATTGGAGATGGTCGTATATGATCCCCTCCACGAGAGGCATGTCGACAGGAGGCACCAATGCGATTTCAATGCCCGATCCGGTCACGTCGTATCCGTCGCTCGCCGGTGCGATCCATGTGCCAATCGCGGCGAAACCGTCGGGACCATTCACGAATATGGAGTAGGGCCCGAAATCCAGATTGCTCACTTGAACGATTCCACCCGCTCCAATTGGCGTTTCCTGGATCAGGTTTCCCTCTCTGACGAACGAAATTCCACCCTGTCCGGCCGGTGCGAGCCGTCCGGCTACCGACTTTTTCACCTTGACCGGAAGATAGTTATCAACAAAGAGTCTCACGTCAGAGGTGTTTTCTGGAGCGGCACCGGTCACGAAAGGAGCGACCACAGCATAGGTGCCAACCACACCAGCGCTGGTGACAGCTCCACAAACCAGAAGCACGATCGCAACCGACGGAATGCTGACTTGACGCATGACTGTCATACCTTCTGGTGAGAAGTCGTTCTGGACGAACAATACTCTGGGTGAATTGAGATACCGACCGAAATCAAAAAAAGGGATGCCGAACCCTCCAACAGTATCATGCCCATCGATTCCGGCAGCACCGACGTGACCGACTGCTGTTAGAATTCCGCAGTTTCTGCCCACGCTGGGAGTGCATTGTCCCTAACTAGATGAGGTTAGCGAGTCCAGAGAACCGTTTTCAACCCCTCAAGTCTCTAAAATGGCAACTCTCTGTCAACTCCCCCATTTTCCGCAAGCGGCGATCTCTGGGGCGACATGCCTTGACCGGCGATCGACGACGTGAACTGAGTGTGAGCCCGGCAACGGACGCTATTGCCATCATGCCTAACGTACTCGGCTCAGGTGCCGCCTGCGCCAGCGTGAAAGCGGTGGAATCAAACGGAACGAACCCGGTTCCGGTCGAATAATTCACACTCCAATTTGCCGCAGTGTTCCCAATGCGATTCGAGTTGGACAGATTGACATACTCTGCAAAGGATGCCTCACTGGAGCGAGAGCCGGAGTATGCCCCACCATTTGCAGGATCGGTTCCATTTCTGGCAATCAGGACCGCCGTGCTCCCCTCGGTCAAGCCCGTTCCGGCGAGAGTGCCGAACGTTCCATTGTAAACCTGCTCGTCAGTTGACAGGGCTGCCAGAAACGTCGTGGGCGTTGTCGCATTTGTCCCCGTAAAGGCATAGATGGCCTCTCCACTTCCGAGTGACATTGTCCCGCCGGACATCGTTCCACTACTCGCGGTCGGGGCCGTCCGGACACTGGAAAAGGTGACCACTGTTCCCGCGGAGAGCGCCGATGTAACCGTCCAGGAGATCTCACCTTCGCTGGTGCCGTTAAAGGACGCGCCCGCCCATTCATTGTCGTTAAAATGAACAACGTTGCCAACTCCTGCGTCGGCCAGCAAGACGATGGAAAAGTCATCATTCCCGTCGATGTTGAACCCAATGAATGCAACGTCTCCCGCATTGACTAGATCGCTATAGCCAACGTCAGGCATGCAGGCGACATGCAGAAATGTGACGACGATCATGAACAGGAACTGACGACCCGCAACCTGCATGGCAATACTCCCATTCGCAAACGTACATGAAGTCTGTTCAATGACTGAGTCGCCAAGCTAATATGTCTGAGCCGGAATATCTACTCCATCAACGATCGAGGACGGTGCTCGTCATCAGCGGCAATCGTCGGTTGACAGCGTCTTTGCGTGGATGATTTAGGGTGAAGTAGTAATATCAGTTGATGAACAATTGACGAGTGAGGTTATTGATTGATGGTGCAGATCAGGTCGCTCGAACCTTTCGATGAGGCGAATGTCGTAGACCTGTGGAGCGAGGTTTTTCCGGATGGTGCCTTGCACAATGACCCTGAGGCATCGCTGAAACGCAAGTTGGAGGTCGATCATGATCTACTGTTGGTTGCAGTCGTCGATGACCGTGTTGTGGGGACCGTCATGGGTGGCTACGACGGACATCGTGGCTGGATCTACTCACTCGCGGTCTTGCCAAAGTACCGCTGGCGGGGGATCGGATCGGCGCTCATTCATGAAGCCGAGGAGAGGCTCAAGTCTCGCGGCTGTCTGAAAGTCAACCTGCAGGTTCGCGCCTCAAATGAGAGTGTGGTGGAATTCTACGAGCGAGTGGGGTATCACGTTGAAGAGCGTGTCAGTATGGGGAAACGTCTCTACGACTGACGACCTTGCGTGTTTCAAATTCAATTGCATAACCGTTCGCACATCGCATCATGCCACCACAAGCATTCTACGACATCACACAATTCAACTATGACAAGCCTGTTTTCGACCTCAAGGAAGTCCAGAAAATCAATCCGCAGCGGCATGAGATGGAGCAGCTGACTGGTGTCGTCTACGTCGATCGAGAAAACGACGGGTTGGTTGGATTCAAGGATGTCACAGACGATGAATTCTGGGTGAGGGGACACATGCCGGGCTTTCCCTTAATGCCCGGGGTCATTCTCTGCGAGTGCGCCGCTCAGTTGGCCGGGTTTTACGCCCGCAAGTATGACATCCTCGGAGCGGGAGACTTCCTGGGATTCGGCGGCATGAGCGACGTTCGATTTCGTGGCCCCGTTTTTCCGGGGTGTCGGCTAGTCATTTGTGCTCGTGCTACGAAGGTCCGTCCAAAGAGGAGAGCAGAATTCGAGTTTCAGGGATTCGTCAACGAAAAGATGGTCTACAGTGGGAGTATGATTGGTGTGCCGATCAGTCGCGATCATGTCGTGGGGTGATATCGAAGGATGCGAACGTCTGAGTTCCGAATTGAGAACCTTCCGTGAAGATGACTCACTGCACGCTTGATAAGCAAAATGACTCAAAAACATCCGCCAACGGACCTCAAACCCTACTTCCTTACCATTGATGATGTTCAACATGAATGGAACGGTGTGCTCGATTGGCCATCGTTTTTCGGAAACGAGAACCCAGTTGCCGTGGACATCGGCTGCGGACGTGGACTCTTCCTCGTCACTGCTGGTGAAGCCAACCCCGACGTCAATTATCTGGGGATCGAGATCGACTTTCGACAGGGGCGTCACGGAGCAAAACGGCTACAACGTCGTCGACTGAACAATGTCAGAGTCCTTGGAGGGGACGTGTTCATCGCACTCACGAAACTCATTCGTCCTAAGTCCGTCGCAGAGGTGCACGTCTACTTTCCCGACCCCTGGTGGAAACGAAAGCACCGACGTCGACGGGTCTTTACCGATCACTTCGTCGACCTGTGTGCTGAGGTCCTCCAACCCGGCAGGCTGTTGCACTCGTGGACCGATGTCGAGGAGTACATCGGTGTCATCCGGTCTTTGATGGATCATCATCCCCGTTTCGAGTCGCTCCCCGATCCCGATGAACGACCCGCGACGCACGACATGGACTATCAAACCAGTTACGAACGCAAGGCCCGCAAGAAGGGCACAACCGTTCATCGTGGGCGCTGGAGATTTCTCGGATGAAGATTGCAAACGGCGACGGCCACATCGTTTCTCGTCGACGAGTTTTGCGAAAGATTCTCGGCGAATCAGCGGCAAACGCCTCGACTCCGCATTGTTTCAAGTCTGAATGAGGCGTAGAATTCCCGACAGCGACCGGAACCTCCTCCCATGATGCACACCCGTGCAAGATAACCGTGACTGCCTCTTCGCAAGTTTTGGTGTTTGTTCCTCCAAATGCTCGGGAGGAGATACAGGAGGTTGGCCTTGCTTCCGCCGACATCGTTACCTCGATTCCCGAAGCGGTTGAACGCCTGCAATCCGGACGGTATGAGGGTGTGTGTGTCTGGGGGCATGCGGCGGACTCCATTCGTTTCTTGATGGAATCAGGCGGGTTGCTTGAGGAACTCCCGGAAGCAGTTGTTCTCCTCGATCTCGATCTGCACATCCTCTGGTGTACGAAGCAACTCAATAAATTCACAGGCCAAGCCGACTCGTTGGTCGGCCAAAAGTTCTACGATGCCTTTGGCACTCCCGAGATTCTTGGCCCTGACTTCTGCCCGTTTCACACGGCGATCGGCTCGGGTGAGTCCGCTCAAAGTCGCCTGCGGGTCGGGGAGAAGTCGTACTTTGAGGTCCATGCGGCTCCAGTTTCCGAGGAAGAGTCCGACGACGTGCTTCCGAACTTTTTGCTGGTGACTGTCCGAGACGTCTCGAACGACATGGCCCAACGGCAAAAACTTTCAGCGATCTATCAGGCCGGACTTGAGCTAGGAGACCTACAGCCGCAAGAAGTTCTTGAAATGTCCGTCGACGAGCGAGTCGAGCTGTTGAAGTCGAAGATTCTGCATTACACACAGGACCTTTTGGAGTTCGATACGGTTGAGATTCGATTAATCGATGATCAGACGAAAGAGTTGGAACCACTGTTGGCTGTGGGCATGCAGCCTGATGCGGAACATCGTCGGCTTCTGGCGAAGGCAACTGGTAATGGAGTCACCGGTTTTGTGGCGGCAACTGCTCGTAGTTACCTGTGTGAGGACACGAACTCCGATCCTCTTTACCTTGAGGGGGCGCCTAACGCTCGCAGTTCGTTAACGGTCCCGTTGATCCTGCATGATGAGTGTCTCGGCACGTTCAATGTCGAGAGCCCGCGTCCGGGTGCCTTCACGAATAATGATCTGCAGTTTCTGGAGTTGTTTAGTCGTGAAGTGGCAATGGCCCTGAACACTCTTGACTTGCTGGAAGCAGAGAAGGCCACTACCGCAAACGAAAGCACCTCCAAGATCCTCAGCGAGGTTGCTCCCTCGGTTGATCAAATCCTCAACGACGCTTACGGAATCCTTGAGAGATACATCGGCCACGATCAACCGGTCACGCAGCGACTGCAGAACATTCTGCATCACACTCGCAAGATCCGTGAGCAAATTCAGGAAGTTGGTGAATCCATCACCACAAACCTGAAGAACGCCCCTGTCCCTGCCTGGCAAAGCCGTCCGCATCTCAAGGGCAAACGTCTGCTCGTGGTCGACAGCGACGCGGAGGTCCGCAGTGCGGCTCATCAGTTCCTCGGACGTTATGGGGTCTTTGTCGAGACGGCTCATGACGGTGAGGAAGCGATGACGATGATTCGGCAATCGCACTACGACGCCGTACTGACGGATATTCGCCTCCCGGATATGACCGGGTCGGAGTGCTTCTCACGTATCCGTGAGATTCATGAACATCTGCCGGTGATCCTCATGACAGGCTTTGGCTACGACCCCACACACTCGATCGTTAAAGCTCGGCAGATGGGCTGCGAGTCGGTGCTGTTCAAGCCGTTTCGGCTCGACCAATTGCTTACGGAAATCGAGAAAGCCGTCGGAGAACCGCGTCCAGTCTCTGCGGGTTGATGCGATTCTCAGTTCGCTCGGGGGAAGGTCCGTATGGGCGTCAACCCTTCGACGTTGTCCTGATACATCCGCTGCTATAGGCAGGATGATCGCAAGTATCAATTCCACTCAGGGTTGTCGCATCGATGTGGTAACAGCCGATGTTTCTCCTGCAACTTCGCGACAAGTCGTTCCCAGACACAATACGGGCTGTCGTCGAAAAGGTAGTCCATGTCGGCCGGGATCGTTAACCAATCTCCTCGATCAAGTTCCCCCTCAAGTTGTCCGGGTCCCCAACCCGCACATCCGCAGTACACGCGGAAAGGGAGTCCGTCGTCGTCACACAATGCACGCTCAACCACTTCCTCAAACACTTCTGCATTCGTGCCAACGTACAATCCAGGCAAGATGGGCGTTTCTCCCTCGCTCAATTCATCTGCACTGTGGACGATAAACAGGGCATTGGGTTCAACAGGACCGCCGACATAGACGACGTCGTCAGTTTGAGGCAACTTGAAATGCGCCCCCAAGGCATGAGCGACACAGATTGATGACGGGCGATTGATCACGACACCCATCGCGCCTTCGGTCCCATGTTCGAAGATCAGCACAACCGACTTGAAAAAGTTGGTGTCCCTCAGACGAGGTCCTGCAATCAGAAAATGTCCACGCAACGTCTTTGACATTCCTATCCACCATCTGCGATCAGTGCCCGTCATCAACATGAAGTATAGGCGTTTGTCGACCGAAATTGACAACCATAATTCGAGTCAGCTTTGCATAACGGTCCGCCGCTGGACGCGAACGCATGGTGCTGAACACAGGCGTCTCTCTGGGGGTGAATCTCCTTCTCGCCTTGTCCTTAATGCTGATCATTGCGAGAATCAATCGGCCACGAACCAAATTTCCCTGAGATTTGTGATGCCACTTTCCGACGAAGAATTGATCGAGCAGCTCAAGACGGGTGATCAGGCGGCCCTCGCCGAGTTCATTGACCGCCGTCGTCCTCAGTTAACGGCGTTCATCGAGAAGCGGATGAGTGACAAGCTCCGCACGAAGGTCGAGGCATCGGACATCTTTCAGGAGGTGACAGTCGCTTCACTGAATGCGCTGGATGATGTTGAGCTGGGGGACCGGGATCCGTTCAGTTGGTTGTGCCAGCAGGCGGAGCGGAGAATCATCGACACGCATCGGCATCACTTCGGTGCTCAGAAGCGGGCGGCACACGGAGAAGTCGGCCTGCATGCCCCGGCAGCCGGTCGTGAGGAGGGGCAGATTGCGGACCTCGTCGCAGCAACCATGACCTCAGCCAGCAGTGCCTTCTCGCGGCAGCAGAAGGAGTACCACATGCTGGAGGCATTGAATGGCTTAACGGACGACGCCCGCGAAGCCCTGCGCCTACGGTACATGGAAGGGCTGCCAAGCAAGGAAATCGCGGAGCGGCTCGGCAAGTCCGACGGAGCCACACGCGTGCTGCTGAGCCGATCACTCACCAAGTTGCAGGAAATCCTCTCCGGCAATTCGGAGTTTCAAAGCCTTATTATCCAGCGTCCGAACTCTGAGTGACGGCTTGTCGTATTGCAAACTCTTCAGGCAATTCGGCCGATCGTCTGACACTCGGTGTTCAACTCTCGTATCGCCTCAGCAGTCTCTTCTGCTGCATCACTTCGGGTCACGACGGCCAGGCCGATGCCCATGTTGAACACGCGCCGCATCTCGCCCGTGTCAACGTCGCCAAGTCGTTGGAGCCAGCTGAAAACGCTGGGGACTTGCCACGAGTCGTGCTCGATCTCGACTCGCAGTCCGTCTGGCAGAATGCGGGAAAGATTCTCCTCCAATCCGCCGCCTGTGATGTGTGCGATGCCTGTGACCGACGAACGGGACTGTTCGGACATCAACGACGAGACGACATCCGCATAGATTCGCGTCGGCGTCAGCAGGGCCTCCCCGACAATCGTGCCGAGTTCATCGACGTACGCATCGGTGCTCAGGCCCGCGTGCTCGAACACAATCTTGCGGACGAGGCTGAACCCATTGGAGTGCAACCCACTCGACGGGATGCCGAGGATGACGTCTCCCGTATTGATGTTTGATCCGTCCAGCAACTGCGTTCGTTCGACGACGCCGACGCAGAACCCGGCCATGTCGAAATCGCCTTCCGCGTACAGGTCGGGCATGATGGCCGTCTCGCCGCCGATCAGCGATGCCCGTGCCTGGACACATCCCTCACTGACACCCTGTACCAACTGCTCGACCATGTTCGGGTCGTCCTTGCCCATCGCCAGATAGTCGAGGAAGAACAACGGCTCAGCACCGAGGCACAGGCAGTCGTTCACACACATCGCGACGAGGTCGATGCCGACCGTGTCGAACTTACCAGCTTGAATGGCGACCTTGAGCTTCGTCCCCACGCCATCGGTACCACTGACGAGGATCGGATCGTCGTATGACTTGCCATCCGCGTTCAGTTGAAACAGCCCGGCAAATCCTCCTGCGAGCGGCATCACTCGCGGCGATTGCGTGCGAGCCATCAACGACGGGAGTCGCTTCATCGATTGTTCGTAGACTTCGAGGTCGACTCCGGCGTCCTTGTAAGTTGCTGCCATTATTGCGTCAGTAGTCAGTAGTCAGTGGTCAGTGGTCAGTGGTCAGTGGTTGTCCTCGACGGACAACGGACGACTGACAACGGACCGGTGATTGGTGATAATGCGAGGTACCTCCGCTGAGCCTCGCTGACGAAAGCCTACGTCCCCCGTGAATGCCACACAACTCATCGCCAAAAAACGTGACGGTCACGCCCTGACCGACGACGAGATTGCCTGGCTGATTGAAGGCTACGTCGCCGACCGTGTGCCGGACTACCAAATGTCAGCCTTCGCGATGGCCGTCTACCTGCGAGGGATGACGAACGAGGAAACTGTCGCACTCACGCGGAGCATGCTGAACTCAGGAACCATACTGACTTGGAACAGAGAACGCCCCCAACGCGAGAGGCCACCACGGCTCAAAGGGGTCAGGTATCAGCTACGACTTGAAGGAGAGTGGCCCAAACGGGTCGTTGATAAGCACTCGACTGGTGGCATCGGCGACAAGATATCACTGATCCTGGCTCCGCTGCTGGCAACCTACCGCATGCGGGTTCCCATGATCTCCGGACGTGGACTGGGGCCGACGGGAGGCACTCTCGACAAGCTCGAATCGATCCCCGGATTCAGGACGGATTTAGCGACGGACGAATTCCAGCAAGTGTGCAATGACGTCGGTTGCGTCATCTCCGGGGCAACTGCTGACCTTGTTCCGGCCGATCGCAAGCTGTACGCCCTGCGTGACGTGACGGCGACTGTCAGTTGTATTCCACTGATCACCGCCAGCGTCATGAGCAAGAAGCTCGCCGAGGGATTGGATGGACTCGTACTCGATGTCAAACATGGCAGTGGGGCCTTTATGAAGACGGAGGAGGAAGCAAGGCGGCTTGCCGAGTCCCTCGTCAATGTGGGCAATACCCTTGGAGTCAAGACGCGGGCGCTCCTCACGGACATGAATCAACCGCTCGGCCGAATGATCGGCAATGCAGTCGAAGTGAATGAAGCAATCGAAGTCATGCAAGGCGGAGGTCCGGACGATCTTCGCGACTTGACCCTTGCACTGGGTGCAGAGGCCATGGTCGCTGGAGGTCCTTTTGGAACAGTGTTCTCGACCAGTCGTTTCATTGAGAACGCACTCAATGGGAGCAATGTCTACGACATGTTCCGTCGCATGGTGGCAGCACAGGGAGGTGATCTCGATGCCCTCCGTGTTGTCGCGCCAGCGTCTGAAATCACGTCAACTTGCTCCGGATTCATCCAGCAGATCGACTGCGAAGCTCTCGGATATGCTGTCATCGAATTGGGCGGTGGTCGAAAGGTGCAGGCGGATACGATTGATCACTCGGTGGGTATTGAGATGCTGGTGCGGATTGGGGACGAGGTCGAGGCGGGGCAACCGGTTGCTCGGATGTTTGCGAATTCGCGAGGTCGAGAGGAAGCCCAAGCGATGATTGAGCGGGCGATTGTCTTTGGGGACGAGGCGGTCGAGCCGCCTGTGTTGATTGGAGAACGGATCACATGAACCGGGATGGATTGCTCGCCGCCGCTCTTGCGACACAGGAAAGAGCGTATGCTCCGTACTCACAGTTTCAGGTCGGGGCGGCTGTCGAGACCGAGACTGGTGAGATCTTCACCGGCTGCAACGTCGAGAACGCCTCGTACGGGCTCACGATCTGCGCGGAGCGTGTGGCCGTCTGCTTGGCTGTCGCGGCAGGTCATCGCCACTTCGTCGCGATCGCGGTTGCCACAGCGGGCGGAGCATCCCCGTGCGGTGCCTGTCGTCAGTTTCTGGCCGAATTTGCGGACCGTCTGCCGGTGCTGATTGTCAACGCGGAGACGGGGAACATTGTTGCAGAGACCGATCTGGCGGACCTGCTTCCCGGACGGTTTCAGTTGCTCGACGGCGATGCTTGACTCTGTCGCTCATCAGGCGATATGAGAGTGCCTTGCAGGGTCGATCGAATCTTTTACGGGTGATGACAGATGAGCGAACGGATTTTCAATTTCTCAGCCGGGCCAGCGGTCATGCCTGAGCCGGTGCTCAGAGAGGCGCAGGAGGCCTTGTGGTCGCTGGACGGCACCGGCATCGGTGTCATGGAGCATTCGCACCGCGGGAGTGCCTTCAAGGCGGTGCTCGCCCAGACGGAGGAGGTCTGTCGACGTTTGGCGAATATCCCGGACGACTATCATGTGCTGTACCTGCAAGGGGGAGCGTCGACTCAGTTTTTCAGCATCCCGATGAACTTTCTGCAGTCGGGAGATACCGCGGATTACATCATCACGGGAGCATGGTCAAAGAAGGCTGCCTCGCAGGCGAAGCAGTATGGGAAGGTGCATGTCGCCGGTTCGAGTGAGGATCGCAACTTCTGTTACCTCCCCAAAGCCCTGAACTGGACCAGCAAGGCACGGTATACGCACATCACGTCGAACAACACGATTTTCGGCACGCAATGGCCGGGCGAGCCGGACGTGCCGACGGACAGTCCGCTTATCTGCGATGCGAGCAGCGACATCTTCAGCCGTCCGATTGACGTCCGGAAGTACGGGATGATCTACGCAGGAGCCCAGAAGAACCTCGGACCGTCCGGGGTCACGCTGGTGATCATTCGGGATGAACTTGTGAAGGAGGCTTCGCTCGACATTCCTGAGATGATGCAGTTCCGCACGCATGCGGACAATGAATCGTGTTACAACACACCGCCGACATTCGGGATTTACGTAATGGGTCGCGTGTTCCACTGGATCGAGCAACAGGGTGGACTCGAAGCGATCGCGGAACAGAATCAGGACAAGGCGAACGTCCTCTACCGTTTCCTGGATGAGAGCGTGCTGTTCAAGCCGACCGCAGACAAAGACAGTCGTTCGTTGATGAACGTCACATTCGTGACAGGCGATGCCGAGTTGGACACCCAGTTCATCGCCACGGCGAAGGAAGCCGGGTTGGACGGACTCAAGGGTCATCGCAGCGTGGGCGGGATGCGAGCCAGCATCTACAACGCCTTCCCGAAGGCGGGAGTGGAGCGACTGGTCGAGGTGATGCGGGCCTTTGAAGCGAAACATGGTGAGGCCAAACACGGATGAGCGATGTCCCTCCCGCAGCCGATGCTGCTCATGCAGACATCGGCCTTGTGTGTGCCCTCAAACTGGAAGTCGTTCCTCTGCTGGAGCGATGTGACCGTGTTCGCAAATACACAGGCGGCGAGTTTGTCTTTCGGGGGGGACTGACCGGGGAGGATTACGACATCCGCGTGGTGATCGTCGAAGCGGGGACAGGCCAGGAGCGAGCCGCGCGTGCCACGCAGGCACTCATCGACGCCCATACACCGAACTGGATCCTCTCGGTCGGCTTCTCAGGAGCATTGACGCCCGAACTCAAGATTGGCGACATCGTGACGGCCAACTCGGTTGTTGATATGACAGGCGACGAATTGAAAGTCGACGTCAGGATGACCGCTGACGTTGAACGAGGCTGGCATGTCGGTCGAATTGTGACCGCAGACGAAATCGTGCGAACGGTTGCTGAGAAGGAGCGTCTCGCCCGACAGACGGAGGCGTTGGCGGTCGACTTGGAGTCGCTGGCGGTCGCCAGGTTGTGTTCGGCTGCCAAGATGCGTTTTCTGGCTGTTCGGGCGATCAGTGATGAACTGTCGGAGGACCTGCCACCAGAGGTGCTGAGCGTCTTTGGAGGGACCGGCTCGTTGCGAGCGGGAGCCATTGCGGGTGCCCTGTGGAAACGGCCCGGCAGCGCCAAGGACATGTGGCGACTCCGAGAACGAGCCGTCACCGCATCCGAACGACTCGCGATTTTTCTCACCGGCATCATCCCCACACTGGCGGAATCCAGCCGGTCGCGTTGAAAACTCATCGTGTATCGTCCCGCAGTCCGTCTCCATTGCTGGTAATCGACTCGGTCTGCAGGGACTCGTGATGACCGTTGGAACTCGGGGAGTATCGTTCGTCGATACGGATCGTGGAACGGAGATGCAGGTCGCGTTGTGGGAAGGGGATTTCGATGTTCTTCTCAGCCAGACGATCGTTGATGGTGGCGTGCAGATCGTGAATCGTATGCAAACGGTTGTCGAGATTGGGCAGGTAGGCTCGAAGGACGAAGTTCAACGAGCTGTCTCCGAAAGACTCAAACGTTACGAGTGGAGCGGGGTCTTCGAGGACATTTTCGTGCTCCTTGGCAACTTGCAGGATCGTCTCGCGAACGAGACTCGTGTCTGATCCGTACGCAACCCCGATGTTGATCACCACGCGGTTCATCGTGTCGGAAAGTGTCCAGTTCAAGAGTCGACCCGTGATGAACTCGCGATTGGGAACAATGTACTCCTTGCGGTCCCAGTCAGTGATGGTCGTGGCTCGGATGCGAATGCGGTTGACGACGCCTGAGACGCCGTCGATCGTCACGACGTCTCCGACCCGTACGGGCTGCTCGAACAGGATGATGATGCCTGAGACAAAATTGGCGAAGATCTCCTGCAGACCGAAACCAAGTCCGAAGGTCAGGGCTGCGGCAAGCCATTGAACCTTCGACCAGCCGATGCCCACTGTTCTGCTGGCTAACATGATGCCGATCAGGACCAATGAGTATCTCACAAGTGCGGTGACGGCGTATGCCGTCGAGCGGTCGATGGGCAGCCGTTGGAGAACCGTCATCTCCAACAAGCCCGGAATGTTCCTCGCAGCGGTGACCGTGAGTGTGAAAATGAACGCCGCCATTATCAGATTCGCAATGGTGATGGTTCGAACTTCCTCGTTGTAGACCGTCTCGAACGTCCCATCTTTTTGCAAAACCTGCTCAGTGACCTGTACGAGAGTCGAGCCAATCGGCCACCGGTCGAGAAATCTCAGGGCGGGAACAACATCACTCCAGATCAACCATAAGCCGACCAGACCAATCAGAATCAGTGTCGTGCTGATCAGCCGTCCTGATTGCTGGCTGATTGACGTGAGGTCGATTCCCGAAGTGTCGACTTCTGGCAACGGAGCGCCGGACTCTTCCGAGTTGGTGCGATCTGCGACAAGCGCGGCCTGTCGTTCGCGAAGCTGCTGGAGTTTCAAACGCCTGTGTCGCAACATGACCCAGCGTTGCAACATGGCTTGGCCATAGAAGCATCCCAGAACCAGGAACACCGTGACCTGCGAACGAAACATCAATTCTTGGGCGGTGTAGTAGTAGCCTGCAGCCGCAAGCCCTGTTAGCAGCAAGGGAAGTCCAATCGCGATCCCATACCAGACGTAGTCCAGACGATCGAGCCAACCTCCCGATCGCATCGCACGCAACTCACGGAAGGCTCCCGTTTTCGGATGCAGGATGCTGTGAGAAAACCAAGCCAGGACCAACATTGTGGCCATGAAGAACAGCCGTTCGACTGCGGCGAAGCGCCCGTCTCCATTGTGGAAATGGACAAGTGCGACGATCGCTGCCAGTGGAAGCCCGAGAATCATGAGCTTTCTCAGGCGGATCCGCACCGCCCGGAGGGTGGCCAATGGCCAGCCAAAATGAGCATCACAGAGTCCGTGCGGACGCAGGGACTGTCGAACAAGCTCCAGTATCGCAAACACGCCCGCCAGCTGACTGAGGCTGACGGCTGCCGCGAGAACAATCCGTTCAGGATCAGGGGAATTCAGCAGTCGCCACGCCACAAACCACATCAACCCCGGCCAGATCAACGAGATGAGGATTGTATAGAACAGCGCCCGAATGGTCGGCATCATCGAGACGCACCCACGTGCCTTCGCGAGCTTGGACATCTCCCGCAGATGCCGTCCAATGCGGTGATGGAGTAGCAACAGACAGACAAACAACACACCCACCCCGAAATAGAGTGCACGTTGTTGCGGAATGTCGATCAGAAGTGAATGTCCAACGGTTCTCCAGACGCTACCATCGAAAAGAGTGATCGCAGACTCACGATCTTCGATGATCTCCGACGTTGAAAGTGGCCGGTGGCTGCGAACCCACAGTATTCGCTGATCGATAAACTCTTGGAACTCGCGTGACTCCTTGATCAACTCGCCCTGCTGCTGGTCGAGAGATGTCAATGTTTCGGTGTAGCGGTTGTAGGCATTGATTACATTTTCGAGATAGTCGTGTTGATTCCGCAAGGCCGTCAATGCATTCTCGTGGAGTTCGCCTCGCTTCTCACCCGTGAGGTTTGATTGAGCAACGATCGCATCGGCACTGGCTTCAATGTCGAAGACATCATTGAGCGCATCGCTTCGTTCGTACAGTTTAAACTGGGAGTCTTCAAGAACTTCGAGACGAGTCTGCCGCTGTTGTTCATGCTCTCGGACATGGGGAAGTTCGCCTCGCAGTTTGCGGAGCCTTAGGCCCATGGCTCCTGATAAACCAAGCTGCTGCTTGTCGAGTTCGACGATTTCCCGGTAATCACTCCGGACCTCAGTGAGTTGAGATTCGATTTCCCTCTGCGATTGTTGCGCTGCCTCATGCAGTCGGCGGATTTCGGTCTCCTCCGTTGCAATTTGCTCGTTCTTTTTGAGGAGCGGTTCGAGTAGTGGTTCCGCCTGCATGGCGGCGGTCCGTGCATCTCGCGCTCGGGCGTCGGCTTCCTCCTGTCGCAATCGATTGATCTCCGCGACGTGGAGTTCGACCAACTTGCGTGTTCGGCTCAGTTGACGAGTGAGTAACTCGCGGCGCATGGACGGCAGCCTGACTGCGTCCTCGGTGTCGAAGAGAGTGAGTTCGGCCTGAACCGAATCACCTTTCCTTTGCAGCAGTTGTTTCCTGGCATTGAGAGATGCCTGACGCAATGCGGTGAGGACGGGCGGTTCGCCTTCAGGAGTCGGGGCCTGCAGCTGGTTTCGGACCGCTTCCAACTGAGCCGGTAACTCAATCAGGAATTGCCGATTTTCCTTCCGACGGTTTGTCCGTGCTGCCGGATCGACCGCTGGCTGCGTCAGTTGCTGCTCCAGTTCAGCAACTTTCTGTTGAAGCTCATTTCGAGTGATGTCGAGTTCAGAGAGCGTCGCCCGACCGTTCAGCTGAGGTTCTCCAACTGCCTCAGGTTCCGACAGCTTACTTTCAACATCGCGCTGTGTCTGCGGGATTGCCTTGGTTCGTTGATCGAGTTCCCCGGCCGACTGTTTGGCCACTGCGGCTGCCTGCAAATCATCAAGAGCCTGTTTGGCCAATTCAGCACTGCGGGCTTTGACCTCATCGGACAGGTCGGCCGTGCTCTCCGACTGCTTCTGCAGCGTGGTGATGCTCTCTGCATCGACGACAACCTCCACCACACTTGGTGAAGGTACCGCTGGATCGTTGGGTGTTTGGGCATGCGTCTGCTGAGACGCAGCCAGCCAACAGACCCCAATAACTATGACTGTCCGTAATCTATTCATCTCAATCGATCGAAATGCCTCTCCTTGGGCAAAGAGCCTCTCCTCTTCTCCATCGGAGGACCCTCAGTCGATGAAGTGTTGCAGATTCAAGCCCTTGCGCACAGAGGCATTTGCGACGGACATCATCCGGTTCACGTTGTGCCCGTGAAACACTGATGAGATTGATCGACAGAGACCTTCATCGCCTTCTGGCAACCAATGACGGAGTCCATTCACTTTGCTGGCCGACGATCGTATGACCATGTACGCTGGTTCATCATGCCAGACTCTTATTCTGCACTCCTGATCGTCGAATCTGAACTGCACGGCGTGCGGATCGACAGTTTTCTCATCAAGCACTTTCGCAACTATACCTCCTGGCGAATGCAGCGGATCGTCGCAGCGGGTCACGTCACGATCAACGACGAGTTGGCCAGCCCGACTCAGCGGGTCTTTGTCGGCAATCAGGTCAAAGTGGGGCTCATCGAACCGCCCGACAAACTTTTGGAAGCGGAAACTGTTACGTTTCGAATCCTCTATCGTGATCAATGGATGCTCGTTGTTGACAAACCTGCGGGTGTCATCTCACATCCGTCCGGCGACTATCAGACTGGCACACTGGCAAACGGAGTGCAGGCGTACTTGGACACACTCACACCCCGGCGTGGCCTGGTGCGGCCTGGGATTGTGCATCGGTTGGATCGTCAGACGAGTGGACTCATGGTTGTCGCGACACATCACCGGTCGCATGCAGAACTCTCCGATGCATTCGAGGCAGGGAGGGTGTCGAAGGAGTACCTCGCGATCGTCGAAGGCCGCATGTTAAATGACGAGGGAATGATTGATCTCCCAATTGGTCGCTCTCGAACCGGGAGTCGTGTACTGATGTCAGCACGAGGCGATGCCGTCGATGCCCGTGTGGCGAAAACAAAGTACAACGTGGAGCAGCGATTCGCCGAACACACACTTGTTCGCGCAAAACCGATGACCGGTCGAAATCATCAGATTCGTGTTCACTTCGCTCAAATCGGACATCCACTCGTCGGTGACGAGTTCTACGACATCAAAGGGAGTTACAAGACACAAGGGGACGAGTTTGGCAGTGCGGACACACAATCGGAATCGCTGCATTTTCTCGCTCAAGGTCGGCACGCACTTCATGCGACTTCATTGGCGTTCGCCCATCCGATCACAGGGATTTGGCTATCGTTCTCATCACCGCTACCGACAGACATGCGCCGCCTTGCCGACACGATGAAAGTTGAGCGGTCTCCAAACCTGATTCCAATCACGAACGAGGCGCCATATCCTGACGACGTGAAGACTTGAGCCGAATTCCTGTTGGTGGAACTGAATGGGACAAATCGATGCGACGGTTCCTCAAGAACTATGCTCTCCGTCACCAACACCGGGGGAATCAAGTGCTTCACGTCGCCGGGCTTCCGGTGACATTTGTCCTGCCTGTGATCTTCCTGGTCGAGCATCAACCGTCGTGGGCGGGGGCCTGTTTCATCGTCGGTTATGTGTTGCAGTTTGCGGGTCACGCAATTGAAGGCAATGATGCCGGTGAGGTGATCTTGGTCAAGCGGATGCTCGGCATGCCCTATATTGACATTGTCGACCGCCCCAATCGATCATCCGAAGAGGGTTGAACCGCCGATAGTTGTGGTGACATCTGCAACGACTATGCCGCCCGCATGGCCTATTCGCTGCTCCGCCTGAAGCCACAAGCCTCTGACCCAGCGGCGGTTATGACTCGATCTCACATCACCGACATTGTTTGGCCCGTCCTCCGGGCAGCCCACGAACTTGCGCGACCGAACCGATTCAGTCGCATCATACTTTCCGTCGCGCTCCTCAGCAGCGGCTGCGTCACGCGTGACGAACCCTTGGACTATCCTCACGACGAGCCGGTCCAGTTTTACCGGGACCATGCAGAACAGATCGATTTTCCTGACGTCTGTACTTCCACACCCGATGAGATTGCCTTTTCGGTCGAGCCTCACACCGTGCTCAGCCAGGAGCGATCGGAGCCGTGGGACATGACCCTCGCCGAGGCGGTGTCGATTGCGCTGCACAATAACCGCGTGATTCGAAGTGCTGGTCAGTTTCTCTCGCCAGGAAACACTCTACTCACCAATGGCAGTTTTGCCCCTTCTGTTCATGATCCGGCCATTCAGGAGACGGGAGTCCTGTTTGGCGGTCGAGGTGTCGAAGCGGCACTCGCAGCTTTCGATGCAAACTTTACGACAAGTGCCTTATGGGGCAGCAACGAACAGGTTCAGAATAACCCGTTCCTTGGTGGAGGTCTGACACCCGGAGGAACACTGACGACGGAGACTGCAGCCGTTCAGGCCAACCTCAGCAAGAATTTTGCAAACGGTGGACAACTTCAATTGGGACATCAGGTCAACTACCTGTGGTCGGATGCCCCCGGACAGTTGTTCCCGTCTGTCTACACGGGCAACATTAACGCTCAGTATCGTCATCCACTCCTGGCAGGGTCGGGGACTGAGTTCACTCGCATTGCCGGTCCGATCGGGCAGAGCTTTGGCGGTCTCAGCGGCGTGACACAAGGTGTCGTCATCGCTCGTATCAACAATGATATCTCGATTGCCGATTTCGAGAATTCCGTCCGTAACCTCGTCAAAGATGTTGAGGACACGTATTGGGACCTCTACCTCACCTATCGTATCTTTGACACGGCGGTCAGTGCCCGGAGTGCGGCCCTGGCCACATGGAGGTATGCGAAGATTCGCGTTGATCTTGGAGGTGACATCGACGTTGCAGCCGAATCTCAGGCGCGTGACCAATACTGGGCCGCGCAAGCAGCCGTCAACAATTCTCGCAACGGGATTTACTCGGCGGAGACGCGGCTCAGGAGACTTTTAGGGCTGCCCATCAACGAGGGGAAAGTCATCCGTCCGCTCGATGAGCCAGTTACCGCTGAGTACCTCCCGGACTGGCAATGCAGTATGGCCGAAGCACTCACACATCGTGTCGAGCTTCGCAAGCAGAAGTGGAACATCAAGAGTCTTGAACTCCAGCTCACGGCAGCCCGTAGTCTGACGCGTCCTCGACTCGACTTCGTAAGTAGTTATCAGGTTAATGGTTTCGGAGACAACCTTCTGCAATACGGTGACCGCGACAGCGCCGGCACTGCTCAGGGACTCAACAGTTTCTACGAGACCATCACGCAAGGGAGTCAAACTGGTTGGGGACTTGGATTCGAGTTGTCGATGCCTATCGGATTCCGCCAGGCTCACGCCCAGGTTCGCAACATTGAACTCCGCCTCGCCAAAGCTCAGGAAGTTCTATATGTCCAGGAGATGGAAGTGGGACATGAATTGGCCAACGCCTTCCAGGAGTTGACCCGTTCCTACTCGGCCGCTCAGTCGTTGTTCAGCCGACGGGATGCAGCGATCGACAATGTCCGTACGGTGCAGTTGCAGCAGGAGGGAGAGATCATCACGATCGACGAAGTGCTGCGCGCACAGGACCGACGTGCCCAGGCAGAAGCGGCGTTCTTCACAACGATTGTTGACTACAACAAGGCGCTGACGAATCTCCACTACCGCAAGGGGACACTTCTCGCTGATGCCAACGTGCATTTGCTGGAGGATGAGTGGGACCCTGATGCGTATGTCGATGCTTACCGCCGCGCACAGTCCCGCACTGGGTCAGTTCCCGCACCGTACAAACACACAGAGCCACCCGAATTCGCTCTCGACGGCCCCTTGGGCGGAGTCGAGTTCGCACATCCTCCAACGGAGACCCGTCCGGTAGAGTTTATTGAAGAGATTCCTTTCGTTCCCGAAGCAGAGACCGTGGAACCGGTGCCGCTGGACGATGGCGCTCCCTTGACCAACGGTCCGAACCCATTCGAATTCGCTCCCGAAGGCCCTGCCGCCAACGATCCGGCGGGTGATATACTCGGTCAAATGAACAACTCGCCCGACGTGTGGGAATTGGATTTGGGAAATCATGACGCACCGAACCCTGATTCGATCGAACAGATCTCCGCACGGTCCCTTTCGTCTGAACGCGCCGAGGCCACGCCCATCACGCAGTCGTTGTGGTCCGAGTTCGACACCGAACGAACACAATCGCAAGGTCAGCAACCGGCCAGTCGATCGTCGTTCGATGAGTACTTCAGCTCGTTCGGAACCTCGACACGGTGACATTTTCCGTGTTTGGTCGATGAAGCGCCTCATCTAGGAACTGATTTTCACGAATTCATATGCTGCCCTTTGTCTCTGCGGGGGCGGGTGTTACAATTCCGCACTTCTATCTCACCCAGATTCCCCAGTGGAGCATGTACTCTTATGGCCAAAGAAGAGGCCATCCCGGTTGAAGGTAAAGTTGTCGAAGCACTCGCGAACACGCAGTTCCGCGTTGAAGTCGAAGGCGGACACATCGTCATGGCTCATGTAGCGGGGAAGATGCGTAAGCACTTCATCCGCATCGTTCCTGGCGACAAAGTCACAGTTGAAATCTCGCCATACGACCCCAATCGCGGTCGCATCACGTATCGTGAACGTTAGGCCGTTCGCCTGACGGAGGTTGTCCAAAAGTAGCCATCACGCTCCGTCGTGATGACAGTGTCGCTCGAACGTGTTCCACCACGTCGCCAGCTCCCAATTAATCCGCTTATCACGCGGAGCGTGATGGCTACTTAACTCCTGCATGTCATTCTATCGGGCCATGATTCTCATGGATGATGCAGCTGACCCTGCTCCGTTTGTGCGGCTCTTCACCGATGGTGCGTGCAGTGGCAACCCGGGTCCGGGGGGATGGGCATATGTCCTCAAGCACCCGGCTTCCGAAAGGGAGAAGGAAGCCTCCGGCGGCGCTGCCCAGACGACAAACAATCAGATGGAGCTGCAAGCCGTGATCGAAGGGCTCTCCGCTCTCAAGACGCGCTCACGGGTCGAGGTGGTCACCGACAGCGTCTACGTGGCGAAGGGCTCCTCCGAATGGATGCCCGGCTGGAAAAAGAACGGCTGGCGTCGCCGCGAAGGCAAGAGTTGGAAGCCGGTCAAGAATGTCGAGTTCTGGCAGAACCTAGACGACCTGCTCGCCGCTCACGATGTTCGCTTCACCGTCGTGAAGGGACACAGCGGTCACCCAGAGAACGAACGCTGCGACGAACTCGCCGTCGCCGCTGCCCAGCAGTTCAAGTGATCGTCATTCAATTCGCTTGACCAAATGCATCGGCAACGATTCGCGGAAGCACCTCACCAGCTGTCCCGCGGAGCCAGAATCCGGTGCCGCTCTCGACTGGGTCGACCGTGATGACAGTGGCACCGCTCGACTGAGCCTCGAATGGCAGCGAAGCCGCCGGGAAGACTTCTCCAGAAGTGCCGACGGCGATGAAGGTGTCGCACGCCTTGGTCGCTTCAACGGATTGACTCCACGCAGGCTCGGCCATCGCATCGCCGAAGAGCACGAGGTTCGGTCGATGTCCTCCTTTGAGGTCGAGTCCGAACAGTGGCGAGACGGCCATCATCAGTCGGGCGGCTGCCAGCGAGCCGGTCATGGCCCGCCGGATGTCTTCGACGACTTGTTTGACCTCGTCACGACTGAGGAGGTTCCGAAAGCGGTTCGTCCGCAGGTCGACCGTCTCGAACAGGGTGCCGTGGACTTCTTTCACAGCCGTGCTGCCCGCCGACTGATGTAAGCCATCGATGTTCTGTGTGATGATCGAAACGTTGACGTGCTGTTCAAGTTCCGCGATCGCCTGATGACCCGCGTTCGGTTCAGCATGGGCGATCGGCTCAAGGATCGCGAGGAGAAAGTCGCCGAACCGACGTGGCTGCGTGGCAGCCGTCTTCATGAGCCCACTCCAGTTGGCGAACTCCTCCGGCGGGAAGCGTCGCCAGAAGCCATCGTCATCGCGGAAAGTCGCGATCCCGCTCTCGGCGCTGATCCCGGCTCCGGTGAAGACCACGACCTCCCGTGATCGCCGCAGAGCATCGACGGCGTACTCCCATTGCTGGTTGTCAGGCGTTGTCATAGGGAGCCTTCCGGTCCATCTCACCGAGGGCACACAAGCGGTCGTGTTCGTAGGCTTCACACTCGAACGGGTTACCGTGATACGCTTCCCGACCTCGCAGCCACAGCCAGAGCGAGCAGCCGAGGTAAGCTGGGATGAAAATCGGCCCCCACCTTTCGTACTGACGCACGTGGACCCATTCATGTTCGCGGGCAATATCGAGGCCCGCTTTCGTCTGGCCGATGATCACATGCCCCAGCGTCATCGCGATCGCTTCGACCGGCAGCCGTTTTAGCAGCCATTTGACGAAGCCGCCGTGAAACTCAAGCGTATGCCCCACCCGACGCACCCCGCCTCCCGTGCAGAGACCGAGTGCCCCCACGGTCACTCCCAGCAACGATCCGGGAGACGCCCAGAGAATGGCGAGTGTGCGAAGGAAGATCATCCCATGACGATAGCACTCCGGCTGCTCAAAAGCAGCCGGGGTGCTTGGTGAATATCCACTCACACTAACCCGCGGAAGATTTGCCGCCGCATGGCATTATCGCGGGGTGTGAACTCTTCGCCTTCGGGGGGATCGGTTTCGAGCGCCATTGCCATCATGTGGAACTTGGCATCCGTGTCGTCTGCATAATGTACGAGCAAAGCTTCCGGCGTATGCGGAGCGATGGGTGACCCCCACTCGGGCAGGTTCTGATGGGCAATGATGATGTGCTCCAGCCGCAGGAGCGTCTCCTCATCAAGCTCGTCCAGTTCGAGAGCCTTGTCACGGACGAGGTCGCGTCCGAGCAGGATGTGTCCCACGAGCCGACCGTGAGCCGTGTAGTTGGCTCCCTGAGGTTGGGAGTCCAACTCAGTCAGCTTGCCGATGTCGTGCAACACGGCCCCCGCGACAACGAGAGACTTGTTCAACGGGGGCTGCATGTCCGTGTAATAAGCGATGTACTTGTCAGCCAGATGAACTGCGAGCTTCGTCACGGAGAGTGTGTGCTCCAGGTATCCACCACGATACGCATGATGGTTCCGCATGGCAGCCTGCATCGTCTTGATCTGATCCGTATGTTCGGCGAGGATCTGCGAGACAAGTTGACGCAACGGTTTCTCCTCGATCTCCGCCTCGACGATGTACGTCAACTCGTTAAACATTTCGTCGAGATCAAAGCGACTGGACTGGAGAAAGTCGCCGGGGTCGAACCCGTTTTCGAGATCTTCATCGTTGACCTCACGAATGCGGTCGAGCTCGATTTGCGGGCCGTACGAACTCTCGCTGAACCGGCAGCGGAGTTTGTAGAACTCCCCCGCTTTCCATGATTCGGAGCAGGGGGCGAAGAAGGGCGTGTCGGACCAGATCATCGCCGTTACGCTGCGGGCCGCATCTCGAAACGTGCAGCGGAAATAGGGTTTGCCGTCCCGTGTCGTCGCTTGCTCCCGAGCTGTCAACAGGGCAAAGCAGTCACCGAGTTGCCCCGGCTGCAAGTCACACAGACGCGTGATTCCATTCGTGGCGTCGGTCTCTGGAAACAGAGTGGTCTCTCTTGATTTGGGCATGTTCAATCCGTTCTCAATAGCGCCATCCGAACGATGATGTCATTCTGATGATGAGTCTACCCCGACGCGTTCCGCTTCGCCACGACGGCGGATACGTTCTTTCACCGTTTCAGAGTTGCATCTTGCCTGTGAAGAACTGACAACTTGGGAGTGATGAAGGTGTTCCAATCGTCGCTTGCAAACCATTACCGAAGAGTCTGACTATGACAAGCACAGCCCTTAAAGCTTTGCTGTTCTGCCTATGTTGCTTCGCGCCGAATGAAGCCGCAGAGGTGGTCACAATCGCAGGGACGGGAGAGGAGCAGGACACGGGCGACGGCGGACTCGCGACCAATGCCCCGGTCAGTGGTCCATTCGGAGTCGTTGTTGGACCTGATGAGGCGGTATACGTCTGCGAGATCGGAAATCACGTCATCCGGCGAATTGACGCAGAATCGGGCATCATCACGACCATCGCGGGCACGGGACAGAAGGGATACGCAGGCGACGGTGGACCCGCGACACTTGCCACGCTAAATGAACCGTACGAAGTGCGATTCGATGCGGACGGCAATATGTACTTCGTCGAGATGATGAACCATCTCGTGAGACGAGTCGACGCGAAGACCGGCCGGATCAGCACAGTGGCAGGGAGTGGCAAGCAAGGTTTCTCCGGAGATGGCGGACCTGCAACTGACGCTCAACTCAATCGGCCGCATTCGATTACGCTCGAAAGCGAAGGCAACATCTACATCTGCGACATCGGCAATCACCGCGTGCGTCGGGTCGATGCGGACACGGGCTTGATCACCACGTTTGCCGGGACAGGCGATCAGGCGAAGACACCCGACGGAGCATCCATCACCGGCACCCCGCTCAATGGACCGCGTGCCCTCGACTTCGACGGCGACCACAATCTGTATCTGGCTCTGCGGGAAGGCAACGCCGTCTATCGGCTTGACCTCTCGACCTCAACTCTACATCACCTTGCAGGCACCGGTGTGAAGGGTTACACAGGAGACGGTGGCCCTGCGAAGAGCGCGGAGTTATCCGGCCCCAAGGGCATCGCCATCGGACCGGATGGTGACATCTATCTCGCAGATACCGAGAGCCACACAATCCGCGTCATCCGTCGATCCTCAGGCCGCATTGAAACGCTCGTCGGCGATGGACAGCTGGGAGACGGACCGGACGGCGATCCGCGAGGCTGTCGGCTGGCACGACCGCATGGCGTGTTCGTCGATGCGAATGGGAACGTCTACATCGGCGACAGCAGCAATCACAAGGTACGGATGCATCGCGCCCGTTGAGGCTTAGGCGCCGCATCGATCGGAATCAGTGCGCGACTTCACTCAACAGTCCACGGACCCGCTCTGCCAACAAGACCATGTCGAACGGCTTGCGGAACGTTTCAGTGATGAGTGATTCGTCAAGCTCCGACCCTCGCTCCCGTCGCTAACCAACCCAATGATCACTGCGTCTCCTGTGTCGTCGACCAGTCGAAGTGTGCGGGCGATGGCGTCAGCTTCGTGCACACCGATCACAGAGTCGATGATCACACAGCGTGGATGCAGCCTGCTCGCCAGCAGACCGGCATCGAAACTGGAGTGGGTCGACTTCAGATCAAGGTCGTGAGGCGCAAGTAGATGGGTTATTCTCTGCTCCGACTCACGGTTCACTCCCACCAGGAGTAGAACATCGGAACCATCATTCAGTTCCCCAAGCTGGATCCCGTTCTCCTTCATGAAGGCAATGAGATTCGACCGCGGGATGCGTTGGTCCTGTGAACCTCGGATGCGGGAGCTCTTGAGGCGTCCGCTGTCGAAGCATTTGCTGACAGTTCGAGGAGCAACGCGGCAAAGTTCAGCGACCTGTCCGGTGGTGAACTCCTTGGCTTTCGTGACGTCCATCATGGGTAGTACAAACGATGTGTCTCGAACAGTTGAGTCAGCCCGGACAACGAGTCGGATTTGAAATCCCGGCATAATCCGTAGCATGTGCCGTACCCAACAATGACCATGATCGCTCCAAGCCATTTCTCGACAATCGGATACGACGACTCACCCATCCGCTGTTAGAACGAGACGGCTGGCGAACCAACCCCCAAGCGAAAGACCCTCATAATGAAAGCGTGAAGCGAGGTGTCAAGACGTGTGAACTGAGGATCGTCGTAACCCGCTGTCTTGTTGAAACTTGAAAAGTCGCTGCATTCGTCATAATCCGATCTTCGCACCATCCTGCGTCGCAGATTGGACGCGGTGGGAAGTCCGATTATCCCCAACTATGATCCGTCGAACGGAGTAGGAGAGAATGAGCCCCGAATCAAAAATCGAGAAGACATTTCATGGTTGATCTCCCCAGGAATCCGACTCGCGAAGTCCGCATTGGCACGACGACGATTGGTGCCGGTCATGACATTGCCATCCAGAGCATGACCGCGACACACACTCAGGACATTGATGCGACCGTGTCGCAAGTAAATGCATTGGCCAAGGCGGGAGCCGACGTCGTAAGAATTGCGGTCGACAGTCGCAAGGATGCAGACGCACTCGCTGAGATCGCGAAGCAGACGAATGCAAATCTGTCGGTTGACCTGCAGGAGAACTACCGACTCGCCGAGCACGTTGCTCCGCACGTTGCCAAGTTGCGGTACAACCCGGGGCACCTCTATCACCATGAGCGTGAGAAGCCGTGGGAGGAGAAGGTGCGTTACCTCGTCGGCATTGCTGAGGAGCATGATTGCGCGATGCGTGTCGGCGTCAACTGTGGATCGGTCGACCCCGAAAAGAAGGCCAAACATGACCCAGCCGACACAGTCGCCCCAATGCTGGAGTCAGCCCTCGACCACTGTGAGTTCCTCGATTCGATCGGCTTCACCCGTTACTGCGTCTCGCTGAAGGACTCCGATCCCAAGCACGTGATTGATGTCAATCAACGCTTCGCCGAGGCACGACCGGATGTGCCGTTGCATCTGGGGGTCACCGAAGCCGGCATGCCGCCCGATGGTGTGATCAAGACGCGCATCGCATTCGAGCAACTCATCAGCAAGGGGATCGGCGACACGATTCGTGTATCACTGACCGTGCCGAATGATCGCAAGCCGGAGGAGATTGTTGCCGGACGTCAAATTCTGGCAGACATTGCAGCGGGTCGTGTGCGGTCATTTGTGGACTTTGGCCTCGACACACTGAACATCATCAGCTGTCCCAGTTGCTCTCGTGTGGAAAACGAAGCGTTCATCGACCTCGCTGCCAGTGTGAAGGAGATGACGGCTTACGCCAAGGAGCATGCGATTACGATCGCTGTGATGGGGTGCCGCGTGAACGGACCGGGCGAGACGGACGATGCCGACCTCGGCCTGTGGTGCGGTCCGAACTTTGTCAATCTGAAGAGAGGTCCGCGAGAACTCGGAGCCTTCTCGTATGAGGACATCCTCCCGCGATTGAAGCAGGAACTCGACACGGTAATCGCGGAACGTGAACTGAGTGCCACACCTTCCTGATCAGGTCCATATCGACCGCTTCATTCTTCGCGCGACGGGCGCGGCTCGGACGCTGCGGGTGATTGTTGTTGCGGCTCGCCTTTGGAGTTCGTTCGCTTGCCTTTGGTTGAGGTTCGTGCAGACAAAGCGTCCTGCTCTGTTTGGCGATCCACCTCTGCCGCGTAGCTCAGCTTGAATTGCTTGTGAATGTCGTCCTTGGTGTAGAGACGGTCCTCAACGAGCTTCGACTTATTGCGATGCTGGGCAGCCAGTTTTTGACTCGTGTTGCGACCGACAGGAGAGGTCGTCAGAAACTCGATCAGTTCCTCACCCCCGGGCGTCGTGATGATTCCGGCGACTTCCTTTTTGCCTTGGGAGGATTGTCGCATGAGGTCCAGCTGTGCATATCCTCCAGGGAACTCGGCGATCTTCCGCATGAACTTCGTGCCGGTCCGGGTCCGAAGTGTCGTGACCAGCCAATCTTTATCCTTCAAAAGACGCTCTTTCAACTCGCGTTCGTCGGCCACTTTCCATCCGATGTCCTCCAGCTGCTTGAACAGCGGTTGGATATCGTCCTGCGAAATCAGATCGGTTTCCTCCCGGTCCTTGAGATTATCCAGATACTCGGTCAGCACCGACTCGACCTGCTGTGGGCCCGGAAACGATTGAATGACTTCTTTCTTGTGGGGCAGAGGGACTTTCTTCACACTCTGAGCGGACACCGTCATCGACAGAACAGGAGAAAATATCAGACAGACCGCAGCCAGGACGACGTAACGCATGAACTCACCGCTAGTTGGAGAAGATGCGCACCGGACGCAACCCTCAAGTCCCGGCGAGCAAGAAACCTTCTAAGCATAGCTTCGGAATCGAGCATTGGTCGGGTGAAACCGAATTCTCAGGTTCCACAGGTTGCCCTTGTCATCTTGGGCAAACTGTGTCGGCCGCAGAGACTATGAAGATGCGAGTCGGAAACGACTGGGAGGCGGCGGGTCCGCAGTCATTCTTTCGTAGGAGACCAGTAAAGCGTGTTCTCCGACCCTTAGCGAGTCGCCCGGCATCAATCCACCACGTTCGATGGGCATGTCGTTCAGAAAGACCTCTTCCGCCTCATCGCACGTTTCGATCAGGAGATTCCCTTGATCCTCGACCAGCACACATCGTGCTTGGGTTCGATCGGCGGGTCCCGTACAAAGTTCGCCGTGGGAGGTTGTCGAGATGGCCGCCGGAAGCACATCCAGGCAATGGACCGTGCCGCATCGCTCACCGACTTCGTAGAGTCGCACTCTCATTTCCGCATCCTCATTCTCCGTGCCCGCCGAGCTGAACTTCGGGAATGCAAGGTCCATGCCATTTTTCAGAACAGGAGGAGGTCCAAGGTTTCTGCGGATTCCCGGTGTGTTGAGCATCTCCATTCGTTTCTAGTCGCCCATTCTTTCAGCAGTAATGCCTTTCCCATGAGTACCAATCAAAGTCGAATGTTCCCGGCATCTGATCACACGGCTCGCTGGCACTTGCATTTCTGACTTCCTACTCTGTCCAGCTCATCTCTTGTGGCGGAACTTCCCTCTCTTCGGAACAGACGACATGGAAGGACTTTTCACGCTCAGCAACCTGATGACGCTGTGCATGCTCACGCTGTTGCAGGCGGTGTTGGGTTTCGACAATCTCTTGTACATCTCGATCGAGTCCAAACGGGTTCCGGAAGACAAGCAGCAGTACGTGCGTCGACTGGGGATCGGCCTCGCGATCGTTCTGCGGATCATCCTGCTGTTCGTCGTGATGGGAGCCATCGAGTCGTTCCAGGATCCGTGGGTCAAACTGCACATGGGTGATGAAATCGTCGCAGAGGATACAGTGGAGGACGTCGCCCACCATGAGGCCCACGCCTTGCACTTCGCGCCTCATCGATTGATCGACGGCGAGTTCAATCTGCACAGCATCATCGTGCTGATCGGCGGAGCCTTCATCATTTACACGGCAGTCAAAGAGATCTCACATATGCTCGCGATCCATAACATCGAGCATGATGACAAAGGTTCAACGCGTTCGGTTGCCTCGGCGGTCACGTGGATCGTGATCATGAACCTTGTGTTCTCGTTCGACTCGATCCTGAGTGCCCTCGCGTTGACGGACGAGTTTTTCGTGATGGCCGCTGCGATTGTGGTCAGCGGTTTGATGATGATCTATCTGGCAGACACGGTTGCCGAGTTTCTCAAGAAGAACCGGATGTACGAGGTGCTCGGGCTGTTCATTCTGTTCATCGTTGGGATCATGCTGCTTTCCGAAGGGGGACACCTGGCCCACGTGCATCTGTTCGGTTATCCGGTCTTGCCGATGACCAAGACCACGTTCTACTTTGTGCTGGTCGTGCTGGTGCTGGTGGACATCGTGCAGTCCCGCTACCAGAAGAAACTCCTCGCCCAGCAGGCCGCCGAACGCCATGCAACGGCGTGATGGCGTCACTCAACTTCCGGAGTCTTTCGCCAGCCGTAGATGAGTGCGGCGAGCGTGAGTGTAATCGCACAGATCGCGAACACCAGCCCATTCGGCGTGCGGCCGGTCCACTCCTCAACCGGAATCCACGGCCACGGGTAATGGAAGAACGCGAAGTTCAGCCAGAAGTAGACCCACGTCGCCAGCAGCAGTGACCATCTCGCGAACGGTCGTGCCAGTTCGCCGAACTGACCTCGTCTGGCGAGCAGGACGGCCAGCGACGTCAACAGGACCAACGGGAGAACGATGTAAGCAAGGACCCCCATCGTCAGTTCGATGGCAGGCGGGTCTTCGTTAAAACAGAGTTGCCGCACCGTCTTGCCAGCGATCGGTGCCGCGATGATGGGCAGGCTCATCAGGTAGGGCCAGTAACGACCGGCCATCACGCAGGTCACCGGGATGAAGATCATCGTGATGGCATAACTCATAAAGTAATCAAGCCGGGGCACGATCAGGAATTCATGCCCGATGATTGACCCCACGTGGAGGATGACCAGCGCCCACTCCGCGAGCGGCGGGATTTCGACCTCTTCGGAATCATCGGCCTCTGTGATGAGGTGCCGATTCAATCCGACGCCCAGGGCGAGAATGGCTCCCCACACGACTCCGAAACCGGTCTCCATGAAGTTCCACCAGTTGATATTCTTCGGCAGGTTGGCCAGCCAACCCTCCTCGAAACTCAGCTGATTCCAGTCGTGATACGACTGAATCGCCTGTCCGGAGGTGAAACCGATTCCACCTGCGATGAAAGCCCAGATGCCGAGCCGCAATGCCAGCCGGTCCCCTCGAAAGATGCGGGCGTACCCAATCAGCGAGACGAGTGCGAGCAGCAACCCGCCCCAGACCTCCGGCCGTGGATGAGCGTCCTCCGGCTCGAAGTACCAATCATCCGAGAAGTAGATGCGGGGCAGGATCTTGTTCTCTGGATCGTATGGCGAGTTGATCAGCCAGACGCCGAGGAAGAAGATCAACAGCAGCGACAGCAGCAGCAGGATCAGTTCGAGCGGACGATAGCGACGACCACTCAACGCCATGCCGAACAAGGCTCCGCCATAACCGATCCAGATGCCCCCTTTGATGAACAATCCGAGGAAGCCCCACTGGAGGGCTTCCCAATTCCCGATCAACGGCGGGTCTTTCGTCAGTCCGACTGTTTGAGCGTATGTCATCGACCCGCCGATCGAGATACCGAGCGCACACAAGGCCGCTGCCCGGGCTCCGCTGAGCGACGACAGTTTTCCGCCGTACAGGAAGACCATCACGAGACTGAACAGGATGCCGGCCATCATTGCGCCGGTTTCGTGTCCGTATTGACCGCGAATGCCCCAGCCCATGCCGGCTGCCATGCCCGCGAGGATCATCCCCAACAGAATCGTTCCCGGACGGCGTTCATTCATCGGTCAGACTTTCGATCGAGTTGCTCCGCCATCCCCAAACGAGAACGGTGAGAATCATCAGGATGCAGGTGATTTCAAAGTACAGGTTGTTGGCATGACGTCCACCCCAGTCCTCGATCGGGTACCACCGCCAGGGGTAACCGAAGAAGGCAAAGTTCAGACCGAAGAACGTCAGGCTGGCGATGATCGTCCCCCAGCGAGTGAATGCTCGTGAAGGAGCATCCGGTCGCAGAGACAATGCAAATCCAAACACCAGTGAGATCACGAGCGGTGCAACCAGAAACGCACCGATGCCGTATGGGGCCGACAGCCCGAGCGGGACACTCTCAGTACCCTCGGCCACAGGCGTCTGAGCGTGCTGCCAGGCCTTATAACCTCGGTACAGAATCGGACCCGCTGCGAACACAACGGTCGCCAGCAATACCCAGACACGAACAGCGGCTCGACGCTGCGTGATCAACACGGCGGCAATCGCCCAGACGACAGCCAGGGCACAGTACGCCCAGAGCAGAGTTGTCATCGCGAAGTCTTCATGGTTGATGGTCAGGCCCCGAAACGTCTTGCCAGCAATGGGCACCGAGAGCACAAGCAGGGGCATCAAGTACGGCCACAAGCGTCCACCAATCACTCCCGCCACCGGGATCAGGATCATCGTCCAGGAGAAACTCATGAAGATGTCGAGCGGAAAGAACTCGAAGAACTCATGCCCGACGATGGAGCCGACGTGGATCGCCAGCAGAGCCCACTCGGCCCCCAGCGTCAACTCGACATCCTGTGCGTCGGATTCCTCCTTTGTGCCGATGAGATGACGATTGAGCGCGACTCCCAGTCCGAGGATGGCTCCCCAGATTGTGCCGAACGTCGTCTCCATGATGTTCCACCAGTTGAACTTCGACGTGATGAAACCGACGGGGCTCTCTGAGAAGAACTCAGGAGTCCAGGCATTGGTCGCTTGAAACCACTGACCACCGGGGAAGCCGCATGCCCCGCCAAGGGTCGCCCACAGTCCAAGTCGGAACGCAAGCCGATCACCCTTGATCACCCTTGCGTAGGCCAATAGCGCGATCAAGCCAGCGAACATCCCACCCCACGTCTCAACACGCGGCTTGATCTCGGCATCCGGCTCGAAGAGGTAGTTATCGGAGAAGTAGAAACGGGGCAGTGTCTTTGTTTCGGGATCGAACGGAGTGTTGAAGAACCACACCCCGAAGAAATAGATCATCACCAGCGCGACCAGCAGGATGAGCATCTCGAATGGACGATACCTCACTCGGCTGAGGCCGATCCCGAAGAACGTGCCGCACAGGCCGATCCAACATCCTCCTTTGAGGGCCAGCCCGATCATGCCCCAGCGGTACGCGTCAAGGTTGCCGATGATCTCCCGGTCATGCGTCAGCCCGACGGTTTGACCGTACGTCATGCTGCCGCCGATCGAAACGCCCAGTGCACAGAGCGCGACCGCACGGGCAGCACTGAGTGACGACAGCTGCGGTGCACAGAGGAACACTGTGATGAATCCGAACAGACAGCCAGCCATCATGGCCCCCGTCTCATGACCATACTGCCCGCGAATCCCCCATCCGGTACCAGCAGACATCGCTCCAAGAACGACCGTCAACAGAATGATGACACCGGTTGAGAGCTTCGACTGGTCAGGCAGGTCAGACATCAGAGCACGCGATGGTCGGGTGGGCAGGAGTGTGACTCGCAGAAGTCAGCGGAAGGACTGCGAATCTGACATCCCCCGCAACCAACGTCAAGCCTACCAATGCGGAGGCGGTGCCACATGCAGTCGATCGGATGTCAACGACTGCTCACCATAAACCCACCCAACTCAGTCAAACAACGTCGGAGCCCGGGATCGGAGCGTGCCGATTGGAAGGTTGTTAAAGGTCCCTTGGAGCATCGGCGAATGATCGTTGCCGATGAACGGCTCCAGGCTGAAGAACGCGGCGTTGTTCTCGAAGAGAACGTCACTGGGCGACATGTTTCCGCCATAGAGCAGGTACGTCGACGCGTCATCTCGACTCAGGATCGAATGCGTCGTCGTTCCGGGCAAGAGGGTGTTGTCTTGAAGGACAAGATTCAAGACGCGTTGATCTGATGTGTCAACTTCCAATGTGCCATCCATCGTGTTGTCGAACAGACCGATGTTGGTCGTGCCGGTGCCCGAACTCACAATGTCGACGGAGGATCCGTTGCCACCGATGTCATTTCCTGTGACCCGAGCTGTCATGTGAGCATCATTGTCCGTCCGCAACTTGAGTCCACGTTGCCCGATGGTGTTATCCGAGATGATCAGATCGAGCGGATCGCCTGAGGATTTTCTGATGCCGATTCCGAGTTCCGATGGCTCGCCCTTGATGGTCGAGTTGGTGATTTTGGCGGTCCCAGCTGCGTTCCACAGGAAGATGCCGCCGCCCACACCGTCGATATCTACTTCATCAATACGTGTGTTGACTGTTCGATTTCCCCAGATCCCAAAGGAACCGTAAGACTCGTAATTGTCGGAGCCCGTGTTGTCCAAATCGATCCCTGAAATCGACACCTCCTCGGTATCATGCAGGCTGATGCCCGGACCAGCGGTCTCTCGGATTGTCGAGTTGTGAATCATGACGTTGCGAGAGTCGATCGCAACGACTCCTGCTCCCTGCGAAACAGCAGCAGTTTCATAACCTGCACTCTTGTTCCAGTTGGAGCCATCGACTTCATCGATCGTCACATGGTTCACCTCGACATGGTTGGCCCCCTGGATGGCAATGCCTGCACCATCGGCATCACGGATGTAAACATCATCGATTGTCACATGATCCGCGTGATTGACCGAGACGGCTGGGCCACCACTTCGAATGTCGACACCCTTGAGGAACGTATGGTCGGCCATCACGAAGCCTGGGGGAGACGTGTGGTACGGATTGGAGAGCGAGCCGAATTCGATTTTCGGACGAGCGCCCGGGGCGGTGAACGTCGCTGGTAAGCCGGTTCGTTCACCGACGACAGAGAGCTTCATTCCGCCTCCCATCACCAACTGGCCCGTTTGCAGGTTGATCGGTTCGCCACTGTAAATCTCGCCTTCGGAGCCATCGACAACGACAACCGAGTCTTCTCCGGCTTCTTCAACCAATTTGGAAATGTCGTCACCCTGTTGCAGGACACGGACACTTTCGATCCTGTTTTCAGTGAGGGTGTTGATCGCCGACTCGGACTGTCCCACCGCGTTTGTGACCACGTCGACATCACGGACAACAGAGTCCAGCATTCGCCGCTGGAGTTGCGACAGGGGTCGTCTCGCGTTTGCCCAAGGATCGAGTGGGATTCTCAGACCGGCGAAGACCGAGGCGTCGCCGCCGCGTTCGGTGTCGGCCTGAACAGAGAAGCCCCATGTGAAGCGTGAGCCGTTTCCAAAATACGGGAGATCGTAAACACGCCATTCCATGCGTGCCCGCGGACCGGTGATGTTGTCAAAACCCGGCTCGGAGTGGTCGAAGTGGTAGAGTCCGACGAAGCCGCGAAGCTCATGTTCGGCATTCGGTCCCCACGACCAAAGCAATGCACCCGTTTCGACGTCGACGCCCCAATAGGCACGCTCGACACCGCTGGTCACCAGGATGGTGCCGTTCGAGATCGTTGCCGCCGGAGGTGTCGAAACGAGCTTGGCCTTTGATTCTGGAAAGTAGACGTTGAAGCGGAAGTCCCAGAAGACGTCCATTGCCTCGACACCGAGAGTCGCTTGTGAGAAGCCGTTGTCGTTCGACGAATCGAGTCGATCGTAAAACAGGTACGTGCCGAAAATCCATCCTGGCCACGCCATCGTGCGGAATCCGGTTCCAATGTTGAACTCTCCGGCGCTTTCGTCGTCGACCTGTCCTCGGGTGTTGAAAAACCAGAAGTTCCGGCCGTCCTGCCACAGCGGGAGAAAGAGCTCCCCGTTCCAAAGCGATCGTTCGGAGCTGATCATGTAGGACGAGGCGATGTGCCCGATCCAAATTGGTGCACCATTGGCAAACACTGTTTCGAATCCAGGAATCGGGTCATCAATTGGGTAATCTGCCGGGCCGATGTCGCCGTCAAATCCATCAAGTGGATACTGGTCCGGAAGATATTCACCTTGGGTTCCGTTTCCATAATCGCCCGGGATGACGAGGTCCGGATCGAAGGACATCATCGAAGCACCCGAATTGCCTCGCGAGTAGATGCCGTCGAAAGACGGATTCTCAGGCAATGCGTAAGGATATTCCGCGATCGCCCGGCTTGCGGTCCCGGTGACCACAGCCAGAATTATCAATGGAATCGCGGCGAAGGATGCCCTCATGGCATGCCTCATACAGGGGATATTCTATCCACAGTCAGCGCAGGGTGGCTGACCGGTCGCGGAGAAGTATCAGACCCCAGATTCTGCCTCAAGCCGCAGACATCGTTTGCCGACAATTTCGGCCGGAACTCGCTCCTTGACCGGACAATTCGCGCACTTCCTGCCGATCAGCAGTCGTCCGAGGACCGGCACCAGTCACTAGTTTTGCATCTTCGCCCAGGCATCTCGGAGCGTGACACTTCGGTTGAAAACAGGCTTCTCTGAGGACATCGAACGGGTATCGGGTGTGAAGTACCCCAGCCGTTCAAACTGAACAGGCGTTCCCGCCTCGAAGTCCGCCAGCGATGGCTCTAACCGGCAATCGGTCAGCGTTTCGAGTGAAGTCTCGTTCAGGTAGGACTTCCAATCTTCGCCTTCGGGGACTTTGCCCAGGTCCTCGACCTTGCAGAGGTGATCGTACAGCCGCACCTCAGCGTTGACTGCATGCTCAGCACTCACCCAGTGCAGTGTGCCCTTCACCTTGCGGCCATCGGGAGCGTCGCCCCCTTTCGTCGCCGGGTCATACGTCGCGTGCAACTCGACGATCTCGCCGGCATCATTCTTGATGACATCAGTGCACGTGATGAAGTACGCATAACGCAGCCGCACTTCCCGACCCGGCGCCAAACGGAAGAACTTCTTGGGAGCGTCCTCCATGAAGTCCTCCTGCTCGATGTACAGCTCTCGACCGAACGGCACCATGCGTGTACCAGCTGACTCGTCCTCAGGGTTGTTGATGGCCTCCAACTCCTCCGTTTGACCTTCGGGATAGTTCGTGATCACCACTTTGAGTGGTCTGAGCACCGCCATCCGACGTTCGGCTCGTTTGTTGAGGTCAGCTCGCAACGCGTTTTCGAGCACGACCATGTCCGTCTTACCGTTGTAACGGGTGATGCCGATGTCATTGCAGAAATCTCGAATCGCCTCTGGCGTGTATCCGCGACGTCGCAGTCCGCACAACGTCGGCATGCGTGGATCGTCCCAGCCGTCAACGAATCCACCCTCGACGAGTTCAAGTAACTTCCTTTTGCTCGTGACGGTGTACGTCAGGCTCAGCCTGGCGAATTCGTACTGCTTCGAGGGGAAAATGCCCAATTTCTTGATGAACCAGTCGTATAGTGGCCGGTGCGTCTCGAACTCGAGCGTGCAGATCGAATGCGTAACCTCTTCGAGTGAGTCGCTTTGTCCGTGGGCGTAGTCGTACATCGGGTAGATGCACCAGTCGCTCCCCGTGCGATGATGCTCCGCGTGGCGGATGCGGTACATCGGCGGGTCACGCAGGATCAGGTGCTTCGACGCCATGTCGATTTTCGCCCGCAGTAGATGCTTACCGTCCGCGAAGTCACCAGATCGCATCCTCTCGAACAGTTCGAGGTTCTCCTCAACCGAACGATCGCGGTCGGGTGAGTTTGTCCCCGGTTGCGTCGCTGTCCCCCGCTGTGCCCGGATCTCCTCCGGCGACTGACTATCGACGTACGCATCCCCCTGCCTGATCAACTGACAGGCCCACTCATACAACTGCTCGAAGTAATCAGACGCAAAGTGCAACTCGTCCCACTCGAACCCCAACCAACGCACGTCCTCCTGAATCGAGTCCACATACTCGACGTCTTCCTTGGTTGGGTTCGTATCATCAAACCGCAGATTGCACCGCCCGCCGAATTCCTGTGCGATGCCGAAGTTGAGGCAGATCGATTTGGCATGGCCGATGTGCAGATACCCATTCGGCTCCGGAGGAAACCGCGTCTGCACCCGCCCCGCATGCGTCCCAGCAGCCACGTCGTCAGCAACGACCTGCCGGATCACATCCAGCTTCTTCTCACTCTCACGACTCTCATCCACCGACATTTCAGTTCCTTCCCGTCTTCACACTGTCTCGCTCGAATGGCCGACTTCGATGACACGAGAAGTGTATCAGGCGTTCGGAGAGAGGATAGTCCGCAACCAAGCGGGCAATCCTGGTCAGGGTGAGCATCGCTGTCCGTGAAGGTGTCCAATTTGCAGTCGCCGACAGGCAGTTTTCACCGAAAGAGCACGCGATGTGGATGACAGGAAAAACGTTCGGCAGAACGTGCTTGACGTTTCACGTAAGTCTTAAAGAAGCCAGATAACGAAATCATACACAACTCCTTGTTTGCATGGAGGTTCCGGCACCACAGCAGGAACTGCCGGAATGATTCTTACGTTTCGTGGGCTCTTCAGGCTGGACGGACGTTTGATCGTTCGGATATCAATCCCGCCCCGCCCTCGAAACTGATTCTCCCTTCACACAATTCAACCTGTGAACACTCGTCGCGCTGCCAGTCCGCTGATGGACGGGGGTTTGCGAGTTGATCAGGGTACGTCCCCTTTGAAATCACATCTCAGACTCCTGCCACGGAGTCTCGACTAACAATTTGAAGACACCTCAACGTCGCCGGCCTGTTGGAACGAGCACTCTGCGTGCAAGTTCTTGCAGAGGCCGTTGCGGTTCAACCTGCGTATCACTATTTCACTCACCCATCGTGGATTCCCCTCGAATGTCGAAGGTCTACTCATTTCAAGCGTCGTCAGTGCGCGATGCGCTTGTGCGTTTGCAACACGAAATGGAAAAGCAAGCGACCAATTCACACGGTTTGAAGCCACGCTCGCGGAGCGTCGTCACCAACGCACATCAAGGACACTCCTGACTACCAATCATCGACAAGTAGAGAAACGGTCGACTCTCCCGGTGGCAGAGTCTGACGGTTACGTAGCTTTCACGAGTTTTTATGAACATGGCGACCACGATCGGTCGATACACACGAAGTGATGTTTCTCCGTCTGTGCGGTCTGATGCGCTTGGATCGCACCGTGCTTCGAGTGGAGAGACATCACCTGTCACGGATGACAACTGAGCTTTACAGCAAGATGCTGCTGTCACGGAGGACTATATGGCAACGAAGGTTTCCCCTGAAATCCAACAGCTTTGGAACGACTACAAATCGGATCAAAGCAATCAGGAACTTCGCAATCGCCTGATTGAGAATTACTTCCCCCTCGTCCGCTACAACGCCGAGCGAGTCTGGGCCAAACTTCCGGAAGGGGTCGACATCAACGACCTCATTTCTTCCGGCGTGTTCGGTCTCATGGACGCGATTGATGCGTTCGACCTCAGCCGAGGCGTGAAGTTCGAGACATATTGCGTGCCACGAATCCGTGGGGCCATGCTCGACGAACTTCGGACGATGGACTGGGTCCCCCGTCTCGTTCGCAGCAAAGCCAGCAAATTGGGGGCAGCGAAGAAAGCTCTCGAAGCCCAACTTGGTCGTCCGCCGTTGGACGCTGAGATCGCCGAGAAGATGGAACTTTCTCTCGAAGAGTTTCACAAGCTGCGATCCGACGCCAACGCGGTCAACCTCGTCAGTCTCAACAAGAAGTGGTACGAGACCGACTCCTACAAGGACGTGCGAGAGATCGACATTCTGGAAGACGCCAAAGGGGAAGACCCGACGGGAGGTATCCAGAAACGGGACATCATGCGGCTGGTCACGAAGGGCCTCAACCGCAACGAACGTCTGATCGTGATTCTCTACTACTACGAAGAGCTGACGATGAAAGAGATCGGCCAGACGCTCGGACTTTCCGAAAGTCGCGTCAGCCAGATGCACTCCAGCATCGTCTCCCGCTTGAAAGACCAACTCCGCAGACGTCGTCCGGAGTTTGCATGAGGCCAGACAATCATCGCAGGTCTGACTCTGTAATCAGTAGTCAAACGACGGAGGAACCGGCGCCGTTGCAGGAGCTGGTGGCTCTTTGATGGGCTCGTTTCCTGACTGCGGCGGTAGCTGACTGACCGGAACGCTCGGAGGTTCCGGACCGGGAGCAGTCACGGGCGTCACTGGCGCTGGTGCAGTGGGGTTTGCAACCGGTGGAGTCGGATCTGTGCCCGGAGGTGCACCTGCAGGGACATTGCTTTGTCCAGCAAGCGGCTGTTGAGGAGGACCTGCCGGAATCGCATCGCCAATCGGTGGCTCAGCCGGCGCACCGGCAACAGGGCCATATCGCCCCTGCTGAATGGCAGCGACAACTTCATACACGTAACGTTGGTCAGCTGGTGAAATCTCATCCCAAGGGAGCGTGAAAGACCTCAACCGCTTCTTGTAGAAGTTCGCATAGCGAACATGTTCCTCCAGGTTCGCGAGGTACACTTTGTCGTCCTCACAGAACGCGTCGATCGGAAAGTCCACGTAGTTCAAAATCTGTCCGAGATCCGCTTCGATCCGGACCATCGTCGGTTGACCGGGGTCCTTGTAGAAGGACATGAACGATCCGACAAACTCCTGTGTGTCGCCTTCAGTCGTTTCGATTGACCAGTTGCGATCGACGACTCCGATCTGCACGTCTCCTGTCCTTGTGATTTGCAGGAAGTAGCCGTTGAGCATCGGCTTGCCGTCCGTGTTGATCCACTGGTGGATTAACGCCGGGGGGGGCTCGACCGGGATGGCTTCAGTGGACCCGGGTGCCGTCGGTTGCGTTGCGTTATCTGCGAACTCTGCTGGTGGCAGATCATCTGGCGGCCCTTTCGGCTGCGCAGGTGTGTTATTCGCAGCCGGAGCAGTCGGCACGTTCCCATCCGTGGCCGTCACATCTCCTGCATCCGCGATGTTGGCGTCCGGCACATCAGCTGTTGGACTGACTCCGAACGCCTCTCCGAAGCCGAAAGCCTTGGCGGCTGACTTGAACTCTGCCAGAAACTGTTTCCGTTTGACTTTCCCGTTCGGCAGCTTCAACGGTCCCAACACGCGTGCCACCTTCGGTGTCTCATCCAGCAGCGAGACGAACTGCTCCTCTGAGACTCCGAACTCAGCAGCAGCGAGAGAACGATCGACCGCCTGTTCGAATCGCTTGGCCATGTGGAAAACCGGCTCACTTGTGTCCGTCAGCCGATCGAAACCGAGGTCTTTGAGGGCTCCCTCGAAACGTTCGGTGTCCTCATCGAGGACGCCGTTGATGACGTCCGCGTCCGGATACTGCCGAAGAATCCGATCCGCTTGTGGGTAGGCGTCACGATTCGCGAGAACGGTCGGCCGCACCTCGTCCTGCTTGCGAATCATGCCGTTCGCGTGACAAGACATGCACGAAAGACCGCACACCACCGCCCGATCGGCTTGTTTGTCGTCAGCGACGATATCAAGGGGGCCTTTGTCGATGCGGTTGCCATCGCCATCGACGAGCATGTACGCCTGCATCCCGTTCGGCAGATTCCAGATGATCTCGCCACCATCATGATCGAACGCATCATTACCGTCGGGACCGAGCGGATGCTCCAGAACATTCTGCTGATCAGTGCTGGAAGCGAAATCGTAACTGACCCAGAATCCGCCATGTTGAAAGGCGTGCCGCTCGATCATGCGGTTGTTGTCCGAAACGCCCGACTCGACAAATGCTGCCCGGACCACCTGATCACCCGCGATATTTCGATCGACGTTGACCTGAATCTCAGGCCGCGTCAGGAGATCGTCAAACTGCTCCGGGATCTCCAGAATGTCGTAGTACAACGGAGCCCGTGAGGCACGCGACACGAACCAGTCAGCTCGAACGTTCGGCACGTCAGTTCCGGTGAGGTCGCGAATCGCGAGTCCATCTGGTGTTGAAACGACTGTCGCGTACGGATCGGTGTCGACGATCGCGTCCCACGTGTCTGCGTCCCATCCCAGGTTCGCCAGATTGACTCGCAGCAGCGACTCCTCCTCGCCGATTCGTTCGGGCACAACCAAATCCGGCTGCCAACTCAAACTGTTCAGCAATTTCGACATTGCCAGTCGATAGGTCTCCATCTCATCCTGTGAGAGCCCCGCGTTGTAGAGGTGCGTCAATGTGAAGTAGCGAGTGTTCTGACGATCCGCCTCATCGACCGTCTGTAGATTCTCACGCATCGCGAACAGCAGTTCGTCATTACTGACCGGCTCAGGACCCTCCGTCGCTCCTCCGACCGGAGCCGCTCCTGATTCGATCCATGTTCGGACCAATTCAATCTCAACATCGCTGAACGGCTCCCCCTCACCCGGCGGAGGCATCTCCGCATCCTCGATCCGCGCAAACAGGTACGAATTCTCCGGATCGTTTGCCGTCACATAAGCGTCATCTTCTGTCAGCTTGTCGAGCCGCAGCACGAAGTTGAAGCCGCCTTCATCGCTGCCGCCTTCGCCATGACAGCTGTGGCACCGTTCCTCGAACAATGCGGCGACCTGTGTTGCGAGATCGTCATCGCCCGACGCGTTCACATCGGATGCCTCTGGGTTGCCTGTCAGTTTGTTCTGGACAGCTTCCTTGACGGCGGCAACATCAAGGCCGTCGTTCTGGAAGATTGCGTATCCCACGCCCCCCAGTACCAGCAATGCCACAATGGCCATCACGCCACGTCCGCCACGACGCTTTGGCTCCGGCACATCCCCACCGACGGGTGCTGCAACACGCTTACGTGAGGGGCGTAACGTGACACGAATGCCCTTGCCGCAATTCCCACAACGAACAACATCGTCCGTCTGAGTTCCATCAGGCAACTCGAGTTCGGTGCCGCACTTCTTGCATGTGATTCGCATTGGTCGCTCTCCGGGGGGGACGCGTCTCGCGACGTCTGAGAATGTGAGCCTCTGCTCTCATTGAAACCTGCCAGCCTCCCACTGTCTACACCGCCGGGCGCACAGTCAGACTGGCTGCTCACGGTACAACGCACGGACTCGATGTTTCTGCCCACTTTTCCCGGTGATTCCCGACATTCTTACAGAGATTGAGGGAAACGTTCGATGGCTTTCATGCGGAGTTGCGCAACCGATGCGGAAGGGGTGAACACGGCAAAAATCAGCGAAACGTGTCCATTTCAATCGATTCTTGTGACCTCAGATGTATTCGTCTGTCTCTCCTCATCATCTGCAACCGGGCGATATCGCAGCCTGTTACGGCGTCGACTGGACCAGCCGCGTCATTCGTTACGGCACCTCCTCACTTCTTGGTCCTCGCGACTTGCGATGTCCTCCATCACACGTTGCCATCTGCTGCCATCGAGATGAGCAGATACTCTGGGTCGAATCCACGTCGCTCTGCTCTCACCCCTGTGTCATCCGTAAGCAACGAGTGGAAGGCGTGCAAGCTCATCATCCACTCAACCGCATCCGTGACTACACACAACAAGGAGGACGTGTCGACCTCTATCGTCTGACGGACATCAATCACCTGAGCGTCGCTGAAAGCCTCCTGTTATCTCGCATTCTGGTTGATCATTTCACCCGAAGGGAGATTCGTTATGACGTCGGCGGTGCACTTCTGTCCGGGACCCGAGTGTTTCAACGCACACAGCTGTTTCCCGGTGCGGACCTTGAACATCTCTTCTGCTCTGAGTTGATCGCAGCTGTCCTGATGCGGCTGGGGCGACTGAACCACGACAACCCCACACGGTTCAACCCCGGTCGACTGCTCCGTCGACTGGTTCGCACTGGCAAGTATCACCGCGTTGCGTCCTATCGGGGGAGGATCTGATGCAACGAGTGATCATGCTCTTGTTGACCGGTCTCTCACCGTCCGTGTTGGCTCCTCCATCGACCACAGTTCATACAAGTCTCGCTGATCAGACGTCTCTGCACCTCTGGTGTCCGACACGTCCCACTCTGACTGTATGGACATCGCGTGCGTGTGTCCCTTGCCAATTGTTCTGGAGCGACCTGCAAAGTGATGCCTCCTTTCGTGATGCACTCACGACACGGTACCGTATGCAATGGATTGATGCGGATCTCCATCGAGAACAAGCACTGCGAGCGGGGATTCATGCGCTTCCCGCATTCCATTCAGCAGAACGGATGATCACGGGCTATCAGGGCAAGCAATGGCTTTGGGATCTGATGACAGCGGGCACCACTGTTGACGAAACAGATGACTCGTCATCGGGCTCACTGCGATCGGATGTTGACCAAGTCCAGAGGGAATTGACGGACGAGCAATTGGACACTGCCCCCGCGCCTCTGCCATCGCTTCTGCGTCCACCTCGGACATACGCGGAACCTTCTCCAAACCATTCAGAGTCACCCGAGATATCGCTGACGAATCAAACTCAAGAAATGCCCCAGGAGTCGGCCGACAGCCCCTCTTCACTTCCCAACACACACTCGACTCAACACACCCAACGCAGATCGCTCTGGTTACGTCTGATGCGGGTGTTCACTCACACAGCCCCGATCGCACTCACGGCTCTCGAACTCGCGAGCCTCATCAGCGGGACCGCAGCGACAGGAGGTGTCGGCACCTTTGCCCTCACCGTCCTGTGGAGAATTCTCAAGCGAAGACGTCAGCGAAAACAAGCTCAAGACACGATTGTCGTGACTCGCACGAATGACCCCCAACAGGAGGAGGAGTCACGGTCGATCCCGGACCGTGCCCCCTTTCCCCGACAGTTGGATGAAGCACGTGAGCTACTTGCACTCCGACAGTCAGAAGGACGTGTGGCAGTACTTGACGCACTGCGAGGCATGTTCCTCGACGATGAATTGATCAAGCTTAAAACCCAGGGGACCAATGCCGAAGCCTCCATTGCGGACCAATTACAAACTCGCATCGACAACCGCGTCGACGAAGTCGCCCCGCTGTCGACAACCGTTGAGACAGATTGAGTTCACCGCGGAGACGCAGAGGTCACGCGAAGACGCGCGGAGGGATGAATGAAACAATCCACCACGTTCACCGAACCAGTGGTGACCTGCACTCAGAACTGAATCGACTTGGCTTCCTCAGCTAAGGGGCATCATTCACCACATGCCAACACGACCAGCAATCTTGATCTCTCCGCGTAACCTCCGCGTCTCAGCGCCTCCGCGGTGAATTAAACACCACATCAATTGAAAGGACCTCCCATGCCCATCGGTGCCCCAGGACAAGAGCAATTCCGCCGTGCGATCACGACACTCCGCAACCTTCACATCGCTGCTGCCCTCTCACCGCTGTTCACCATGCGAACCGAGTTGCTCGCGAACGATGAACTCTCTGACCGCGGCGGAGTCGATGACCCGACTCGTGATCATCTCGTCACGCACCTCGTCAACTGCGACCGCTGGCGACGCCGTGTGACTCACAATCCTGATAAGGAAGACCTCGGCGACAAGATCGAAAAGGCCATCGACGCGAATGCTACGATTGACATCGGCGAGAATCCGTTCGGCGGAGACGACGTGCAGAATCAAAGCGGCGGACTCATCGACCTGCCCTATGCCCTCGACGGCAGCGACCCGGACATCCCGTTACAATCGCAACTCAAACTCACGAGCACGCATGCGGTCGTTCTGATTGGCGCCATCGACAAGGCCATCGTCGCCTGGACCCGTCTCAACAGTCGCGATCGCACGAGATTCATCACTCGCTACGATTCGATGCGGGTCTACGGTCACTACCAGGAAATCCTCGGGTATCTTCGTTCCTTTGGTGGTGATGCAAACCGCGTTGACGTCGCGCAAGTCCTTCCCAGTGAAGAACCACTCGGCCCGGACGACAGCCCCAACCGTAAGGCCGAGACGAGCGGACGGACGACAACGTCAACTTGATGGCGAGCGGGGGACGTCAGTCCCCCGATTCATCGCTCGGTTGCTAAACGCATCCAGCGGGGGATTGAGATCCCTCGCTCGCCAGGTCAATCAGCAATTCGGAGTTTCAACTCGTCCGAATTGGCCCGTAACTCAGGTGCGTACATCGCGAATGCCTTCGTCGGCAGGGCACTGAACTGACCGGGGACCTCTGCACGCAGGCGGTAGCTCACACTGTGAGTGCCGCGAGCCAATTGTCTCAGGAAGAACGCAACCTTCTCATCGCGGAACTCGATATAGGCTCCGAGTCCGTCCTTTGTGTAACCGCTCTGGAGTTCGACCGGTTCACATCCGGCTGCTTTGCGGTCCTCGAAGATCACATATTCATAATCGTTCTTGGACTCGATGGTCAGTTCGATCTCAATCAAATCCCCACTGGTGACCTCGGACTGATTCGACAATGGCACGCGGTCGTACTTGATCGCTTGCTGATCGATGACCTGTCCCCGACTTCCCTGCACGACATCAGTTGCGTCTTTCCGCTGTACGAGTTTGTAGAATTGTCGCTCTACCTTGATCTCCAGACCGGCAGCCGTAATGAAGTCCTCGGTCGTGAAGTTTGTCAGGTAGGCGTTGTGGTAAAGCGGGCCGGTGCCACGTTTCTTGAGTTCAATCTCGTGCGGGCCGCTCGCCAGTTCGTCTCCTGCGAGGACGAACGTCCCGTCAAACGTGAAGAGGTTCTCGCTCGTAACTCCAACTTCCTTTCGCTTCTGCCCATCGACCCAGACTTCAATCGTCATGTCCGGCTTATCCTCGCCGCTGGCGGTGAGGTACTCGGCCATGGCCTCGATGCAGTAGGCGGTGTCGCGCGTGCTGTTCCAGTAGGTTGCGTGCTTGCGATTGTTGAGCAGGTACTTCACCAGCCCGGCTGCCTTCTCGTCCTGCGGATTCACTCGCGTGAGCAGCTTGAGATAGAACGCATTGGCCTCGATCGTGTCGCCGAACCAGTTCCACCAGTAGCCTCGGTTGGGCAGGTCGAGATAAGCCGTCTGATTCTCGTCGTCAACTTTGAGGAATTGATCGATGTTGCGAATGATCGTGTCGCGTTGATCGACTGACTTGATCTCATGCAAAGCGAGACCGGTGAGCGCCTGTGCGTACAGTGACAACTTGAGACGATCGCGGAACAGGAACCGTTGCATCTCGTTATCCACCCGCTCTGCATCGACAAGCACCATGAACACGAGGGCATCGATGTTGGACGCTTGAGTGCGATACGGCTTCTTGTGCTTGCGAAGGCGTTCGCCTTCGAGTTTGGACCGGCGTTCACCCTCCTCAAGCAGTGCGACCTGTTGGTTCTGATACTGCTTGAGCCATTCGACTCCTCGGTCCAGCACGCCCGGCACGAGAGCCACGTCATTCTGTGTGGCGATCTGCAATCCATGCACGACCACAGCCGTCGTGTGCGGATAACTGTGTTCGCCATAACCGGAGAACCAGCCCCAGCCACCGTCGGTCAGTTGCATGGCGGTGAGGTCCTTCACGCCTTGCTTGACCATCCGCTCGACTTCCGTTTCGTCGAAGACCGGATTGCGATCGTACCGCTTCCACTGCGAGGCGCGTTCGCCCGCGTCGCCGATCTCCTGTGCGTTGAGGTCGGTCCGCTTCTCCCGAATGGCTTCGAGGTCGAGCCCCATCCGCTGCAGGATGCGATGCGTGATCACTGTCGGCAGGAACCGGTTGAGCGTCTGCTCGGTGCATCCATACGGGTATTCGACCAGATACGGCAGAGCATCGACCATGGCCCCCGCGAGCGTTGGTGAGTACCGCACCTCCAGTCGCGACTGATTGACGCGCCGCTCCGCAGGCACGGTGAGGTCGATCACGCCGGTCTGTTCATCGGGCCGAATGACGCCGCTGTACGACTCGGTCTTGAGCATGCCATGCACGTAGACAGGGAAAGTCTGTTGCATGGCGTCGGACTCTTCATCGGTCAACGCCCGCATAGTGACGATGGCGTCACCCTCAGCGACTGCTTTGACACGCCAGTCGACACGCACTTCACCGCCAGCAGGAATTGTCACGGTCTGGGTCGTCGATCTGAGATCTGAGATTTTAGATTTGAGATATTCAAGCGTGTCTCCTTCAAGGAGCAGTTCGACCTGGGCCTGCTTCTCGGTTTCGAGATAGTTATGCACGATGGCACTCAGCACCACTTCATCGGTCTCGGTGAAGAACCGTGGTGCCTGCAGGCGGACGAGCAGGTTCTTGGACGTCGTGACGATGGTCTCCCCTTCGCCGACACGCGTGCCGTGACCCATCGCCCAGGTGCGAATCTTCCAACCGGTGAGGTTCTCGGGCATGTTGAGCGAGACTTTCGCCAGTCCTTCACTGTCGGTAGTGATGTCGCCCTTCCAGAACGCGGTGTCTGCGAACTGCGTGCGAACGGTCGGCTCGACGAGTGTCTCTGCCTCTCCTCCCGGAGCGTTCGACGCAGCTACTCCGTCAGCTGCCATCTCGGACATCGGCGCAGCCATTGCCGGCATGGCTCGTCCGAGCGAACGCATTTCCATGTGTGCCGCGCCGGACTTCATCATGAGTCCATTGCGCACGTCGTCAAACTGGTTGAAGTCCTTGTCAGCGACCATATCGCCGAAGACGCCGAGGTTGTTCATTGCTGTCTCGCCCTGCTTGAGCAGGTTGCCGAAGTGGTGAGCGAGGTTGTGTTCGGTGTGGGGGTTGTGATGTCGCCGCCACTTCCAGAAGTGTTCGCGGATCTCGGGGACGTTACTGCCGCCGGAGATGTACTCGACCGCTCGGTCGTAGACACTCATGACCATCGAACCGACGAACGGCTGGCCTTCGATGTCAGTCAGCTTGAGCGTGACATTGGCCTCCTGCCCTGGTTTGTAGTCTTCATGGTCCGGCTCGACTGAGACGTTCAGCACCCGTTGCTCGGGCGGGACGATGATCTCTCTCATCACCGAATGGACCTTGCCACCAGCAATGGTGACTGCCTCGACAAAGAAGTTGGGCATGTCTTCCAGAGCGATGCCGATGTCCACGACCGTGCTCTTGCCGTCGAGTCGTAACACGCGCGGTGGCTCAGCATACACACCGTTCGCAGGTCGCACGAAGAGCAACACAGTCGAGCCTACGCGGTTCGTGTTCACCATGAGATTCACTGTTTCACCCGGAGCGTATTCGGGCTTGTCAACAACGAGTTCAAGGTCGTTGAACTTGAAGTCGGAGCCGTCAAAGCCGTCGCCGCGGATGACAAACAGGTGGCCACCCTCGATTGCCACAGCGCCTTCCGCATCATCTCCTTCGGCCTTCGACCTTCGACCTTCAACCGAGTACGACAACCGATACTGGCCAGCGTCTGTCGCCTTGATGTCGATCTCGGCTGTGCCGTCTGCGCCCGTGTCGAGTTCCCATTCCTGAGCGACGTTCTCGACAGGTTCGCCTGCGTCGTCATAGGTGATCCGCAGGAGTTTTAGCGTGCCCTTGCCCTCGACGCCTTTGCCGTCGAGCGTTCTCGCCTGAAAGTTGGCATGGATGGTGTCGCCGACTTGATAGTGGCCGCGATGCGTCCAGACAAAGACCTTGAAAGGTTCTCTCGCAACAAGCACGTTGCCTTGTCCAACGATCGTGCGTCGTGATGCATCGACGACTTCAGCGGTGATCTTGTAACTGTGGTCCTCGTCGCCGTGCAGGGCTTTGGCGAGAGACGTGTCGATTTCGACATTGACTGTGCCGTCCTCGCCGATCTCGACTTCGCGATCGAGCACGAGTTCGGGCGGATCGGGATTCCAGTTCCACCAGAACGGAATCGGAGCGAAACAGCCCCAGCGTTTGAATCCCGGATACCAGTCTGCATCCGGCGTGAACCACCAGTAACCCTCGCCGTACAGCCAGTCCCACGGTCGGTACGGATACCAGCGAGCATCCTGCGGCGTTCGTTCGACCTTGTAGCGGACCGTTGCCTTGGTGACGGGTGCACCAAAGTAGTACTTCGCGGAGATGGTCGCGGTCACCGTCTCACCGAGTGCGACCGGCTTCTCCGGGGCATCGATCGTGACTTCAAATTCGGGCTTCTTGTATTCCTCGACGCGGAAGTTGCCGTTGACCCAGATGCCGTACGAGTTATCGATGAAGATTTGATAGGTCCCCAGCTTCGCATCCTCAGCCAGTGCGAGTTCGCCAACCATCCCGCCGTACTCGTCAGTGGTAAGCACCTCCGAGTAGACTTCTGTCCCTTCGGGATCGTTGATCTTCACCTTGAAGTCTTGATGGGCGAACCGCGACTCGTTGATCTGGTTGTACTTCGCCTCACGGACCCAAAGCTTGAATTGCACCGTTTGCTCAGGGCGATAGACGGGGCGGTCGGTGATGACGATGGCCTTGGTCTGGTCATACGTGTCGCGATGATGGCTGCCGTACCAGATGCCGCTGAAGCCAAGATGCGCGAACCGGCCATCGTCCGTACGAGCGATGGCGATCCATTGGAGGTTCTGCTCCATCAACTTGGGATCTGTGATCACCTGTCCGTCCGCGTCCGTCATCTCTGCGAAGTTGGACGTGACGACACGGTATCGATTCGGTCCTTTCTGCCCCGGGATACTCTCCTGCCGCCAGCCGAAGAATTCGACGTTGGCCCCCTCGATCGGCTGACCCGTCACTGCATCCGCGACGTAGTACATCGCCTTGCCGTCGAGAGGCTTTTTGACAATCGCCGTGTCTGCGACCCAGATGATGACACGGCTGACGTTGCCGTCCTCCATCGTTCCCGTGACGAGATAGGCCCCCGCCTGTTGCAACGGTGTCGAGATGGTCACACGACGGTCAAAGTGATTGGGACGCGGATCAAGCTCCACGTCCCATTGTGCGACCCGTTCGCCGACATACTTGCGTTCGTTCTGCTGAACGAGCCGGTACCCCAAGTTGTCAATCTGTGTCTGCTGCCAGTCGACCTGTTGTGGATTGCTCTTGAGGTACGCCTTCACGTCGTCGATCAACTCTTCGACCTTGATTCGCTGGGCGGTGAATGAACCCTTCTTTCCGTTCCTGAACCGAAAATCGACCTGGGCTCCGGACCGAGCCGGCTGAACACTCACGCCCTCGAAGCGTCCCCAGTTGCCGACGATCTGATCCAGCCGTTGACGCTTGTGCCGGTTGCGATCACGAAAGCGATCGATGCTCGCCTGCCATTGCTCAGCCGCCTTGGGATATTGCTGTCGGTCCTCATAAATCTGCGCGAGTTGCTGGAGGGTGGTCTCTGCATAGCCGCCCTGATCATCCCCGGTGAGGCGTTGGTAGATGCGGATAAAGTTGTACTCATCTGGGAGCGAGAAGCGTTTGACTCCAGTCGCCAGCCGGGCGATGGTTTCGTTGTCGCTCAACGTGTGGACGGCATAGGGACCCGACTCATCCTCATCATCCGCTCGCCCTGGACGGGCGTGATCTCCATAACGCGGCAGGACGATGCCCCACTGTTGCATTGTCTGCACGCCGAACTGACTGCGGAGGAAATTGGCGAACTCGTAGTCGACGCTGCTGCGTTGCGAGGGCTGATGTTTGACGACTTGTTCGAGGCACCATCGCCACCGCTCGCCGTCACTGGTCGCAGTGTCCCAACTTTCGGGGACGGCGTGAAAGATCGGGTTGCCGTCCGCATCGACCGGGGCTCCCTTGCCGCCGCTGTGGTGAAAGCCGCGGAAGTGATGACCTTCCTCGTAGTCCGGAAGTTCGTTGAGATTCGTCAGGTCCTGCAGTCGCCACGCTTCGCTGCCGGAACGTGACCAGAGAACCTTGGAGGATAACTGACGATAGAAGTTGCTTTGCTCAGCAGGTGAGGCGTCAGACTTCTCGATCAACAGGCGGGCCTGATCCATCAGCTGGAGTGCACGGACGCGGTCTCGCTCCTGTGTGGTGACGTGGCTCCCCCCGCCCCGCTGCGGCCCGCGCACGAACTCGCCGCCGACCAGGAATCCATACTGTGGACCGTTCTGCAAACTTTGTGCGACCGCGACCAGCAATCGCCAGTCATCACTGTGCACTTCGAGAACATCGTTCCGAAAGTCATCGATCTCGCCGAACTGTTGGAGTTGCTGAAGTGACTGCATCCCCTGCCCAAAGTCGGCCGCAAGTGCAGGTCCCTCGTTGCGTTCGTCGAGTGAAAGTCGCTGGTATGCCTCGAACGCGTCTCGCCAGTTGCCGGCGTCAAACTCTCGCTTGGCTGCGGATCGTGCATCGGGCAGCGGTGGATCGGCAGCCATCAGGGCGAAGACTCCCAGCGAACACAGAGAAACAAACACAATCGTCAACGTCCGCACGGACATGGCGTGAGTCCCAGCAAGAGAACCGAATCACCCGCACGAACCATCACGCGCGAGTCTTCCGCGTTAGATAGTTGCCCAGCGAGAAAAGTTCCAGAGGAATCTGTCTCTCTTCGATTTCGCAACGATTTCACCCGCGCCAGATCAATGCTTGCGGCTTAGCGCGACTCTTGAACGATCAATCCCAATTCGGTGCCCGGCACCAGCAACGTCCCCTCCGACTCGATCGTTCGCCGCACCACGCCATCAGTCGGCGACGCGACATGAAACAACACGCCCCCCACAAGCACCTCCACCACGCGGTCTCCTTCGACGACCGTGTCCCCTGATTCGACCAACCATTGGGCAAGTCGAATGGGTTGATCGCCCTCGCCTAGGTCAGGGAGAATGATTGGGGAGTTCACGAAGGTACGTGCGGTTTCGAGATGATTGGACGTTTTTCTGTCGCGCTAAGCCGCAAGCGATGTTCGGACGTCACGCTGATTGGTTCAACACGTCCGCCATCTCACCGGCGTGATAGGACGACCGCACGAAGGGGCCGCTGGCGACGAGGGAGTAGCCCAGTCGCCGACACTGCTCGCCGATCTCGTCGAACTCTTCGGGGGTCCAGTAGCGTTCGACCGGGAGACGGTCCGGGCTGGGTTGCAGGTATTGACCGATGGTCAGCATGTCGACGCCGACTTCGCGCAGGTCGGCTGCGACGTCCAGGACTTCGTCAGCCGTCTCGCCGAGGCCAAGCATGAGGCCGCTCTTGGTCCCCATGTGAGGGGCTTCGTCCTTCACCTGTTTGAGCAGATCAAGCGTCCGCTGATACTCCGCATTGCGACGGACACGGTCGTACAGACGGGGGACCGTCTCCGTGTTGTGATTGAAAACGTCCGGCTGTGCCTCGACGACGCGGGAGATGGCTGCTCGGTTGCCGAGAAAGTCGGACGTCAGCACTTCGACGGCTGCTCCGGTCTGTCGGCGAACCTCAAGCACGCAACGGTAAAAGTGCTCGGCGCCGCCGTCCGGCAAATCGTCACGCGTTACACATGTGATCACGACGTGTTCCAACCCGAGGCGTTTGGCGGCCTCTGCCACACGTTCCGGCTCGTCGACTTCGATCGCCTCTGTCTTGCCTCGCGGGACCGAGCAGAACCCACACGGCCTTGTGCAGACGTTCCCCAGGATCATGAACGTCGCCGTCCTTTGCGACCAGCACTCGGTGCGGTTGGGGCACTTCGCACTCTCGCAGACCGTCTCAAGTTTGAGGTCCTCGATGACATCGCTGGTGTATGCCATGCCCGCCGACGGCAATGGGCGTTTGAGCCACTTGGGGAGACGTCGCCGTTGCGCGGCCGAATGCGGAACGGCGAATGCGGAATGCGGATCGGGTTTATCACTTCCGTATTCCCCGTTCCCACTCCCGACTTCGATGACCGGCAACTCAAGCATGTTGGCAGACCTTCCGTGTGGTCCGCTTGAGCAGCGGATGACCTGTGTAGATGTGGAAACGATCGTAGTCGAACACACTGGCGACGTTCTGAATCACCGACTCACGCACGCGGTGCATAGGGACGGGTCGTTTGAGCTGAGCTTCTAACGATGTCAATCGCTCGCCGACTGGCGACGACTCCACCATCGACAGAAAACTGTGATCGGGCGAGACGTTGAGGTACGCCCCGTGATAGCTCACCCAACTCTTGACTGCTGCGCCGAAAGAGGCCAGTTGGCCGCCGCGACACCACACGCCGGGCGAGTCGCTCGTCCGTTTGACGGTCATCATCACGTCTCTACAGGTGTCTGCGATCGCGACTTCGAGGCGCTCCCGAAACGACATCAACCTGCAACCGAGTCGGTCGAGCGGCAGGATGGGATACACGGCCAACTGACCGGGGGCATGGACGAACGCTCCGCCGCCGCGTGCGACCCAGCGGACGTCGATTTCACACGCTGCGAGGTCATGCGGGTCTGCAATCACATGCGATCGGCTCGCCTCGCGTCCCATGGTGATCACGGGCGGATGCTCACACAACAACAAGACTCCCTGTTGATCGGCCCGACCACTTACCTCGTAGACCAGCCGCTCCTGCAAGGCGATGGCCGCGTCGAAGTCGACCGTCCCCAACAGATACACCTCCAGCGACGCGGCACGGGCCGCAGCAGGTGTCCAGTTGAAAGAGGCGGATGACATTGATTCTTGAGTCCTAACGAATAACAGTCCTGATTCTACAACCCTTGATGAGAAGCGACAATGAGCCGTATTGACCACGACTTCTTTTTCATGGAACGCAACTCGATCACGGCCACTTGGCATCAGAGCCCGGAGTCTCAGCGACGTGTCCCGTAGCGTGAAACGTCGCCTTATCCCGTCGCTAACGCTTCGGGCTCTGTAAACTCGCAACCAACTGCTGGCTCAGCTACGTGGCAGTGCATCTCGATCGAATCCCTCTTCACTTCTCGGCCCAACCGGCCTAACCTTGAGTGTTGCGAAACCGACCAGAATTCAACGCTGTTGACCCCCAATGCCCGATCGTCCCCTTGCCAGTCGTCAACAGTTCGATGCGTACCGTGATTCGCTGCACAAGCCGCGAGAGGATAAGCCGGGCGGTCATCACCCCAAGCGTCGTGAGCGAACGGCCCTTGGGCTCATTCGCAGCTTCCTCCACATGCTGGACGGGCATCGGCTGTCGGTCGCGTTTGCTCTGTCGACGTTGAGCGTTGCCACATTGCTGGCCCTCATCCCGCCAGCTGCCACCAAGTTCGTCGTCGACTCGGTCCTTGGCGACACACCACTCCCGGCCGCCACACCCGCATGGGTGCCTCGTGAACCGTGGCCTCTGTTACTGGCGATCTCGGCGGGAGTGCTGGCCATCTCATTCATCAAACTCGTGCTTCACATCTGGGGTCGCTGGCATGCCACGCGGGTGACCAAGCTCGTGCAGATGACCGTTCGCCGGCAAGTCCTCGATCACGCGTTGCGACTCCCGCTGCATCGGGTGCAGGAACTCAAGGCGGGTGGGGCGACGAGCATCCTGCGGCAGGACGTGGACGCGGTCGGCGATCTCGTGTTCGGCATGCTCTACAACCCGTGGCGGGCCGTGATTCAACTGTTGGGCAGTCTGGCAGTTCTCGCTTGGGTCGACTGGCGATTGCTTCTTGGGGCGATCGTCCTGGTGCCGCTGGTGTTCGTCACGCATCGCACGTGGATCAGCAAGATCCGCCCCCAGCACAAACGCATCCGTGCTCAACGAGAGGAGGTCGACTCACTCGCGACCGAATCGTTCGGCGGCATGCGTGTCGTGCGGGCCTTCAGCCGACAACGATCGGAGACCGATCGCCTGATGCGGGGCAATCATCTCATGGGCCGACAGCAACTCTATGCGTGGTGGTGGGCCCGCATCGTCGAGATCGTCTGGGAGACACTCATCCCGCTGGCCTCGGCAATCCTCATGCTCTACGGCGGCTGGCAGGTGCTCCAGGGCCAACTCACGCTGGGGGACCTGATGATGTTTCTAGTCTATCTGGTGATGCTGCTCGGCCCGATCGCGACACTGGCCCAAAGTGCAACCGACTTCCAGACAAGTCTGTCGGGCCTCGATCGTGTGCTTGACCTGCTCGATGAATCCCGCGAAATGGAGCCGGACGAGCACTCGATTCGACTGACCTCAGCCGACGTTACCGGTCGAGTCACCTTCGAGAACGTCGGCTTCAGCTACCCAGGGGCTGACACCTTCGCCATCGAGGACTTTTCGCTGGACGTCGCACCGGGCGAAACGATCGCCTTCGTCGGGCCGAGCGGTGCCGGCAAGACGACCGTCTGCAATCTGGTCGCCCGCTTCTACGACCCAACCTCCGGCCGGCTTCTGCTCGACGGGCGTGACCTTCGTGAGTTCGATGTCGAGACCTACCGCAGTCTGATCGGTATCGTCGAGCAGGACGTGTTTTTGTTCGACGGCACGCTCTCCGCCAACATCGGCTACGGCAGACGTCACGCCACGCCTGAGGCGATTCGCAGTGCGGCTGACGTCGCCAATGCGACCGAGTTCATCGACGAGTTGCCTCACGGATTCGACTCGATCATCGGCGAGCGAGGCGTCAAGCTCAGCGGCGGACAACGCCAACGCATCGCCATCGCCCGGGCTGTCCTCGCTGACCCTCGCATTCTGATTCTCGATGAAGCGACCAGCAACCTCGACACCCAAAGCGAACGCCTGATCCAGTCCAGCCTGCACACCCTGATGCAAAACCGCACCAGCTTCGTGATCGCCCACCGCCTCAGCACGATCACCCACGCCGACCGCATCGTAGTGATGGAAAACGGCCGCATCACCGAAACCGGCACCCACGACCAGCTCCTTACCACCGACGGCAAATATGCTGCCATGATCGCCATGCAAACCAGCGAGCCGACAACCGTGGGGATGTGAGAGACGTCCGGGATAATTGTGTGGCACAGTCCAGATGCGTTTCCAAGAAGGGCCTGTGAGTCTGACTTCAAGTAGCATAGGGAACGCTTCCTGTCGGTTCTCGACACGAGCTGAGACAAACCGTGGTGTTCGGTTATATATTCCAAGTTCTTGGTATAAACAGAATTGTGAATAGACTGCCAGCAGGTATCCTGCCCCGTAAAGAGTAACTGTGTAGGGGGGCGATACTATGACATCAGGAATTACCGACCTGAGACTGGATGACACACCTATTGCGGTCATTGATCTCGAAACAACCGGAGTCTCGCCGGGCCGAGATCGGGTCGTCGAAATCTCAATCATGCGGCAAGACCCCGGAGAAGAACCGCGAATTGTGCTTGACTCGCTCGTTCACCCTGAACGGAAGGTGGCCGCAACGAAGATTCATGGGATCACTGACGATGACGTCGCTGATGCTCCCCTGTTTGCCGACATCGTTGGAGACGTTGTCGAAGCGATGTCGGGCTGCGTCCTGGCTGCCTACAACGTGTATTTCGACATCAAGTTCCTGTCATACGAATTGAGCCGGAGCGGGATTACTCACGAGACTCCTCACTTTTGTTTGATGTACCTCTTTCCCATGCTTGAGCTTGGCAAGAGGTGCAAGCTCGATGAGGCCTGTGGAGCTTTGGGGATTCCGTATGAGGCCAGTCATATCGCTTCTCAGGACGCACTAGCGGCAAGCAAGCTCCTTCAAGCCTACACATCGCTGCTTGATGAGCGTGGTGTGAAGACATTTGCTGAGTTGGCCAAGTTACGGAGGTACAAGTTCGTGGACAGCTTCGAGCTTGATCCACTTCCCAAAGCGGCTGATTTCAACCTGACGCCCCAAGCGTCGCCACTCATTTCACGCGCCAACTTTGTGGCACCGATTGATCCGATTCGGGCAGCTCATGTTGAGTATTGGGATGCTCTGACAACTGTCTTAGCTGATCTTCAGATTAGTGATGATGAGTTTCAACACATCCGGCAGATCAGAAAGCGTTCGCCGCTGGAAAAGGAACACCTGAGAGCGTTACATGCCCAAGTGTTCTCAAGTGCGATAGAACGCTACATTGATGATGAATGGCTGGATGACGATGAGCTCAGAAAACTCCGCAAGCTTCACCGTTGCCTCTCTCAACTTGGCTGGGCTCCGGGAGAATGACCAGATCAAGAGTCTTCATCGTCATCAATGTCGATTCCCATCTCGGCAAGCTCGGCCTCCCATTCAATCAGGTCTTCAGGTCGAATGTCTTGAGATTCGTAATACTCCAGAGCCTCAGGTTCAGCGACGTATTCAATGGTTCCGTGGTACTTCTCGACAGCCGAAACAATTTCCGACAGGTCGACCTGAAAATACTCCTTGCGTAGGTTGACTCGATTGACCCGGTACTGTGTCAGCTCTCTGTGAAGCATATTCTCCAGTGTCGGGGCGTCATCACAGGAGAACATTGCATGCACGTCGAACGGAAACGGTACACTCGCATCGCCAAGCTCTTTGACGCGAAGAGATGGGTCGAGCCGACGTGTCATGCCGACCTTGAAGATGTCCTTTCCGAACGACCCGATATTTGAAAGGACGTAAACATGACCAGTTTTCGTCAACTGAGCCATCGACTTCGCACGCTCTGAGCTTGCCTGAGCATCGGCCAATTGTCGTTGAAGCTCCGCAATCTCTTCACCGTGAGCATCGGTCTGTTGCTGAAGCGCCTCTTGGAGACGTTGTTGCAAAAACATCTCTTGTTCCTCGGCCTCGCGGATCGCCTGCTCACGTTCTCTTCGAGCTCGTTCCTCTTCTCTCATTTGCGCCTTGATTCGTTTTTGCTCGTCCTTCAGTGCTTGCTCTCTTGTCTTCTCCGCGTATCTGGATTTCAAGTTACTCAGTGCCTCTCTACGAATCTCTTTTGGCAATGAGTATCCGACTCCTTCAACAAAGTCGAATGCCTTTGAGAGCTGCGTTTTGTTCCGCTGATAGTTTTCTGGATCGGCCCGCAACTTTTGCGAGACCCACTTTGTGTGATCCTGGATGAATCGATCAGCCATATGGTAGATACGATCCTCCACACTCTGGGCAGCCGCTCGTTCCATGCGAGCCTTTTCGAGCAAACCTTCGGCTTGGTGCTTCTTCTGTTCTGCCTGAACATACACCTCTCGGTAGTAGTGCTCGATGCGTGTGTCTCCGGTCTTGAGCAATGCAATGTACCGTTGAGTTAACTCGTTGACACGTCCATGCATCGATTCGGCGTACGCCTGAAGCTCATCCGCGTGTGTAAGTTGTTCTTCGAGTTTCAGTGTTTCTGCATGACGCACGAATCCAAACACTGCGAAACCAATCGCCGCCAAACTGCAAGCCGAAGCTACGACGAGTCCCTTTGAGATTCCCACGAGCGTGACAAAGGCAAACAGCCCTGCAGCAAGTAGAAGTAACGTCGTCGTCGGATTCTGCCAAAGGCTAGATGGTAACGGCGGAGGTACAGCTGGAGGCGTCTTCAGTTTTCGATAGTTGAAAAACCATACTTGCTTCCCACACGACTTGCACTGAGTGTGTGGCTCGTCTGGGAGTTCCACCTTGGATTTACACTTTGGGCAGATACGAAGATCGTCATTCCATAACTTCATAGAGGCCAGCACCCACAATATGTATTACTTCACTTTCAACGATGGCCGTGTCTATTGCACTCACGGGACTCTGGGTGAGTATGTATGAGCGTGCAGTCAAAGTCGACTCACTATCCACTTTTAACAGCGACATCTCTCGTAAGTGACGCAGGCTGCGTGATCGGAGGCGCGCCGTATTCACTTGTCTACACCTGAGGACACGTCAGGCGTTGACGTGGCTGACCACTCGGTGGTCGATGCTCGTTGCGGTGAGGAGGCTACTCTGATGTAAGGCCTCTCGGATTACGCGACGGATCTCGTTATGACACTCGCTGGATGCGGATGGCGTCCGCCATGACGTAGTTGTTGGCGTCGTTGGAGAGTTGGACCACCAGGGTGTCGCCCGTGATCAGGACCGTCGTCAGGTCTTCCCAGTTGATGCCGCCTTCGGTGAAGTCGTCGGGGGCTTGTTGCTGGTTGACGTCGATCGTGGTGAGGGAGGTGGCACCGTCGAAGATCGTGTAGGGCGCGTCCGTTGCGCGGGAGAGGCTGGCGGCCCACGTGGCGGAGACGCGGTAGGTCCCAGCCGTCAGGCCGGTGAAGGTCCAGCTGGCGACTTTGTTGCCGTTCCAGATCGAGGCGTTGCGGTTGTCTCCGAAGGCACCGGCGTTGCCTGTTCCCCATGAGCCGCTTTCGATCGCAAACCCGGCGTCTCCGTCGTCGATGACCTGTGGGAAGTCGGCCACCCGCTCAATGCGAATCGCGTCGGCCATCACGTAGCCGTTGGCGATGTTGGTCAGCTTGACGAACAGCTTGTCGCCCGTGACCTGGAAGTTGCCGGCGAGGTCCTGCCAGGGGACGCCGAGGTCGTTCAGGTCGGGACTACCGCTCGGGGCCAGTTGCTGATTGACATCAACCGTGGTGATCGGGGTGAAGCCGTCGAAGAGGGTGAAGGGCGCATCGGTCGCCCGAGCCGCGCTGGGGACCCACGTCGTCGACACGCGGTAGACGCCCGGCGTGAGGTTGTCGAACGACCAGCGGGCGACCTTTGTCCCGCCGAAGATCGAGGCGTTGCGGTTGTCGCCCCCCGCACCTGCGTTTCCGGTTCCCCACGCCCCGCTCTCGATCGCGAAGCCCGGGTCGCCGTCATCCACAATCACCGGTGGCGGAGGCAACTCGCCAATGCGTTCGATCCGCACTGCGTCCGCCATCACGTAGCCGTTTGCATCGTTGGAGAGCTCGACCTTGAGCGTGCTGCTCGTGATGCGGAACAGGTCGTTGCCGAGGTCCTGCCAAGACACGCCGAGGTTATTCACACCGGGCACACCACTCGGCGCGAGCTGCTGATTCACATCCACGGTCGCCAGTGGATTCGCACCATCAAACACGGTAAACGGCGCATCCGTCGCCCGCACCGGACTGGCCGCCCACGTCGCCGACACCCGATAAACCCCCGGCGTCAACCCATCAAACGTCCAACTGGCCACCTTGCTCCCATTGAACTGCGAAGCATTCCGGTTATCCCCTAACGCCCCTGCAGTCCCGCTCCCCCACGACCCACTCTCAATTGCAAAACCGGGATCGCCATCGTCGATGACCTTTGTTCGGGTCATCTCGATAGCGCCAACATCGATTGCTCCGTGAACCACTCGGGGGAATCCGGCTCCGCGTTGGTCGGTGGGGCTGGCGATGATGTCGTCAAACGAATAGTACATGGACAGGCCACCTGCGACTTGCGGTGTCCCGGTGGGGATGGCTGGAATGGTGGCAAGCGTGCCAATCTCTGCACTGCTCAGCGCCCGCGTGTAGAGATAGAACTCGTCCATCTGTCCGGTGAACGGTCGCGCGTTGTTCGTTGTCGAACCGATGCGGGCTCCAAGACCCCAGTCACTGCCGATCGCTGCGTTGAGTGTCGACGGTCCGCTGAAGACAGGACTGCCATTGATGTAGACGAGGACTTCATCGGCGGTCTGATCATAGGTCGCTGCGATGTGGAACCACGTATCGAACGAAAAGCTGCTGCCGATGAAGTTGATGATATCATCGCCCGAGTTGTCACGTAGCGTAAAGCGGACAGTATTGTCGTTCCGCAGTTCGACGTGCGTGATGAATTCTCCGGCGCCAGTCTGGCTGGCAAAGACCTCATGGGTGTTTCCGGTATCTTCAACCTTCACCCAGGCGGCGACGGTCATCCCGGTCGTCGGAATCTCACTCGGAGAGATTTGAGCCAAGTCGACGGCGATGTAGTCGTCCGCCGTGTTGCCGACTCCCCCGGGGAAGTTCGCCCCCAGTCCGAGCACGCCTTCACCGGCGGTCACATCACCAACGACTGACGCCGTGTTGCCATTCCCCGACAGGTCGGCGATGTTGTTTGCACCAGCGTCAATGGCCACGCTGCCCGGCTTCAACGCGTGGGTGAGCGTCGTTCCGCCGTTGTTTGCCAGCGGAGCAAGCTTCGGGTCGATCGGGACTCCCGTCGTGCCGACAATATCGCTGGAATTCAGGCCAGTCACCCCAGCGCCAGCCTTACCGATGACATTGAATCCATTCGACACGAAGGACCCGGCAAGGTCGGTGTTCTCCGCTGTGCCCGTGTTCCCCGCGACAATCGTGTTGTTCAGCAGGGTGTTGCCGGCGTTGTCGACCCCGGCTGCGGCATCGTCCGTGTTGTCGGCGACGGTGCTGCGGGAGAGCGCCAGCGCCCCGCCGCTCGCATTCTCAATGCCTCCTCCGGTGTTTCCGGAAATGGTGCTGTTGTCTATCGAGATCGCCCCAGTATTGGCGATGCCGCCGCCATTCGCGGCGGTATTCGAGAAGACGGTCGTATTGACCAGCCGGACTGTCCCTCCGTCGTTGAAGATGCCGCCGCCCGAACCGGACGTGTTTCCGCCCGTGATGCCGATGCCATCGACCAGAAGAGTACCGGAGGCCGACACTTGCAACACGCGGTCGATTCCGTCAGCGTCAATCGTGGTCAACCCACCACCGGTCGCCACGAGCGCCACCTTACCGGTGATATCCAGATCGTTGGTGCCTTCCGACTCAGCGCCTGTCAGGGAAAGTGTGTAAGCGTCGGGTGCAAGCAGAATCGTTTCTCGACCGTCGAGCGCATTGGCCTCCATGATTGCAGCCCGCACGCTCGTGCGTCCTAACGCATCTTCTGCGACCCCATCCCCGGGATTCACATCGACGGAATCCTCACTCGTATTCACCACGAATTCGTTTTCCAACTCGATGACTGCATGGCGAATCGCTTCGATCTTCCATGAGTAGGTCACGTGCAGTCGTCCATCATCGGTCTGAATCAATGTTGGATAGGAGAATTGACCGGGCGTATCTTCAAGCACAGTGATTTCGTCCCAGTTGACACCATCGTGGGACAGCGCGACGACCAGTGGCGTGCGACCTGTCGTTGTCGGATTGTAGGCGAGTGCAAATCGACCGTCGGACAGCGTGGTCCCGTCAATCCCCGCACTTGGATTCGGCAGCGAGGTTGCAGCAAGCGGTGACCAGGTCTGACCATTGTCGTTCGACCAGGTCTCCACGATGACGTCCTGCTGAGAGCGGCAAAGCGCCTGCAGGCGACCATCTGGATGGACAAGAATCGTAGGCTGAATGGCATTGAACCCATTGCTGGCAACCGGGCCGACTTTCTGCCAGGTCTGGCCGTTGTCATTCGAGATTTCAAAATGCACCTGCCAGACGGGAACCGGTTCGTCCGACTCCGTGCTACTGGGACTGATGATTGTCCCATTGGCCAGTTGAACGGGAGGGTTCTTGATCGGCCCAAGAATGGGATCCGGCAGGCGAACCGAGGCGCTCCATGTCTCGCCGCCATCGGTCGATGTCATCTGCCTTCCCCACCATGTTCGCGGTGTGGGACCAACCTTGTAGAAGAGATGAAGCACACCATCGGCCGACTCGAAGAGGACCGGGTTCCACACCGCGTAGTCCTGATCTTCGTCTTCCGCACCGGTTGCCACCTCCACGGGAGTTGACCATTGCAGTCCATCAAATCGTGAAACCCAGATTCCCGTATCGGGGTTCTTTTCTGCCGTTCCACCAAACCAGGAGGAGACCAGACTTCCATCACTCAGCTCAACGATCGTCGACGAGTGTGCATGTGGCGTCGGCCAATCCTCCAGCGGATGGATGAACTCACTGACGACGATCGTGCCTCTCGCCGTGTTATTGACCAGTGCTGCTGAGGGGCCGCTTTCAAACTCTCCAGCCGACGTCAGTCCATTCTGTAACTGCGTCGAGTCGACTGATTGCTGTTCTCCCAGCACCGTGAACGCGTCACTCGCGACAGCACCGCCGGTGCCATCCAGCGAGTAATTCCAGCCGGCAGACAACAATGCCCGTTGCTCAAGCCGTTCGATGCCTTCCCGCGACGCCATAGGTTGCCGGGATCGACTTCGCACTCGGTGGTGAGAGTTGTTGAGCCGAGCCAGCCAAGTGGCAAGAATGCGATGCGACATGAGTCGTCGGTTCCCCGAATTGGTGAGAACTTGTGAGGCGATTCAAATAATTCGGCCCGACTTCGAAGCGACGACTGCAGAACAACGAAGGACTCTTAACGTGGAATGCGTGGCCCCCTCGGTATCCTGACGAACCCCTGACGTGTCCTTGAAGTATCCCCCGATGATCCACGAGTATCAACCCTCCAGCAGAAAGTCGGCACGTTCGGTGCGAGTGTTCGATACGTGTGAATTCGACACGTTCACCAATGCCTATTACATTCGACGACTCGTTAGAAGGTTCCGTGAGGCAGGCATTCGAATCTCATCAATGGAGTCGTATTTCGGATCACGTCAATTCACGCGATGCATCGATACTTCACAAGGGGAGAACCGGCGTAATGACGAGTGAGTTGAGCAGGGCATTCTTGTGGTTGCCACCCAGGGTTGCCAGCTCCTCTCTCAACTGATTGTCCGTCACCGAATCACGGTATGCCTGCTTGTGGAAGCTGCCCGCCAACGACGTCGCTACTCCGGCCACCGTCCAGGTTGCCAAACGGTGAGCGGGACCAGCCGTAACCCAGAGACGCACTGTATGACCCATCCTTCGTCACCCGCGTCTCACCACACGCCGAGCGGGTGTCGAACTCTTGAGGCAAAACGACCGAAAGAACCTGCATCGCCACGGCATCTTTCGGTATCCCATTACCCGTTGGGAATCACCCAGCGACGTGCCACGAATGACAGGCCCCCGGCCATGATGGGTGAACCGACAATCTCCATGACGTCTGTCAGCTCGTCACCCACCAGTGCGACTGCCGCGATATGATCGAGGCCACCAGGATCAAGCTTCCCACCGTCCGCCTCAAGCATCCCAATGAGACCACCGACGTTCATGTCGCGTGCCCAGATGACCTCCTGTGCACCGCAAATCTTTTGGACGGCTGCAATCAGGTCGAGTAGTCGACCTCCGCGAATGGCACTATCGAGTTCGGCAAAATCACTTTGCTGAAACTGCAACACGAACCCCCTCCGATGTTCGAGCGTGAAGGGCCCGACCACAAGGCTCGCTTCTCCAGCACTCGCTCGCCAACCGATGTCCACATCACCAGATCCCGCGTCAAGCGACCGAACCGCGTCGATGAGGGTGGCGTCCGTGGCGGACGGAGTCATGCCGTCCGCACCGTCATTGACAAGCGCAACTGCCGTCTGTGGCTCGACGCCGAACTTGCGCAGTACCTGACAGATCCGATCACCACGTCCCGGCGCAACACCGGGGGGGAAGTGTCATCCATATCAAGTGCCACATGTTCATCACGGGCCTCGTTGATCTCCACGCTCGAGGTCGGTATCCGACTTTCTGAGGATGCGAAGTACGTCCAGGTGTGGAGATTTTGGCATCGATCAAGATGTGACGTTGGTGAGCACCTGACTCTGACAGGTCGGACGTAATTCTCGCAAATCCTAGAGACCTCTTTACTGTGATTTGCTGCCATACGTCAGGGCTTAGACACAAGAAAAGATCGAATCGCGGACCACTCCGTTGCTGTCTGCGAACGAGCTTTCCTCGATCCCCATGGAATGCAGAATGCTGAGGTAGACGTTGGACATCCGCGTGTCGCCGTTGCGCCAGTGGGTGCCGTGTTTCAGGCCCATGTTTGCGCCGCCTGCGATCAACGTCGGAAGATTCCTGGGCCAATGTGTCGTGCTCGCACCGCTGCCGAACAACACGATTGTGTTGTCCAGGACACTGCTGTTTGTGTCCTGGTACTCCTGCAGCCTGCCGAAGAAATGTGCAAGCTGCTCTGACAGAAATCGATCGTACTTGGCGAACTGCAGTTGCCCTTCCTTGTCCCCTGCGTGTGAGAGGTTGTGGTGAGTGCGACTCAAGCCGAGCTTCAACGGGAAGGTGTCACTGATTCCCATGCCGTCTTCCCGATTCAGCATGAACGCCACCGATCGCGTGATGTCTGCGTCGAATGCGAGGGCGATCAGGCCGAACATGTTGCGATAGTACTCGTGAGGCTCACCTTCATTCGTGACATCGAGATTGAGGTGGGAGTGGTTTTGTTGCTTCAACGGGATGTCGGCCCATTTCTCGGAAGCAATCAGCCGCGACTCGATTTCATTGAGCGATGCCAGATACTCATCCATTTTCCGCCGGTCGGACCGCCCCAGTCGCTTGTTGAGTTGTCTGGTGTTGTCGAGCACCGCGTCAACCAGCTTGATCCGCCGACGGATTGACTCTCGCTGCGACAACAACGTCTCATGATCCCCCTGGAACAAGCGATCAAACACCCTGCGGGGGTTGTTCTCAGCGGGAATCGGTCGGCCTTCGGAGTCATAGGAAATCGTCCCGGTCCGTGAGAGGAAGCCCACACCCGCGTCAATCGAAAGCACCAGCGAAGGCTGACGGCAGTGCTGCTTGGTGTGTTTGGCAATGACCTGATCGAGGCCGACCGAATTGAACTGGCCGGGCTTCGGATTGTGGAGCGGCGCTCCGGTCAGCCACATGTCAGAGCAGATGTGCGGATCGGCTTTGGCCCCGTTGGGGTGATACAAACCGCCGAGGAAGCTGAGTTGTTGACGGAAGGGACTCAGTGGCTCGGTCGATTTGCCGAAGGTAAAGTCATTCCCCTCGGTTTGAGGAAAGAAGCTCCACTCGTCGATGCCGTGTTCTGTTTTTGGGAGCGACATGCCATTGGACGTGTACAGGGCGCAAAAACGTCGCGGCACCTGATCGGCGACTTCGTCTCCCATGGCATCCAGGACGGGGAGAGCCAGCGACGTCCCAGCGATTCCTTTGAGCACAGCACGGCGGTCGAGCTTTCGTAATGACATAAGCAGTCCCATTCGACGAAGTCACTAGAGGTCTGACGCGGCTGCAAAAAATTCCACTGATGAAACTCCGATTCTAATCCCTGAAGCGGTCTGAAAAAAAGCGAAGCCTCTGCAGACTTGCAGGTGCCCACAGCTTTGTGTGCGACACAGCAACGAAAACGGCTCAATCGTCTCGACTCACTTCTTCAGAAAGATGTCGCTCTTGATCACAAAGCGGATCAAATCCTGCATGCGGTAATCTTCCGATTGCAGAGACAGGGCTTGTTGCTCCAACTGGGCCATTTCATAGTAGGTCAGCGTGCGACCGGTGGCGTAGCTGGCCAGATGTTTGAGGAAGCTGAAGGCGACGCGGTCGATTCGATCTTCGGCCAAATAGGCTTTCAATTCGTTCAAGTCGTGGACCTCCGTCTGGTCAGGCAGCGTCGAGCTGGCGTCCACAGTGGCGTCGTCCTTGAACAGTCCAGCGGCGTCGAACGTCTCGAATGGCAGTCCCCACGGGTCGATTCCTGCGTGGCACTTGACGCAGCCTTTTTGATTTCGATGAACCTCCAGTTTTTCGCGAAGCGTCAGAGTCGGATCGTCGTTCGAGATCTGAGGGACGTTCGGCGGCGGATCGTCGGGCGGCTCAGCGATGATCTTTCTCGCCAGCCAGGCACCTCGTTTCACCGGGTTCGACTCGCGACCGTCCGAGAGTCCCGCCAGGATGCTCGCCTGTGAAAGGATGCCACCGAGGTTCGTTTTGTGGTGCTCCACAGGAACAAACTCGAACCCGCTTTCCGTCCTGTTTGCGAGGCCGTAATAGTTCGCCACGACGTCGTTCGCCAGAATGATGTCCGACTGTACCAGACACCGGAGGGGAAGGTTTTGCTGGATCAGATAGTCCAAGGTTTGTGCAGGCTCTCGTCGCAGATGGGTCCGCGTGTCACGCCTCAATGTCGGATATCGGCTGCGGTCGATCTCCACGACATCGAACTTGTCGAGCTGCAACCATTGCGATGCGAACTGGTCCTCGAACTGCTGAAACCTCGAGTCACCGATCATCCGCGAGATCTCGGCGTCTAGCGACCTGTGTAACGTGCCACCTGCGGCCAGTTCCAATAGCTGATTGTCCGGTGCAGTGTCCCAGAGAAAGTAGGACAGCTTCGACGCCAGCTCGTACGAGTTGAGTGGTTCGTCTTCCGGACCTTCGCTCTCTTCGATCAGGAATAAAAACTGGGGAGAGGTCAGGACAACGAGCAACGTGTCTTTGATGCTTATGTGAAAGTCGTGTGAGTGATCGAATGATGCTCGCCACACTTCCAGTAGAGAAGCGAATTCCTCGTCAGTGATCGGCCTCCGGAAAGCTCGTGAGGCAAACGACTGAATGATATCGCTTGCATATCCTTCCGGGTCGTCCTGCTTGTCTGATTCAATGAAGATCTGGCGATGTGTCGCCGGCGGCCATTGCTCGTAGTACGGCCCTTCGAACTCAATCGAGCGAATCAACAGCCGAGGCATATCACGGCCATCGGTGAATTCGCTTCGCACACCGATCTCGCGGAACCCTGTCAAGTAGTTGAAGTTGGTCGCTTGGTCCGGACTGGGAAAGTTGTTGATCGCCCCGTCACACACGTACTCAGCCACGTCTTCGCTGGTGACCGCCTGTGCTTCGCCGACGGGGTTCAACGTGCTCCCACAATCCCGCCTGAGACCAAGGTGCACGCCCAGCAGCGGCGACCGTTTCTCGAATGCAGCAAATCGTTTGGCGACATCGTGACTGGCATCCAAAGGAGTAAGTACCATCCGTGCGGGCTTTACCTCGCCAGCACACTGGGCTGAGATGTTGAGTGTTCCGGACGGCAGTCGAACGACGACAAAAGCCGGTTGATTGAGCGCTCCGGAAAAGTGTCTTGTTCCAAGTCTCAGCGAAAGGCTCTCCGTCGTCTCGACAGGCGGCGTTGCGGTGGACTGCTGGTTTGGGTCGACGACCGCTCCCTCAGGCGACTCCAAATAGACATCAGCCTGATAGACCCCTGGTCTCTCGATGGTCACTGATGTCGGCTGATCGAGGCCATTGACAACGATTGCTCCTTCGACATCTGCTGGCTGACTTGTCGCACCGGCGTCGAGCAACAAGCCATCGTCATACCGGGCCGCTTTGACAGTAACCCGAAAGTTTCCCTGATCGGGCAGTTCTCGGAGCGACACCTTGAAATTGGCTCGCGGTCCGTAGGTGCTCTCGACCCCGAACAACTCCTCACTCGGGATTGCAGGGCGGAGCAACAGCCCTTCGGGAATGACTTCGTATGCTCTTCCCTGCGGATATCCCTCATTGCCTCTCATGCACGCGAAGACGGCATGATAGATCCCATGAAACTCGCGCCACCCTCGGACCGTGTCGTTCCCCTGATAGCCTTCGACAAAGCGGAACTCTTTTTGCATTTCGAAGGGATCAAAGTCGAAGGGCTTCTCCGGTGACAGTTCCGTGACGACGAAATCTTCATTGGCCAGCAACAGGCTGTTCGCCCCTAAAATCAATTCGTCCGGGCATGGCTCCTCGTTGATCGCCTCGCCCAAATCCATGCGAAATGTCTGTATGACCGGAGGAGTCGCTTCGTCGACAATACACAGATTGAGTGCCTTTTCGGCGATGTCGAAATAGGACTCGACCAGCAGGGGCGACAACAGCAACGTCTGCCCATTATTCGCAAAGCCGTCTTTCGACAGTCCGTCGGGTGGAAGTATCCCGGTCAGGTCCTCCTTCAGTCCCAGCAAGTCGGCAAGCGTATTGCGATACTGCGAAACAGTCAGGCGTCGCACGGATCCGCTGTTTTCTCTCTTCCGCGACATTGCCTCGACGATCGACTCTTCAATCCAGTCCGCGAGCAACGTCCGTTGTTGGGCCGACGGTTGAGGCTCGTCTTCAGGAGGCATGGCTTCATTGACGATTTGCCTGCGAATTCCCTTCCAGAGTGAAAGAGTCCGATCCGGAAACGTCCCATCCAAATGGTCGACACGGACCCCGGATTCCATTTCGTCTGCGTTATGACAACGCATACAGTGCGTCTTCAACAGCGGCTGGACGTCCCCTTCGAACGTCACATCGTCCCGATGGTCTGCATGGACGACTCCCACGAACGCCGCCATGATGGGAACGACGTTCAAGATCAGCGTTCGGAACCGTGAATCAGGCATTTGCTGTCTACTCAATGAACGACCGGAACGACTTGATGACTCATTCTCTACTATAAGCAAACAGGATAAGGCTCGTTATTTTCGGATCGTCACTTGCCGTGGTACTTGGTGCAATCTGGTCGTCCTCGCCCTCAAGGTGTGATATGCTGCAACTCTGAGCTGTTGCGCCGGACTTCTTTCTCTGCAACTGCCACATACCCAATGGTTTCTGTCATGGAAATTACGTCATGAGGGAACTGAGCATGATGAGAGACAGCCCCGGAGTGCTGTGGCTTCATGCTCTGCGGTGGCTGACGAGCTTGTCCGTCATGTTTGCAACTCAAGTGAAAGCCGACCTCCCCAGTCCGGTGCTCGAGGTGATGTTTCCGCTCGGCGTCCAGGCCGGTCAGTCAGTTGAGGTGGGCGTCGCCGGTCCGCAACTCGAAACGGTGACAGCTTTATATGTCAATGAGCCTCGGATTCAGGTCGAAAAGATCGGGGACAAGACGTTTCGGTTGACTGTCCCTGAGGAAGTCCCCGCACGGTATTACGAAATCTCAGCTGTCACAACTACGGGCGTCACAGCGCCGCGTCTGTTTCATGTCAGTCAAAAGCACGAACTTGTCGAACAGGAGAATGATCCAGACGAGGAACGCAAACCGACAGCACTCCCAGTGAATTCCATCGTCAGTGGTCACATTGAAGCCGGCGGCGAAATCGACCGCTACCGTTTCGCTGGCAGCGAGGGAGACGTGGTAAGCATTGAATGCTGGGCGAACCGCATCGAATCAAAACTGCGAGGTGTGCTTGAGCTATTCGCTCCGAATGGTCGACGGCTGGCGGTGAACCGAGGACAAGTCCAACTCGATCCGCGTATCGATGTGCGTCTGCCCGAAGATGGCGAATATGAAGTGACGCTCACAGACCTGACGTACACCGGCAGCAACCAACACTTCTACCGCCTCTCAGTTGGCAACGCACCGCGAGTCGACTTCACAATCCCCGCGGTGGTCACACGTGGCACGACGACACGTGTGCGACTGTTCGGGCAGAATCTTGGTGTGCCGTCGAATCTCAGAGAGGACGTTGTCGAGACGACCGCCATCGTGGGGACTCCCGGAGCAAAAACCGTCACCGCAAATCGTCAACAGGACGATTCGAATTTCGCAGACCGTCACCCGATTGATGAGTCGGCGACATTGAGTTGGGTCGATGTGGACATCACCGCCCCGCCGGACGATGTCCCCTTCACCGTTCCCAAACGTCTGTCGTCGGACCGTGCATCAGTTGACTTTCTAATACACGACGTTGTCGGTGCGGACGAACCTGCACTGATCAGTGTCACCGATGTTCCCGTTGTCCAGGACAGCGAGCACAATCATTCGCCCGACACCGCTCAACTCCTCGAGTTTCCGTGTGAGGTCAGCGGACAGTTGATCGGCGGCGACGAACAGGACTGGTACATCATCGACGCCCGGCGGGGCGAAGTTCTCTGGTTCGAGGCGTTGGGTGAGCGAATCGGGTCTCCTGTCGATCTGGATCTGGTGTTGCTCGACGTCACGGCTGAACATGAGTTACTTCACTTGAGTGATCACTTGGAGAATGTTGGCCCGGCCTCCTTTCCCACCACGCATCGCGATCCCGTCGGACGATGGGTCGTCCCTGAGGACGGTCGATATCTGCTGCTCCTGAGAAACGAGCAGGTCAGCCTGCATGATGACCCCGAACGGGTTTACCGATTGAGCCTCCGTCGCGAAGAGCAGGATTTCGATGTGGTCGTTGTCCCGCATCGGGCAGCCGAGCGAACCGGACTCAACGTGTGGCGACAGGGGCGCGTGCTTGCGGACCTCGTTGCCCTGAGACATCGCGGGATGACCGGTCCCATTCGCATCACCGCTGAGGATCTTCCCTCCGGGATTGAATGTCCGGATGTCTGGATCGGTCCGGGCGTTGATGTCGCCCCGCTGATCGTCACAGCGGGACGCGAAGTGCCGATTGACGTCACGACGCTGCGGCTGACGGCTCATGCCGACATGGGGACAAACGAACTCGTCCGCGCTGTCCGAGCGGGATCATCTGCCATCTCACAGTCACCTGTGCCAGCCGGCCGATTGACGTCTGAGATCACGCTGGGCATCGGTCCGCCGGCACCCCTTCTGGTGATGGCTCAACCACTCCGTACGAATCAATTCCAGGGAGGACTGGTCGAGGTGCAAGTCACGGTCGAGCGACGAGACAACTCTCAATCGGCGCCATGCGAGCTGACGGGAGTCGGCCTTCCGTCGTTGGTAAGCAACGAACTCTCCGAGATTCCCGCCGGCGAGCATGAGGGCTGGATCAGCTTTGATCTGCCGGCTGAACTGCCGCCCGGTCCGTACACCTTCGCAATCCAATTGGCGACAGAGATGACGATCAATGGAGACGAGAAAACGAGCGTGACGGCCATCAGCAATCCCATCACGATCAACGTCGCTTCGGCCCCGTTCCTGTTGAGTGTTGATCCTCGGACGCCTCGAAGAATCGCACGCGGCGAGATCATCCAACTGAACTACTCCGCGAATCGGCAGAACGGATTCATCGGCAAGATCCATACCGAGTTGCGAGCAACCGGCGGCCTGCGAGGCCTGCGCGGCCGTGGCGTGACCTTCGTGGGTGGAACGTCAACCGGCACGATTCAGGTGATCGCCAGTGACGATGCTCCGTTGGGACCGGTCAAGTTTCTGCATCTCGATGCCGTCGGAACTGTTGAAGACCAGCCGGTCTATCGGTCAGGATGTTTCGTAGATCTGGAGATCACTCCCTGAAGGGTTTCATGGAATGTTGATCTGTTCGCCATCATCGAACGCCTCAAGCGACGCACGCCCTTTGCGATGCGCAGGTAACGTCACAAGTCAGAAACGTGCGATTCATCGAGAGATGTGCCACTGCTTGCCTGGCCGACACTCATCGTTCTTCCCTCAAAATGGCACTGCTTCGGCCGGGCAAGCAGTGCCGAGTGACCATGCGAAGTCGTTTGTGCCTGACCGATGCAGTGGCACGTCACTTGGGAAAACCGGGGTCAATCGCGATGTGTAGATGCCGATCCTTGAAATGGGTGGGGAATCCGCCATGCCTCGTTGGGGCGTTGCTGCTGCTCATCACACCAGTTGGAGCAGCTGAACCTCCCCCCGCGAGCGATCAACACGACGTCTACTTCGCGCGAGACGTGATTCCCGTGTTGACGAAGCGGGGCTGCAACAGCGGTGGATGTCACGGGAAGTCAACCGGGCAGAACGGCTTCAAGCTTTCACTGCTTGGTTTCGGTCCCTCGGATGACTATGAGGCGATCGTCCTCGAAGCACGGGGACGACGGTTATTCCCGGCGGATCCGCCAAAAAGTTTGCTGCTTCAGAAATCGACCGGCCAGACTCCTCACGGCGGAGGTCAGCGGATCGAGGCCGGCTCTGACGACTACCACGTACTGCTCGACTGGATCACAGCGGGCGCACCGGCTCCCAAACCCGACGATCCATATGTAGAACGAGTGAGCGTCACTCCCGCACATGCTGTGATGTCAGCCTCCGACCGTCTGCAACTTCAGGTCACCGTCCACTTCTCCGACGGCAGCAGCCGTGATGTGACTCGGCGGGCAGTCTACGAATCAAACGAGCCGGACGTTGCCGAAGTGGACGCCCTGGGAGTCATCACCACCAACGACGCCGGGGGCCTGTTCGCGGTGATGGTCCGCTATGGAGAGCAACTCGCAGTCTTTCATGGCACGGTTCCTTTCAGTCTGGATGGTCAAGAGCGTTCACCCATCTCGGCCGAACTTGAGGAGCAATTGCAGCTGGACACGATCGACCAGCATCTGCTCGCTGCGTGGGACCGGCTGGGAATCGAACCGTCGCCTCCTGCGGATGATGCGGTGTTCGTACGCCGAGTCACGCTCGACGTCTGCGGACGTCTGCCGCGACCCGAGGAAGTGCAGGCCTACGTTGACGATTCGAACCCGGACAAACGGGCGAGGTTGATCGATCGTCTGCTCGATGACCCGAGCTATGCCAGCTACTTCGCACTCAAGTGGGCCGACATTCTTCAAAATCGCGGACGCGGATACTCGACAAGTAAGCAGCGGCAGGGGACCGCCTTGTTCTCGGCATGGATTCGAGACGCCATCACCAGCAACATGCCGTACGATCAGTTCGTCGCGGAGGTCCTGACGGCCACGGGGAGTCAGGAACTCAACCCTCCGACGGTGTGGTACCGCACGGTTCGGACGGAGCAGGAATACGTCGAATCCGTCTCGCAGGCGTTTCTCGGAGTCCGGCTGCAATGTGCCCAATGCCATCATCATCCCACCGAAAAACTGAGTCAGGACGATTACTACGGATTGGCCGCTGTTTTCTCACGTGTCGGTCGTAAAGGGGGATTCGCCGATGCAGAAGTGCCGACCAATGAAGTGATTTACCTCAAGCCCCGCGGCGAGACGATCCAACCAAGGACTGGTGAAGTGATGAGCCCCCGACCGCTTGGCGGCCCTGACTTTTCAGCAAAATCGTATTCCGATCCTCGCCACGACCTGGTGCGTTGGATGACCTCCCCGGAGAATCCCTACTTCGCACAGACGATGGCCAATCGAATGTGGGCACACTTCCACGGGCGGGGAATCATTCATCCCATCGATGATGCACGCAGCACCAATCCGCCCAGCAATCCGGAATTACTCAATGCTCTCACGCAAGAGTTCATCGCCAGTGGTTATGACGTCAAACATCTAATTCGGATCTGTACCAATTCGTATACCTATGGTTTGAGTTCGGCACCTACAGCTTCCAATGCGCGGGACAGGCAATGTTTTTCCCGGTTTTCTCCACGGCGGCTTCCCGCCGAGGTGTTGCTCGACGCCTTCAGTGATGCACTCGGTGTGGCGACCAAGTTTCCCGGAAACGCCGGAGAGTTCCCGGCTGGCACGCGGGCGATCGACCTGCCGGACGAAGCGGTCGACAGCAATTTTCTGGATGTGTTCGGTCGCCCCGCCCGTTCGTCAGCGTGTGAGTGTGAGCGCGTCGATGCTCCTGCGCTGGGACAGGCTTTGGAGCTTGTCAGCTCACCGCTCATCCAGGAGAAGCTCGCGTCACCGGACGGTTTCGCGGCAGAGTTGGTCGCGGCAGGCACGTCACACGAGGAGAATGTGCATACTGCCTTCATCCGGCTATTCGCTCGTTCCCCCCGACCGGAAGAGACGGCCGTCGCCGTTGAGTTTCTCGAAGGAAAGGAAGATGCCGCAGCGGCTTACCAGTCGCTGCTGTGGTCCCTGTTGGCCACAAACGAGTTCCTGTTTAACCACTAAGCATGCAGATCAATGAGCAATCATGATGAACGGGTTGCTAAACATTACCTCAGGCGCTGAACGTGTCACACGCACGTGGAGGAGTTGACCATGCGGACTGTTGCACGCGATGCACAGAACTTGCGTCCTCCTAAGCTGAGCCGGCGAAGGTTCCTGGAGTTTGGCGCGCCTCTCCTGGGGCTCGGTCTCGCGGACCTCTTCCGCCTGCAAGCAGAAGCAGCTGAATCGACCGGGAGCAGGCCGACGAAGTCATTGATCGTGTTTTGGACTCATGGTGGGATGAGTCAGCAGGACACGTACGACATGAAACCGGACGCTCCTCCGGAGTACCGCGGTCCTTATCAGCCGATCGCGACGTCCGCCCCGGGGGTCATCGTCACGGAACGGTTCCCTGAGCAGTCGCGGGTGATGCATCACCTCAGCGTGGTCCGCTCGGTGTATCATGGAAATGGAATTCACGCTCCTTCCGCTCACTGGATGCAGACCGGTTATTTCGGTCCGACACTCGCCCGCAACGCCCCCCAGAAACCGTCGTTCGGTTCCGTCATTTCGCGGGCTCTTGGTGCGCGATCACCCGAGATGCCACCATACGTTACGATTCCCAAGTCCGAGGCCTTCGGGTACCAAGGGGCCGTCTACCTGGGCAAGCCTTACAACCCGTTCGAAGTCGGCAGCGACCCGAATGCCGACGAATTTCAGGTCCCCAACCTAACGCTGCCAGCTGGGCTGTCTTTCGACAACGTTCAGGACCGACGGCAGCTACTCAAGACATTCGACACCATGCGGCACGAACTCGATGCCTCCGGCAGTCTGGCTGGGTTGAGCGATTTCAAATCACAAGCACTCGAAATGGTCGCAGGAGACCGCGTCCGTGCCGCGTTCGATCTCTCCGCCGAGAAGCCAAGTCTCCGTGACCGCTACGGACAGCACGCGTACGGTCAAGGCGCGCTCCTGGCCCTGCGGCTGGTCGAAGCGGGAACAACCTGTGTGACCGTCAACACGGGCTACTGGGACCATCACGACAATGTCCATCCGAACCTGGAGGAACACCTTCCGCCGCTCGACAAGGCAATCGCAGCTCTTGTGGAAGACTTGGAGACACGAGGGATGCTCGACGATGTGCTGATCTATTGCGCCGGTGAGTTTGGACGGACTCCGTTGATCAACGGCCATGCCGGTCGAGACCACTGGCCCAACTGTTTCTCGGTCATGTTGGCCGGAGGCGGCCTCAAGGGAGGACAAATCATCGGAGAGAGCGAACCACGCGGCGGCGACGTACTCAGCCGCCCGACAACCCCGCACGACCTCCTTGCTACGATCTATCACACCCTCGGCATCCCGCTCAGCCTGCACTATCCCGACCCAGCGGGAAGACCGGTCAGCATCGTCAATACAGGCAAGCCCATCACCGAGTTGATTTAGTGCCAAGGGCACTAACCAATCAGCTCTGGCATTGGGCGATGTTCTCCGACGAGGTACTGCGGACGCCCTGCGAGGTCGGTGAACTGAGTGGTCTCCACGTCGATCCCCAACCGGTCATAGAGTGAAGCAAAGACTTCTCGGAAGTGCACGGGTCGGGTCAGTGGCTCTTCGCCCCAGCCTGTCGTTGATCCGATCACCTGGCCGCTGTTGAGTCCGCCTCCGGCCAGGAGTGCCCCGGCAACTTTGGGCCAGTGATCACGTCCGGCATTTGCGTTGATCTTCGGCGTGCGACCGAATTCCCCCCAGACGACCACCGCAATTTCGTCAAGGAGTCCGCGCTCATCAAGGTCGCGAATCATGGCCGAGAGGCCATGGTCAAACAATGGCAATGCACCACGAGCTTCCCCGAAGTTATCTTTGTGCCAGTCCCAATTAAAGTCCCCTTGGAGCATCCGTCCGAACGGCCACCGACTGAACGCCAGCGTGACACACCGCGCTCCCGCTTCAATGACCCGTCGAGCCAGCAGAAACTGGTCGAGCAGGGTTTTGCCTTCACGTTCTCCCGGATACTCCGCGTCCAAACCGTATAGGCTGCGAATTGCATCCTCCTCTTGTGTGAGGTCGAGTGCATCCGCCATACGCGACGACGTCAAAACATCAAATGCCTGCCGGTTGAACTCGTCCATTCCGTCAGAGAAGCCGTCCTGATCGACGCGTCTGCGAAACTGGTCGAAGCTCGACAGTAATGCCTTGCGGTCACCCAGCCGACTCAGGCTGACGTCGTTGAGCGTCATGTTCTGCCGGCTCACTGCACCCACTTCGAAGCTTGAATGTGCAGCCCCCAGATAGCCCGGTTGACCGGGAGGAGTCCGGAGGATGAATCGGGCATCCGGGTCCATCGGGCAGAGATCGATCGACGGCGGAATGCCGGGCTCCCGATACCCAAAGTGGCGGGACAGCACCGCACCGATCGTCGGCCAGTCGCCCGGCGGATACCCGGGAACGATGGGTGAGGACGGCATGGGGGGATGCGATTCCCAGCCGGTCGTGCACCAGTGTGTGTTGTGATCGTCGTGGAATCCCATCAAAGAGCGGATGATCGTCAGCTTGTCGGTCATCCGCGCGAGCCGGGGCAGCAACTCGCAGATCTCGACACCCGGCACTTTCGTCGGGATCGGCCGGAATTCACCACGAATCTCCGCGGGTGCTTCCGGTTTGAGGTCGTACATATCCAGATGCGATGGGCCGCCGGGCAGAAGCACCATGATGATGCCCTTGGCTGACTGCTGCCGACTGCTCACTTGAGAAGTCTTCTCCGCCTGCAAGAGTTGCGGGATCACCAGCCCTCCAAGGCCCAGGCCGCCAATTTGCAGCCAACTACGGCGGGACATCCCATCACAAAAACGTGAATGAGGTCCGAGAATCTTGAGCATCGCGATCACCCATGCTCGATGACGAACGATCTTCTGATGTCAGTCTAACTCTCGACTTCACGAAACTCCACAGACCATCGCTTGTCGCGATTCAAATTAGAACATTAAGACGGTAATTCTCGGGGAGTCCAGATTCTTTTGGCAAACAACATGTCGCATCACACGATGAGATCATAAACGACCTTTGCTCCGGTCACGACTGCGTCGGTCATTGTCTCTGGACGACTATGATGGGTGAAGGTGAGGCGTTCGTGGTCGAGGCCGAGCTGTTGCAGGATCGTCGCGTGCAGGTCATTGACACTCATGCGACCTTCCACCGCTTTGTAGCCAATCTCATCCGTCGCACCGTGGACATGCCCCGACTTGAAGCCTCCACCGGAGAGAATGAGACTGAATGCATTGCGGTTGTGATCGCGGCCCTTACCGTTCTGCGAGACGGGCAGTCGACCAAACTCACCGGACCAGAGCACGATCGTCGAGTCGAGCAGACCGCGTTGCTTGAGGTCCTGAATCAGCGCGGCTGAGGGTTGATCACACTGAATGCAGATTTGCTCGTTCTGCGTCTTGCTGTCGCCGTGAGCATCCCACGGCTGCGATTGCGGCTTGATCGGTGGGAGGATTTGGACGAACCGCACCCCCGACTCGACCAGTCGCCGGGCCATCAGACACCGCAGCCCATAGAGGGCCGTGTCCGGGTTGTCGAGACCGTACAGCTTACGGGTCGCGGCTGTCTCTCCTTTCAGATCCAGTAGTTCGGCTGCGGCCAGTTGCATGCGTGCAGCGAGTTCGTAGTTCTGAATGCGCGCATTGAGTGCTGACTCGTAGGGGAAGTCCTGCTGATGACGTCGGTTGAGCCTCGCGAGCAGATCGAGGTTGTCCCGCTTGACCTCGGAAGGAACAGCCTCGGTTGGATTCAGGTTGAGGACAGGTGTTCCCTTGGTCGCGACCTCCGTGCCTGCGTAGAGCGAGGGCATCCAGCCGTTGTCCCAGAGCAGAGTGCCGCTCGTGTTGTACCCGCCCGGATCACGAAGCACGATGTAGGCAGGCAGGTTCTGATTCTCCGTTCCGAGCGCATAACTGATCCACGACCCGAGCGCTGGACGTCCCTGAAAGATCTTGCCCGTGTTGAATGCGACCAGCGATTCGGTGTGATTGTTGTGGTAGTTGTACGCCGACCGCACGAGACAGACGTCGTCTGCGATCGAACCGAGGTGAGGCAGGATGGTCGACATCTCCATCCCGCACTCGCCGTAGTGGCGAAACGACAGCGGGCTCCCCAGCAGCGTATTCCCTTCGCTTCCCGGCTGGAACATCTCCACTTTTTCAGTGTGGATCTTGCCGCTGAACTTCGTCAGCTCAGGCTTGGGGTCGAACAGGTCCATCTGTCCGGGACCTCCGTTCTGCATCAGCATGATGACCGACTTGGCGGGGGCCTCGAAGTGCTTCTCGCGAGGCTGGAGATCATCACCCGCGAGGCTTGTCGCAGCCTGCAATTCGCCAGACATGCAGGAGAACGCAAGCTGGCCGAATCCCATGCCGGTCAACTGCAGCAGTTGACGACGGGAGAACAAAGGGTGGAAAGCGAGTTCTGTCATGGCAGGTAGAGGAATTCGTTGGTGTTCAGCAGCATGTGACACAGATGGGCGACCGCCTTGAGTCTGGCCGGGTCCGCCTCCATGCCCTGTGCCTGATAGCGTTCCGCATGTCGTGCCAGCAGGTCGACTGACCATGCGCTCTCCTCAGCGTCGGTCGGTCGACCTAGCGCGGCTGTGAAGGCCCACGAGACCAACTCCGGGTCGGACTGTTCGACTGCTTCATCCATCGCTCGGCGTGCCATAAACTCGGCCTGCTCCAACACGAAATCGTCGTGGAGCAGTGTGAGCGATTGCGTCACGACCGATGTCGGCTTCCGCAGCGAGCAGTTGCGTGTGACGATCGGTTGATCAAACATGCGGAGCATGGTGAGCTGATAATTTCGTCGCGCGAGTACGTAGAGACTCCGCCGCCATTGTGAGCCCGGATTGGGCAGGCTGTCTGTTTTGATCCGGACCATTCCATCCGGCTGAACGTCCAGCGGAAGGGGTTCGCCGCCGATTGATCGGTCAAGCTTGCCGCTGGAGGTCAGCATGGAATCGCGAACCTGTTCGGAATCCAATCGCCGAAGGTTCATTCTCCACAGCAGTTTGTTCGCAGGGTCGACCTCTTCTGCATTCTTTGAGTTGTCATCAATCCGGGAGGTCTGCCTGTAGGCGTTTGACATCATCATGGACTTGATCAGCGATTTGACATGCCATCCATTTTGGATGAACTCCAGGGTCAGCCAGTCGAGCAGTTCCGGGTGTGTCGGCGGCGACCCTGAGACGCCGAAGTTGTCACTGGTTTCTACGATTCCCCGACCGAACAGCTGCTGCCATAGCCGGTTGACGATCACACGTGCGACATAGCCTCCCGCGAGCGTGTCTGCGTCCGTCAGCTGTCTGGCGAGTTCCAATCGCCGCCCATTGGACGTGGTTGAGTGTTCCACGTCTGACCAGGGCTGTGATGTCGGCTCCGTCGTCAGAATGTCGAGCAGTGCCGGTTGCACCTCCAGTCCAGGACGCAGGTAGTTTCCCCGGCGAAGCACGTGTGTCGCGGGGGCAGCCGCGTTCTCGACCGCCCAGGTGATTTGATCGTAACTGCGAAGCTCTGCTTTCAGGTCGCCTGTCTGACTCTCGATCCGGGAACATTCGTCAAGTTCAGCTTCCGTCAGTTCCGCCTTGATCTGTTCATCCGTTGGTACAACGGATGATTCATGCTGCTCGACCAGTTTCTTCTGCTCGTCGGTGCGCTGGTCGGATGGTGCCTCGACCGCCGAGCGGACTGCGCCGCGGATGTCATCCGGCAATCCTTCAAGCCTCTCCGCGATGAGTCGCGTTCGACAGTTCGCGTGGATTTCATCACGTCGCGTCGTCAGTTCGTCAATCTGTTTTTGGAGGGCTGCGTTCGCTTCGTCGATCTGGGTCCGCTCGATATCGGAGACAGCAGGCCGTACACGGTTCTCTGCGGTCACCCAGTTCCGCACGTTGAAGACCGGGGCGAAGATTGATTCAAAGCTGTAGTAATCGTACTGCGAGATCGGTTCGTATTTGTGATCGTGACACTTCGCACATTGCATCGTGACGGCCAGGAGCGCGTTGGCGACGGTCTCGCTCGTCCGCTGGAGCACATGATGGCGAATGTCGGGTGTGTTGAGTTCGTTCTGACTGGAGTCATCATTGGCGCATAGCAGGAATGTCGTCGCGACCAGATTCTCAAGCATCTCGGGAGTGAACGTGTCAGCATCTCGCCAGTCGCACAGTTCGTCTCCTGCCAGTTGCTCAGTGAGGAATCGATCGAATGGTTTGTCCTCGTTGAACGAGCGGACGACATAATCGCGGTATCGCCACTTACCGGACAGCGGTTTGATGATGGCGAAATCATTGTCGCTCCCGTGCACGTCGACATACCCGACGACGTCGAGCCAGTGACGCCCCCAGCGTTCACCGAAATGTTGGGATTCGAGCAATCGATCGATCAGCCGCTCACAGGCTCCCGGCTGTGTGTCATCGACGAACTGCCGAACTTCGTGCGGGGATGGGGGCAAGCCGATCAGATCGAAATAGACACGGCGGACAAGTGAATGGGCATCGGCTTCCTGTGAGTACGACAGTCCCTCTTGCTCCAGCCGTGCGAGAACGAATCGGTCAATGTCATTGGACACTAGTTCGGCCTGTCGCACCTCGGGCGGATCGTGAGGTTTCGGCCTATTCCACGCCCAGTGCTGACGATCCTCGTCCGTGATCTTCGACGGGGGAGCAGTGATGACGACCGGCTCCTCAGCCGGGGCGTCAGCTTCAATCCATTCCCTCAGGGTGCGGACTTCCTCCTCAGTTAGTCGTGATTCCCCCTCAGGGGGCATTTGTCCCGATTCGATTCGGGTCAACAGTTCGCTGTAGTCGGGCTCACCTCGAACAATCACGGGTCCCGCTTCGCCGCCGATCAGCATCGAAGAGACTGACCGCAAATCCAGACCGGCCTCGCGAGTGTCGTTGCCGTGACATTCGAGACAATGTGTGGCCAGGATCGGACGGACATCCGCCTCAAACTGCGGGAGCTCTGCCAGCTCGGTGCTCAGCGAGAACTTGTCTTTGAGGTACTGATTCACCTGCTGCCGTTCAATGGTGGTGAGCGGTCGGTTGTAGAACAGCACCTCACCCAGATTGCCCCGAAAGAATGTTTGCTCGTTGTCGTGCTGGTTGACGTGCTGACCGAGGGCGAGTGAGACATGCTCCTTCAAGCCGAGAAAGTGCGTTCCATTGAACATGGCCCTGCGTTCCCGTTGGCCGTCAAAGTACATCTCGAATGTCTGCTCTGCTCTATAGACCAACTCCAGCAAATGCGAGTGACCATCCCAGGCAACGTGCAGTCCTTCGCCTTCGTCCCCTTCGTGGATCCCCAGTCGGACCAACCCTCGACCCTTCTGGGCTCCAATCCAGAATCCCTGGCGTTTGGGGACGGTTCCATCCGACTCACGCGACTCGAAATCCAGAATCCGTTGCGACGTGTGATCCGACTCATCAAGCGAGCGCATCACAAACACGATGTGAAACATCTGATCGCCGACGCTCAGCCCCTCGAGCCGATCGAGTTCCAGCAGGTCGTCACCATCGAACCGGACCATCGGCTGGCCGCTCGTTGCATCTTTCTCGACGATTGGCTGACGATCGTCACGATGCTGTTCCAGATGGTTTCCGTGCGAACTCCTGTCAACCCAGCGAGTGACCGGCAGCCCGACTTGGGAGTCGTTCGGGCCACTCTTTCCACCACCAAGATCAGCCGCATCGAGCCAGAGAATCAGTCCGTCTCGCGGAGGGTCTGCCCATGCCGATGAACAGCAGAGTGCAAGCAATGCGAAGGCAAACGTCGTTCGCAGCAAGGGATGCATCAACAGGAATCCCGATCATGTGAAGCGAAGTCAACGGTGTCTCATTCAATTCCACTTTACCCAACGTCGAAGGCTCAACTCAAGCAGGCACCTTCTCACTCAAGGATTCAGACTGCGTCCTTTCACACATTCCTCGAAATGTCAGGATTGTTGCGGCCGGACGGTTTGCCTGCGAGAATCGAAATGGCAGCAATCCTCTACCAAGGACACAACCATGCGGTCTTGCGGCGATGTTGTTTTCTGGAATGGTGTGCGATGCGTCGTGATTCTGTTGTGGTTCATGATCGGTGTCTGTTCACCGGGGACACTCACGGCTGACGAGATCGACTTTGTCCGCGATGTTCGTCCGATACTGGCAAGCAACTGTTTCGGATGTCATGGGCCCGACGCGGAGCACCGTGAGGGGGACCTGAGGCTCGATCATTTTGATGGGTCCGGTGATGTCAACGGGGCGAGTCATTCGATCGTGCCGGGTCAACCGGACGACAGCCCATTCATGATTCGCATCACCAGTGACGCGGATGGTGAACGAATGCCGCCGCCCGATTCTGGAAAGGAATTGAAGCCCGAGCAGATTGAGATTCTGCGTGAGTGGATTGCTCAGGGGGCGCCGTACGCAGCACATTGGGCGTTCACTGCACCCGTTCGACCGGAGGTGCCGGAGGTTGAGAACGCGGGGTGGGTCCGCAATCCGATTGATGCGTTCATCCTCGCCCGGTTGGAGCAACATGGATTGTCCCCCTCTCCGGAAGCCGATGCGGTGACGCTGTTGCGGCGTTTGTCGCTGGACCTCATCGGGCTCCCTCCCACACTTGAAGAGGTTGATCAACTCCTCGCTGACCAGACAGAACTGGGGATCGAGACAAACATCGAACGGTTGCTCGACTCACCTCACTACGGTGAGCGGTGGGGCCGCCTGTGGCTCGATGCCGCGCGCTATGCAGACTCTGACGGATTCGAGAAAGACAAGCCGCGGTTCGTCTGGATGTATCGCAACTGGGTCATCGATGCTCTCAACAATGATCTGCCGTACGACCAGTTCATCGTCGAGCAAATCGCCGGCGATCTGATTCCGGACGCCACACAAGACCAGATCGTCGCCACGGGTTTCCTGCGGAATTCGATGATCAACGAGGAAGGTGGCATCGACCCTGAGCAGTTCCGCATGGAGGCGATGTTCGACCGGATGGATGCGATCGGCAAAGCCGTCTTGGGACTGACCATTCAATGCGGGCAGTGCCACAGTCACAAATACGATCCGTTGACACAGGTGGACTACTACCGGATGTTCGCCTTCCTTAACAACTGCCACGAGGCCCAACACACCGTCTACACGGACGAGCAACGACAGCGACGGCAAGAGATTCTGGGCGAGATTCAGCGGATCGAAGACAGCCTTCGGAACGAAGCAACCGACTGGCCTGATCGCATTGCGGAATGGGAAGAATCCGTCCGACAGGATCAGCCTGAGTGGCACATCGTTCGGCCCAAACTGGACACAAGCGGTGGACAGAAGCACTACCTCCTGGAGGATGGGTCCATCCTGGCGGCCGGCTATGCACCGACGAAGCACACGACCGAGTTCACCGTCGATGTCGAAGTGCCAACCATCAACGCAGTGAAGCTCGAACTGCTCAACGATCCGAGCCTGCCGCACGGCGGTCCCGGTCGGTCGATTTTTGGCCTATCCGGTCTGACCGAGTTCACTGCGACAGCTGCGCCCCTTGATCAGCCGGATCAAGTCGCGGAGTTGAAGTTCTCCCACGCCACGGCTGACGTCAATCCATCGGAGCAGCCGCTCGACACGAGTTTCAATGACAAGACCGACAAGCAGCGAGTGACCGGTCCGATTGAATATGCAAACGACGGCAACGACTTGACGGCATGGACTCAGGATATCGGCCCTGGACGGAGCAACGTGCCCCACAATGCGGTCTTTGTGTTGGAGAAGCCGCTGGAAAACGAACAGGGATTCCGGATCAACATCAAGCTCAAACAGCAACACGGTGGGTGGAACAGTGATGACAATCAGAACAACAACCTCGGTCGCTTCCGATTCTCGGTGACCTCTGCAGCCGATGCACAGGCTGATCCGATCCCGGCAGCCGTTCGACAGGCTCTTGAGATCCCTGTGTCGGAACGGACCTCTCAACAGACCGCACTGGTTTTCAGTGAATGGCGAAAGACAGTGGCGGACTGGAAGGATGCGAACGACCGCATCGAGTCGCTGTGGCAACAACATCCGCAGGGAACCACACAACTCGTCTTGTCGGAACGGGACGAGCCGCGAAAGACGCATCGCCTCAACCGGGGTGACTTCCTGAAGCCGGAGGAAGCTGTGACACCTGGTGTGCCCGAGTTCCTGCATCCTCTGGCAGAGACTGCTGACTCGTCGCGGCTGGAGTTTGCACACTGGCTGGTCGATCGACAGTCGCCCACGACGGCCCGCGCGATCGTCAATCGCATCTGGCAGGCCTATTTCGGAACGGGTTTTGTCACCACGGCTGAAGACCTTGGAACACAGGGCGAACCGCCTACACATCCCGAGTTGCTCGACTGGCTGGCCGTCGAATTGATGGAGAACGGCTGGAGCCTGAAGCATCTGAATCGGTTGATCGTCTCGTCAGCGACCTACCGCCAGTCGTCGGTCGTGACACCAGAGAAGTACGACCAGGATCCCTCGAACCGGCTGTTGGCCAGAGGTCCGCGATATCGCGTCGACGCCGAACTGGTGCGAGACATCGCGTTGGCGGCAAGCGGATTGCTGAATCCCAAGGTGGGCGGACCGAGCGTGTATCCTCCCGCACCGGAGTTTCTGTTCCAGCGTCCGGCCAGTTACGGACCGAAGGTCTGGGCTTATGACACAGGCCCCGATCAGTATCGCCGTGGTCTGTACACGTTCCGCTTCCGGTCTGTGCCATACCCCGTGCTGCAAACCTTCGATGCCCCGAATGGTGACGTCGCGTGCGTTCGCCGCGCCCGATCGAACACTCCACTGCAGGCGCTGACCACACTGAATGAGCCGCTGTTCGTCCAATGTGCCCGATCGTTGGCGGTCGAGACCATCACGTCATCCGGAAGCAGCGACGCCGAACGAATCCGCTTCGCCTTCCGCCGCTGTGTCGCACGAGATCCTCAGCCGGATGAAGCGGAAGTGCTGTCCGCATTTCTGCACCAACAACGCGGCAAGTTCAAACACGAGGGCGCCGATCCGTGGCCGTTGATCAGCGACCGCGAGGAGCATGCGGATGAGTTACCCGAAGGAGTCACCGCCCCCGAGTTGGCAGCCTGGACGGCACTCGCGCGAGTGGTCCTGAATCTGGATGAAACGATCACGAATGAATGACGTTGACGAACCGAAACTGACCGCTTCCTTCGCAGTCCTGACAATGAGTATCGACGCTTGATCATGACAAATCTCCGACACGTCTTTCGACAAGTTCCTCAGCAGACACTCGCCCGACGTTGGTTCCTGCAAGAGTGCGGCGTCGGGCTCGGTGGAATCGCCTTGCAGCAGTTGACAGCCGCAAACATGGCGCACGCGGCTGCCGATCCGCAACGGTCGCATGTTCCACCTCGGGCGAAGAACGTCATCTTCCTGTTCATGGCCGGGGCTCCCAGTCATCTTGAGTTGTTCGACAACAAGCCCGAACTCGCCAAGTACGACGGCACGCTCCCACCTGCCGAACTGATTGAAGGTTATCGGGCTGCGTTCATCAACCCGAACTCAACTCTGCTCGGGCCAAAGTTCAAATTCGACAGGCACGGCGAGTGCGGAGCCGAGTTGTCGGAGCTGCTTCCTCACACGGCTGACATTGTCGACGACATCGCCATCGTCAAATCGATGTCCACCGATGCCTTCAATCATGCTCCCGCACAGATTCTGATGAGCACCGGGTCGCAGCAGTTCGGCAAACCGAGCCTCGGTGCCTGGACGCTGTACGGACTGGGCAATGCGTCACACGACCTGCCGGGATTCGTCGTCTTCAGCACCGGGACGAAAGGCCCCAGCGGCGGGAACTCCAACTGGGGAAGCGGATTCCTGCCAACGGTGCATCAGGGTGTCACCTTTCGAAACACGGGCGACCCGGTGCTGTACCTCTCGAACCCGCGCGGCGTCGATGCGGAGTTGCAGCGATCCTCGCTGGATGCAATCAACTCGCTCAACCGCAAACATCTTGATGATGTGGGCGATCCCGAGATTGCGACGCGAATCAACTCTTTTGAAATGGCCTTCCGCATGCAGGCCAGCGCACCAAGTGCGATGGACCTCACGCAAGAGCCGGAACACATCCTCGAGATGTACGGGGCAGTGCCGGGCGAGCCGTCCTTCGCCAACACCTGTTTGCTCGCGCGGAGACTCGTCGAACGGGGAGTCCGATTCGTCGAGGTCTTTCACGAGGCGTGGGATCAGCACGGCAATCTGGTGAATGACCTCAAAAAGAACTGCAAAAACACCGACCAGCCCGCAGCCGCCTTAATCAAAGACCTCAAGCAACGCGGCCTGCTGGAAGATACGCTTGTCGTCTGGGGAGGCGAGTTTGGACGCACGCCGATGGTCCAGGGGGGCGGCGACGACGGTCGCGACCATCACCCCAACTGCTTCACGATGTGGCTCGCCGGTGGCGGGATCAAGCCGGGTGTGACACTCGGCGAGAGTGATCCGTTCGGCTTCAACGTGACAGCCGACCCGGTCCATGTCCACGACCTGCACGCGACGATTCTGCACCTGCTCGGCTTCGATCACACCCGGTTGACCTACCGGTTCCAGGGCCTCGACCAGCGCTTGACGGGCGTGGAGCCATCACGGGTGGTCCACGAAATCGTTGCGTAGTGCAGATCGCGCCGTCAGCATCACTCGAACTTCAGCGAGTAGACATCCGCCTCGCGCATGACCAAGCGCAGCACCACAGGGCGACCAGTCAGCGAATCGACACTCCTGTTGCCGTTCCAACTGATGCGGCGATCAAGTGAGTCACCATAGATGATGTCACATTCATCAAGGGTGAATCCGGAAATCGGAGAGCCGTCCTGCTCGCGGATCTCAACCTGAACGAACCCGGCAGCACTCGTTGCGACATTGAACGAGAGTTCCTGCCCCGAAAAGCGGATCGGCTTTGTGGTGAACTCCCCTGTCTGCAGCTTGGCGTGAATCGATCCGAAGCCGTCGATACGCAAGGTGTATCGCCGCAAGCGGGATTGGCGACCGGTGAAGTACGACTCCGTCGCATAAAGCGAAAGCTCACGAGGCGAGTCGTCATCGGTCGACTCGGTCTCGACGACATGCCAGGCGATGTAGTTGTCCCCGTATGACCAGTTGTGCTGCGTTCGCAGACCGGGCTGCAGGAACACATCGTTGCTCTGCCGGAAGTTCATGCCGTCGCGACTGGTGATGAAAATCGAATCGGTGATGGCCGTGCCGTAGCGGGGAGTCACCGTCATCCGTTTCTCCCGCAAGTTCCACTCGGGCAGCAACCGAGCCGACTCCGTCAGTCCGTGATCGACATAGCGAGCGGGGAACCCGATTGAGAGGTGCGGCGCTCGCTCATAGGGCTTGATCTGGTTCACATAATACTGAGCGAGTGGTTGCGGTCCTTCTCCCTCGGGAAATGCGATCGTCCCCTCATCGGTCCAGTGCAGGAGATCATCCGAAATGGCCCGGTTGATCAGCCGCGTGCCGGAGTAGCCGCCTTCGGAAAACACCCGGTAATACAAGATGTATTGCTGCTCCGTGGGTGACCAGAAAGCGATGTTTTGCGTGTCGAAAGCTCCCTGCTCGAAGACTGGACCCGGCGCCATTGGTGCCCAGTGAATCCCATCCGGTGACTGATAGACCCAGATCCCTTTTTTGTTTTCAAACCCCGCACCGACTGCCTTGTACCGCGCATCCGGTGTCGACGCAGGATTGGTATCGATGAAGGGAGAGAAATCGTGACAGCGACCCCCGTCGCCAAGCTTGTCCAGAATGATGTTGTTGTCTTTGGAACCATTGAACTCACACAGTCCCAGATTGGGCCGTTCCCACTGGATCCCGTCCTGACTCTCGAAGTAGGCAATGGTCAGCGGTCCGCCCGGTTCAATGCCTGTGGGGATCTGCCAGGCGTGGTAGTACATTCGGTAAACCGACTCCCGGCGATCATGCAGGACAGTAAAGTACCCGCATCCGTTTCCCTCCCACGGCTTGTCGCAGACAACGGCGATTTCCTTTCGCGCTGGCTGATGGACCAGAAGTTGAACATGCTTCATCTCGTCTATGAAATAGTCGTCAATGAACAATTCACGACGGCTGCCAAGGTCTATGGGCACAGCCGACTGAGCGTGCGACGACCGCATCCCCACGCCACAGAGAAGGCAAAACACGGTCAAGAATAGAGCTGAGGAATGTGCAATCATGGTTCATCTGATTCGACAACGGGACGCAAATAAGTGTAACGTCTCCAACGGAGGACCATAGACAGAGCGTGCGTTTTTTGCATCGAAACGCCGCACCCGGCGCCGCATCAGCTGGAACGGAAACACCAGCGTGCAATCCCTGACCGGTCAACCCGTCGTCCTCCACATGGTGATGAGCGAAGCAGACGTGTACTCATTGAAGATTGAGTGACTCACATTCGAGTTGACCGTGTGATGTTCTCTTGTGGTAGAATGACGGCATGATCCGACTCACACCCGAGCAATCCGAGCAGGCCTCGCAGCATCCCCGTGGTGTGGAATGTCAGGCCGAAGGATCCGAGCAGACGTTCGTCATCATGGATGCCGGCATCGCCGAAGAGATGCGACGAGCGTTCTACCGCAAGGAATCCCACGAGTCGCTCACTCGTGCGATTGACGACATGCAATCCGGCCGAACGATGAGCGTCGATGAAGCGGAGACACGTCTTCGCGACGAGATGGGGTTCACTTCTCGTTCTGCAACATGAGCTATCGCCTGCGGATTGTCGAAGAGGCCTACCGCGACATCCGCCGCAACGCCGACTGGTGGGCCGAGCATCATTCAGCTGCTCAGGCAGAAAAGTGGGCAGACGCCATCTGGGGGAAGATCAGAGCGCTGGATGAATTTCCAGAATCTTGCTCCTTTGCGTATGAGAACGAGGACTTCCCCTACGAATTGCGGGAAGCTCTGTTCGGCTTGGGATCACAGCCCGGCAACCGCATCCTGTTCACGATTCAGAACAAAGACGTCATTGTGTTGGGTGTGCGCGCTGCCGAGCACGACTGGCTACGCAAAGGAGACTTGCCACCGTTTCCGCCGAGCGACAAGTAGACAGGAGTGCTGGGGGGAGCATGCTTCTCAGTCTCGCGATTTGAGCATCCTGACGTGTGGCCGGGGCTGGAGGACGAAGTCCGAAGCCCCGGAGTCCGTGGGTAGGATCGACGAAGACCGAATGCACGCACACCGGGGCTTCCCGTTGGTCCAGCCCCGGCCACGAGCCGTCAGTGTAACCAGAATAACCGGACACGGGGTATTTTTGATTCAGTGATGAACTATCGAAACATTGGCAAGTCTGCGATTCAACTCGTTTCGGACCTATGGTAGCAATAGCCAACGAATCGAATGGGATTGATTCTTGCAGTGGTCATGGACACGATTCGCAGGGATGCAATCGGAATGAACAGACTTGATTCATCGCGGCAAAGGTACTCATCATGAAAGATCGAACACTTGTACATAGAAATTCTCATTCAGTGTTGGAATGCTCCTGCGGAGATATGCCATCAAGTCGCAGGGCGGTGTTTCGAGTTTCTTTCGCATTTATGATCTTGCTGGTTCTGTCTACTGCGATTTCGCGTGCTGGCAATCCAACGATAACGAAGATCTGGAACCATGATGACTGCCGATACGTTCACGTCAAAATCTCATCAAGAATGAGTGAGGATGAACTTCTTGATGTTGCTGCGGCAGTGAAGAAAGCGATCCCAAAACATGACGGAGAAACATGCGTTCGCTTCCGGCTTCCGCAGCAAGATAACCTCGCAACATGGGCGTCATGGGCGTCTGTCACTTTGGCCGAAGGACGCGAACCAGATGTGCGCATGAATGGATTCTCACTCAAAGAACTCGCTGAGCTTGCCGATCCCACAAAAGAACAATGGCTAATTGCTGGTGAAGGAAAGTTATACACAATCACAATTGCAGACAATCTGGCAACTATGAAGGTCGACGCGAAGCATTTCGGGAAAATCACTCATGAATCCACGGACTTGCGGTACATCGATGGTTGGCTCTACGACAATTCCGATCACCGTTACAGATTCTCAGATGGCACGAAAGCAATGCACATTCAGTATTGGTTGGATCTCGGTCCTGGAAACAAAAAGTGGTCCGGCAACCAAGTCGCCATGCGACTCCAGACACCACAATCTGCAAAGCGTCATTCTGCTCACGAGAATCCTTTGGGCATTGACATTCATAAGATCCTGGGGCCAGAAGGCTATCTTGCCCATGGCGGAGACGTGAGTCGAAGTATCAACGTATGGAAACACCGCTCATCATCCGCGACCATCACAGGCCAATTCGAGGGACAAGGAAATGGCATGTTCAATCGGCGCACAGTTTCCTTGGAAATGTCTCGCGATGGAAACGTGATGTGGAAATCAGAACGCATGTCGATCAAACAGGGAGTTCTGTACATAGAAACCGCCGACGGTTGGCGAGAGGCTGATGTCGATGGATGAAGCTTCGTGCGACTGGCGATTCTATTTCGCAGCGCCAACTTCATATTTTTGTACGGGACTATACACTTGAGAAAGCAGGATCGCGCGTCATTTGTCCCGGCGTGATGAACGCATTGCCTTGATGACAATGAACCCAATCAGGGCCATCACAGCAATCACAGCCAGTTCCATCGGTCCCATAGCTATCCCTCTACGGCCTCAAGTGTCGTATCCCCCTCAGCAGCGTAGTCGGCGACCATCTGCCGGGCGATCTCTTCCGGCAAGTCGCCTTCGACAAGAACGCGATTGCCGTCTTCTGTGGTGCGGTAGACTGACCAGTTGCCCGTCATCTCCGGATCGCTCTGCGGAGTTACGTCAAGAGCATTGCGCAAGTGGTCGTCGATGCGTGACATGGTTCGACCTAAACTCCTGTAGGCGCGCGCTTTGTGGCTTCTTAGAATGCCGCGAAGCCGTGAGAACGGTTCCCACGACTTCGTGACGTTTTTCCAAGTTGCCCTCTCGGTCTTGCAATGGTTGTGACAGACCAGACCGGAGAGCGAGTTGCACGACGCAGGATTTGCATGCGTGCTAGCGTGATGGTAGGGAGGACATGGAGGTCCGTCAATGCCATTTCAGCATAGCGAGATTGCGTCGGCCACTCGGATAGGCAAGGCAGCCTTTCCAGTAGGTCGGAATCATGGCCATTTGCAGTAGTGGAGACCACTCATTCATTGTCTATGTGGACGAGTCCGGGGATGAGGGTTGGCGGTTCATAAACAAGAGTGGCAACAAGGGGTCATCCGAGTGGCTGACGCTTGGTGCAGCAGTGTTTCGGGCAGATACGGAACTGAGCCAAGTGAAGTGTGTCGATGCGGCACGCACGGCAATGGGCCGGCAAGCAAGTAAAGCCATTCACTTCGCCGACCTGAAGCATGAGCACAAGGTTCTCTATTGCCGTGAGATCGCGAAAGCATCGATGCGGCCTGTTGTGGTGGCGATGCATAAGCCAAGCCTGTTCGGCAGGGTGGCTTTTCGGCAGAAGAGGTATCTATATCACTATGCCTCAAAGTTGCTGCTTGAGCGTGTGTCGTGGCTCTGTCGTGATCGGTACGCTGACAGAAGCAGACCTGTCGGTGGTGATGGAACGGCACACGTTGTGTTCTCTCACCGAAGGGTGTTTTCGCGCACCGAGTTTCAAAGCTACCTGAACTTGCTCAGGCGGAATGGGGGATCAGGAATTGAGTGGGGCGTCATCGACAGTGAGCATGTTGAATCGAAGCCTCACCAAGCGTACCGAGGACTACAGATTGCCGACGCACTTGCAAGCGCATTTTCCACTGCTATCGAGAAGCACCCTGAGTACGGAATCACGGAAGGAAGGTACATTGCAGAGCTTGAACGAACGTTCTATCGAAACGGCGACAGAATTCTAAGCTATGGCGTAAAACCATTCCCGTCCGACGCTACCGAAGAAATGGCACTGTCGGAATGGGACACCGTACGAAAAATGGCAGGCCCCCGGTCTCAGAGTCCACCGCGTAAAACGGCTGCCACCTGAAAGGGGCCTGAGAGTGGTCCGGCGCACACCTGCCGACACTCATCATATGCAGTGCGCCAAGGGGAGGTCAATCAGGAACAGTCTTTCTCTTGAGGTGTTTCGTACAGCAACCGCTTTCCGGGAGCCTGGCGAATCGCCGCTTCCATCCGCTCGTGGTCCGACACTTTGCGGTGATTCCAGCGGAAGTCATACTCCGCACAGTAGCGGTGCAGGTGTTGTTTCCCCATCGTGTGGTAGATGCCCATGTAGCCCCGCTTCATCAGCGAGAAGAATGACTCCGCCGTATTGCTGTGGATCGGCAAGCCGCTCTCTGGGTGGAACCGAGCGTATTCCTTCTCGCTGTGGTTGACGGTCTCGTGTCCGCCGTCGAAGTGACGTCCGAGTCCAAGGTAGCCGGGCCACTCGTCAGTGATGAGAACGGCATTCTTGCGGACCGTCGACAGTACCTCGGCGTGTAGGGTTTTCGCGTTGACTCGCTTCACGGGTTTCGTGCGGGCCTTGCCGTTACGTTCGACCAGCACGACCACTGGCGTTTTCTTCGTGCCACGACCACGTTTGGCAGGGGCGTCCGTGTGCTTGTTGTTGTGGCGTGGTTTCCCACCGAAGTAGCTTTCGTCCGCCTCAACCGCTCCCTGCATGGTCGGCTCGGTCAGTTCGCCTTCGGCCAGAGCATGACGGATTCTGTGCATCATAAACCACGCGGTCCGATAGCTTCCCAAGCCCAACTCGCGTTGCAGTTGCAGGGCAGAGAATCCCTTCTTTGACGAGCAGATCAAGTGAAAGGCCAGCACCCATTTGACGAGTGACACCTTGCTACTCTCCATCACGCTTTTGACCGTGACGGTGAACTGCTGGCGACATTCGCTGTTGTTGCACTGGATGCAACCGGGACGGTGAGCTTCACCGTTCATCCGCGTCACGTCCGTAGACTGGCAGTGAGGACAAACCGGACCGTCCGGCCACCGTAGACCCTCAAGATACTCGCGGGCCTGTTCCTCAGTCATTCTGGCGATTTCAAGTAGCGTCATGTCTTGTTCTCCCTGTTGCTTGTGTGTCTATAGTATATAGACCGTCCGTGCGCCTGTCAATGCTCTATTGACAGGATTTGTGGAAAGACGTACGATTCCCAACATGGAAAGCGAACCGCATGAAGACCCGGTCATGGAAGCCGTCAGAGAGCGGCTACAGGCGTCCGGGAAGACGTACCAAGAGATAGGCGAGGCGATGGGGTATTCGCCGTCGTCAGCGCGTCAGGCTGTCTCACAGTTTCTGAAAGGGAGTGATCCGCGCATTGGTACGTTGCGTAAGTTTGCGAAAGCGATGGGCGTCTCAGTGCTGACCCTGTTGAAATGACATGACACTCGGAGCCGGATCAGGGTTCACAAACCTGCTTTCTCAAGTGCATAGTCCCGTTTTTGTATCTGTCCTCATTGATAACGACAACACTGGACCCACTGTTATTCAGACTCGATGTAACCTCTTAATTGACGTCGATTGGTACAACCTGCTTTGGTTGCGAACAGGCTATAGCGAGGAAATCGAATCCGATGAAGCAACCAGACACCCTTGACCCTATTCCGTTGTCTTGCGAAAAATGTAGCTGCCATTACACCTTGTTCCGAACATGGCAAGAACCACCCGTTCCTCAAGATCTTGCTTGCACATGTGGACATATCATTTGGCGCAATGGCAGAGGTCGCCGTCACAACTCGATGACTGGTCAGGATTACTCAATCAGTGGTGAGTACCAGGGGAAGATCACCAAACGCTCTCTTCGCGGCGCTACTAACACAGAATGTGTGCATGATTTCCAGAATGAGAGAATTCTGGGTGCGCAGACGGGTGACTGGAGTTGTGTAAAGTGCGGTCATGTTCGTTCGTCGCAACCGTAGCCCTACACCTCTGCGCTCTCCGCGTCCTCTGCGGTCAATCTTGACTCACTGCGATTCCGTTGGATCGCCCGTGCGACAGAAGCACGAGCGGTCGATCTTCACGTCGGCGCGTTTGGTGGCGGTGGTGAGTTGTTGGCGGAGCATGCCAGCCGCTTCGCTTCGGCCTTGGTGGTCGAGGCATTCGGCGAGGCCGTGGAGAGCCCAGGGGTTGTTGGGGTGGCGGTCGAGGTCGGCTCGGTAGACGTCGGCTGCTTCGTCGAAGTGGCCTTGCTCTAACAGGAGTGCACCGAGGGCGTGGCGGGCCGGTTGCATCCAGCCCCACGGTTCGTCGTAGTTGAGGCCGTCATCCCGTTGGACCGCTTCGCGGAGATGGTCGAAGGCCTCATCGAACTCACCGCGGCGGTAGGCGATCTCGCCCGCGATCATCTTCTCGGCGACACCCAGAATGTCGAGCGAGGCATTCTGGAACAGAAAGCTGGACTCCGGCACGCGAGCCTTTTCGTCCAGGAATGCCTGATGCTCCGCTTCGGCTTCGTCGACACGACCGGTCGCTGCATAGGCGACCGCTCGGGCATAACGCCGGATAGCACGCGTTACGGGCAGGTACTCGGGTGCCTCCGGTTCGTCGAGGATCTCGTCCCACATTCCGAAACGGACCATTACGTGCAGCGGCGTGGGGATGAACGCATCAAGGAAGTCGGTCTGAGCTTTGAGGTAATCCTCGGGGATGGTCTTGACCAGATCGCGAGCCGCCTGCATGGCGAGGTCCCGCTGGCCATCGAACATGGCTCCGTACACGAGGAAGTGATAGTTGTGAACACGATACAACGTGTAGAAGTTGTATGGCCCTTCCGCTTCGAGGAACTCCTCGTCGACAGCGATCGCATGTTCGTTCGTGGCAATGACCATTTCATAGTCGCCCACCAGCACGTAAATGTGTGACGGCATGTGGACGAGGTGCCCTGACCCGGGCACCATGTCCTGCAGACGTTCCGCAGCGGGGAGTGCTTTTTCGGGCGTCGGCGAGGCTTCCATCGTGTGGATGTAGAGGTGGCACAGCCCCGGATGATCGGGCCATTGGTCGAGTCCCGCTTCGAGCAGGGCGACCAACTCGGAAGTTACAGGTGCAGGTGTGCCGTCGGGCGACCAGAGCTTCCAAGGATGGAGCATCATCAGCGAATCAGCGAACAGCATCGTGATGAGAGCATCTTCCGGATGCTGTTCGTGCAATTTGCGCATCGCGTTGGAGTAGGCCTTGTTCTGCGGCGTGCGGTCTTCGGGGACCGGGAGCACGTACCGTTGTTTGATGGCGTCAATGAGGCCTCGCTCGGTGTCGTTGGCTTGATCAGCATATAAATCTGCCATGCGGGCTGCGAGTGACGCCTGCGCGACCTGATGCACCTCGTTGAGCGGATTGTTGATGTTGGGGCCCAAGGCGTAGGCGATGCCCCACCACGCCATCGGAAACTCGGCATCGGCTTGCAGTGCCCGCTCGAAGCACCGCACGGCCTCCTCATGATTGAAGCCAAGACACATGCCGAGCCCACGATCGAACCACAGCTGGGCCTGCTTCGAGTCGGTCGATGTGTCGTACTGAATCTCTCCCAGATCGTAATACGGCTCGGGCGGATCAGCGTGGACCTGCGAGGCAGACAAGCATGCGAACGCGACGGCAGCAAACAGCATCGAACGGAGCATGGTCTCTCCTTTTGGGCAAGAGAGTAGCCGGATTCGCCAGAATTCAGCCTTGCAGTATCAAGGCCGAAGTCTCCACTCTGGCGAGTTCAGCTACGAGGCGATGACCTCTGTCGATGCTACAGCTGTGGACCGGCGGCAACAACCTCTGCACTCACGCCGTCGCGGTAGGTGGTAAAGTTGTCCTGGAACAGTGCAGCCAGTTTGTGAGCCGTCCGATCGTAGGCTTCCGGGTCTGACCAGGTGTCTCGGGGCTTGAGGACTTCGCTGGGCACATTCGGACATGCGGTGATCACCTCGAAGCCGAAGATCGGATCTCGCTCCGTCGGTGCATCGGCCAGGTCGCCGGAGTAGATGGCAGCGATCATGGCACGTGTGAGGGCAAGCTTCATTCGCTTTCCTTCACCGTAGGGGCCGCCGGTCCAGCCGGTGTTAATCAGCCAGACATTGGCGCCGTGCTGTTGGATTTTCTCCGACAGGAGGCTGGCATATTTGCCGGGATGCCAGACGAGGAACGGTCCGCCGAAGCAGGGAGAGAAGGTCGCTTCCGGCTCGGTCACGCCAACTTCGGTGCCTGCAACTTTCGCGGTGTAGCCGCTGATGAAGTGATATTCGGCCTGTGCGGGTGTCAGTTTGCTGACGGGCGGCAACACGCCGAACGCATCGCACG